>CAYVNB010000001.1:0-16635 GCA_964452665.1 uncultured bacterium
TTCTTGGATGCGGTTAAAGGCTTGCTGAACCGCATTTTCATCTCTAACTGCACGCAATTGATTTAATGCTTCTTTCTGCTGATTTTCTGCCGCATCACCGATTTCCAGAAGTGGAATTTCAATTTCTTCATCCTGTTTTTCAAATGCATTTACACCAATGTGAATCAATTGTTTATCATCAATTTTCTGCTGATAGTCCGATGCAGCCCGAGCGATTTCTCTTTGAAAATATCCTTTTTCGATGGCGGGAATAACCCCACCAATATTTTCTATTTCTGTAAAATATATTTCCGCTTCCGCTTCCATTTTATCAGTAAGAGATTCCACAAACCAGGAACCGCCTAAAGGATCGGCTACATTCGCCACACCCGTTTCAAATGCAATAAGTTGCTGGGTACGCAATGCAATTTCTGCTGCCTTTTCTGTGGGCAGGGCCAACGTTTCATCCATGGAGTTGGTATGGAGTGATTGAGTGCCGCCCAATACGGCCGCCATGGCCTGGAATCCCGTCCGAGCAATATTATTCTCCGGCTGTTGGGCTGTCAATGAACATCCTGCCGTCTGGGTATGAAATCGCAATTTCCATGAACGTGGATTTTTGGCACCATATTTATTTTTCATTCGTTTGGCCCAAATACGTCTCGCCGCTCGATACTTAGCAATTTCTTCAAAGAAATCCAAATGAGAATTAAAAAAGAATGAGAGTCGTGGTGCAAATGCATCCACATCCAATCCCGCTGCCTGAGCATATTCCACATAAGTAAATCCGTCTGCCAATGTGAATGCCAACTCTTGAGCTGCCGTGGAGCCTGCCTCCCGAATATGGTATCCAGAAATGGAAATGGTATTGTACTTGGGCAGATGTTCGGTACAAAATGACATCATATCGGTGATGACCCGCATGGATGGTTCCGGTGGAAAAATCCATTCTTTCTGAGCAATGAATTCTTTTAGAATATCATTCTGAAGTGTGCCACGAAGATTCTCTAAGGGTACACCCTGATTCTCTGCCACAGCAATATAAAAGGCCAAAAGTATAACAGCCGGACCGTTTATGGTCTGAGATACAGAAATTTCACCTAAATTAATTCCATCAAATAACCGTTCCATATCCTTGATGGAGGAAACGGATACGCCGCATTTCCCCACTTCACCTTCTGACCATGGATGATCCGGATCATAACCCATAAGGGTGGGCATATCGAAAGCCACAGAAAGACCGGTTTGTCCTTTACTTAAAAGAGAATGGTAGCGGGCATTGGTATCTTCCGGTGTCCCAAATCCGGAGAATTGCCGTTTAGTCCAGAGCTTGCCCCGATACATATTGGCATGGACACCCCGAGTGTATGGAAACTGGCCAGGAAAGCCCAATTTCTCCATATAGTCATCGGTGGGTACATCCGGATAATACAGCGGATCAACAGTCTCTCCACTGAGGGTATCAAAACTATAATCCCGTGTAGAAGAAGCCTTGGATTCGGCTTCCCACTGATTTCGGGCGTTTTCGAATAAATCTAATTGTTCTGCCATGACTGAAACTCAGACCTAAAATTTACTGCGATCTTCTTATTTCTAATACCTTATTTACACCTTCAAAAACCATCCATATTATGAGCCCAATCAATATGATTGTTAACCCAAACAGGACGGTATTTTGGTCATAAAATTTGACTGCATTGGCGACCAGTGCAGTAAAGGTAATCATTAATACGAGAAGCATTGGAATGAGAATCGGCAATACCGGCTTTTTCTTTTGCCAATAATAAAGAGATAACACCATCAAGGTCAGTGCGGCCAACATTTGATTACTTGCACCAAAAATGGGCCATAGCACCCATCCAGCCTGTCGCGTTACTCCTGTAGCTGGATCAGATACATTCCAAAAAGCCAATAATATGGCGGGTACAATAGCAATCGCTGTGGCGATATACCGATTGGATAAAGGCTTAAACCGAATGGTCAAACCAAATTCATTGAGGATAAATCGCTGAATACGGGTGGCTGTATCCAATGTAGTGGCCGCAAATGAAATAACGAGCACAGCCATGAGTGTATTGGCCATCCCTTCTTGTATTCCCAAGGATTGTAACAACGCACCACCCCCCAATACAAATGCGGTGGCCTTATTACTGCTTGCGTGTGCCCATGTATCATAATATACGGCCCAACTCAAGTCTGCCACTTGACCAACCGCCGGCAAATTACAAGTGGTCACAAGAGATATCCCCGCCACGGCAGCAATGGTGGAAGCCAATGCCAATGTACCCTCACCAATCATACCCCCATATCCCACCTGTTTTGCATCGGATAATCTTTCTAATTGTTTCGATGTTGTACCTGAAGCTACCAAACCATGAAAACCGCTAATGGCACCGCAAGCAATGGTCACAAAGAGTAATGGAAATAGCCCTGGCGTTCCGGGATCAGATAAAGGTCGCAATGCAGGGGCATCCACCACTGGTTGCGCGACAAAGATGCCTAAAAACAATAATCCAAGACCAACAAAAAGCTGATGGCTATTGATATAATCTCGCGGTTGAAGCAACGTCCAAACGGGTAATAAACTAGCAATGGCCGAATAGATAAAGAGTAGTACAATCCACAAATTTTTCGCATCCTGAACAGCCATGGATGTGGTGAAATCCACCGGTGCCTTTGTCCCAACCCAAACAAAAAAGTAGAGCATAGCCAAGGCAATTAAAGATAGGATTAGACTGTCCATTTTCTTTTTATAGATAAGAAAACCCAAAATGATGGCGATTATAATTTCAACATTGATAGGGATGACAGAAGCGGGAATACCTACAAATAAATCCGCAATGGCCATAGCAAAAACTGCCAGGACCAACCACACTAAAAGAATAACAAAGGTGAGAAACATGAGACGTGCACGTTTACTGATGGTTGTGGATGCTATATCTGCAATGCTCCTGCCTTTTTCTTTTACACTCGTGACCAATGCGCCAAAATCGTGAACGGCTCCCATAAAGACCGTGCCGACCAATATCCAAATCAATGCGGGCAGCCAACCCCAATAGGCGGCCACACAAGGACCGATGATGGGTGCTGCTCCAGAGATAGATGTGAAATGGTGTCCAAATAAAATATGTTTTTTGGTAGGTACATAATCCACACCATCTTCCATGGCTTTAGATGGCATCTTGATATCTATATCCTGGATGCCATAGATACGATCTCCAATGTATTTGGCATAAAACTTATAGCCTAGAAAAAAGACGAATAACCCTATTAGAACCAGTACAATTGAATTCATACGTTATGCACCAATTCCTAATTTCATGGTTCTCTTAGAAACCGCCGATTTTATACCGGTTGGATTAATACCCAATTTATCAAGGAGAACTTGCCTTGGACCATGTTCAACATATTCATCCGGTAGAGAAATAATTTTTGTTTCACCCTTAAAACCATTTGTGGACAACCAAGATAGCACCCCTTCACCAAATCCTCCTGACCGTACCCCCTCTTCTACTGTAATGACCTGATTAAAACGATCCAAAATTGATTTCAGATAGGATTTATCCATGGGTTTAATAAAACGACAATTCACAATTTCAGCGCTTATTGCTTTCTGGGCCAATTGATCTGCCGCATTCACCGCATCTCGCACTTGTGCCCCCATGGCTAGAATAACAACATCATTCCCTTGTCGAACCACTTCCCAACTGCCGATCGGTAATAATTCTGACTGACCCTGAGGATCAAATGCCACCGATGACGCTTTGGGATAACGAATGGCAAAAGGGCCATTGTGATCCAGCGCTGTATAGAGGAGATGACGTAATTCATTTCCATCTTTTGGTGTGGCCACAATCATGCCTTGGATACATCGCATATATGCAATATCCAATGCACCGTGGTGGGTTGGGCCATCTTCACCAGCAATACCGGATCGATCCATGCAAAACACCACCGGAAGATGCTGAATGGCTGTATCATGAATGATATGATCGAAAGCCCGTTGAAGGAAAGTAGAATAAATAGCCACGATGGGACGCACCCCTTCCGTTGCCAATCCTGCAGCAAAGGTAACACCATGCCCTTCGGCAATCCCCACATCATAATACCTATCTGGGAATGCTTTTGCATAAGATACGAGGCCTGTCCCTTCACGCATAGCTGCCGTGATGCAAACTGTATCTTTTCGATTGCGGGCGATTTCAGAGGCAAGGGAACCAAATACATCCTGAAAAACAGGCGCATTGGACTCTACATCAGTTGGGGATGGGATTTTTTCTTTGGCTTTACCGTTGGGCTTAACTGCATGAAATTTGACCGCATCACTATGGTACTCGCCATTTTCCCCGTTTGTGGAGACCAACCCCTTCCCTTTTTTGGTGAGAATATGGAGAAGTGCAGGAGTTTTTAAATCTTTGACACGATCCAGCGTCGAAACGAGTGCATCTAGATCATGACCATTAATTGGACCAAAATAACGAAATCCTAATTCCTCAAATAGCATTCCAGGTACCAAAAGCGATTTTAAACTTTCTTCAATACGATGAAGCATGGTTCGCGCTGTTCGTTTCCCAAAAGGTAGTTTACCAGAGATATTCCAAATCTCTTCCCGAATTCGATTATAAATGGGATTCGTTACAATTCGGGTAAGATATGTGTTTATGGCCCCCACATTGGGACTGATGGACATTTCATTATCATTCAAGACCAGCAGCATGGGTGTACGTAAATGACCCGCATTATTCAATGCTTCAAAGGCAAGTCCGCCCGTCATAGACCCATCTCCTATCACAGCCACAACACGATAATCCTTACCGGTAAGCTTTCTCGCTTCAGCCATCCCTGTAGCAGCAGAGATGGATGTAGATGCATGACCGGCACCAAATGCATCATATTCACTTTCGGATCGTTTTAAAAATCCACTGAGACCCCCATACTGGCGAATGGTCGGAAAAGTATCAAAGCGACCCGTGAGCAGTTTATGGGCATATCCCTGATGTCCTACATCCCAAACCACTTTATCATCGGGCGTATCAAATACTTTATGAAGGGCCACGGTTAATTCAACCACACCCAAAGTTGGTGCCAAATGACCGCCCACTTGGCTCACTACATCAATAGTATGATGCCGAACTTCATCAGCTAATTGCCTTAACTGTTCCGGGGAAAAATCTTTAATATCAGCTGGCGATTTTATATTGGGTAATAGGTTAAGCTGCATGAATGGTTTCAAATTGCGTTTTAAAAATGAATTCGTGAAATAGGGTTACACTGTCTAATTCCGGATGAAATGCCAATCCCAAATGATGGCTCTGTTTTACGGCCACCGGTTCACCATCGTATGAACTGATAACTTCCACAGATAATCCGACTCTGGAAATTTTTGGTGCACGGATGAATGTTGCTTTTATTGTTTGAGTTTGACCATTCAATGAAACGGGTAAATCATCTGTAAATGAATGAACCTGCCGGCCATAAGCATTTCGATCTACATCTACATCAAGGATTCCCAAGGAGGACACACCTGAATCTTCTACTGATCCAGCCATCATAATGAGTCCAGCACAAGTACCAAGTATAGGGTATTTGGATGCAAATATTCGAATTGGATCATGAAATCCCACTCTTTGCATCAAGTCCGTCATGGTAGTCGACTCACCCCCAGGGATGATTAATCCTTCAATGTTATCTAATTGCTTTGGGTATCGCACCTCTGTAGAAGCCATACCCAATTGACCTAAAATGTGGATATGCTTTTCATAATCTCCCTGCAATGCCAGGACGCCAATCATAATCGAATTGGAAGCCCGGCTTCCTTACCAACCTCTTTCCTGGAGACGTTCACCTTCAGGGATTTCTGATATATCTAATCCCTTCATGGCCGATTGAAGTCCTGTAGAAATTTCAACCAGTTTGACTGGATCTTTATAATAGGTCACCGCATCTACAATTGCTTTTGCTCTTGGGGCGGGATCATCACTCATAAAAATACCTGAACCCACAAATACAGTTTCAGCACCCAACTGCATCATGAGGGATGCATCTGCCGGCGTGGCGACACCGCCTGCAGCAAAATTCGGTACGGGAAGTTTCCCCAATTTCGCCACTTGTTGAACTAAGGCAAATGGGGCACCCATATCTTTTGCGGCGGCCATGAGCTCATCCTGATCCATAATTGTTAATTTTTTCATGTCACTTTGGACTCGGCGCATATGACGTACAGCCTCCACGATATTACCGCTGCCGGCCTCACCTTTCGTTCGGATCATGGCTGCACCTTCTCCTATTCGACGGAGGGCTTCACCTAAATTTCGGCAACCGCATACAAAAGGCACTTTAAAATCATGTTTCCAAATATGGTTATGTTCATCAGCGGGGGTCAGCACTTCACTTTCATCCACAAAATCCACTTCCAAGGCTTCCAAGATTTGTGCTTCGGCAAAATGGCCAATTCGCACTTTCGCCATCACGGGGATAGATACCAAGCTCTGGATATCTTTGATCATTTGCGGATTACTGGCTCGGGCAATGCCACCTTCTTCTCGGATTAATGCAGGAATCCGTTCTAAAGCCATGACGGCAACAGCGCCAGAATCTTCTGCAATTTTTGCTTGATCGGCGTTCATCACATCCATGATGACGCCCCCTTTTAACATTTCGGCTAAACCAACTTTTACTTCGAATGATCCTTTATCAGCCATACACCATCTCCTCTGGGACGTTCCCAATTTCTTTAATTTTAGTTAAGACTTCATCAATGATATTATCCGGCGTACTTGCACCGGCAGAAAGACCTACAACCTCTGCCCCTGCTAACCAATCAGTTTGAATCTCATCGGCGCAGGTCACCTGGTAAGAATTTTTATTTCGTGCTTTCGCCAAAGCGGTTAATCGTTTTGAATTGGCACTGGTGAACGATCCAATCACAATCATTACATCACACTGCTTTGCTAATTCTTTAATCTGGATTTGGTTCCGCTTTGTAGGAAAACAAATGGTATTGACGAACCGAAGATCAAAAACCTTGGTCATAATAATATTAATAATTTCCTGTACATTTTCAATCGTTTGAGTGGATTGACTCACCACACCGGCTCGTTTAGTTTTCCGCAATGCCTGAGCTTCCTCAGGGGTACCCACAATGATCGGGTCTTTAACTTGGCTCGCAATACCCACCACTTCATCATGGCCGTGGTCACCCACAATAATGATCTTCCGACCCTCTGATTCTAATTTTTTCACTTCTTCATGAATTTCCCATACCAATGGACAGGTGGCATCTACGATATTCATATCTTTTGCTTTGGCATCGACCCATGTATCTACAGATGTGCCATGGGCACGGAATAGGATCGGTTTATCATCCGGTACTTCATCGAGATTATCCACCACTTTAGCACCGGCCTCATCCAATGCATGTACCACATTCTCATTATGAACAATATGCCCAAGCATATACACGTCACCATACTTCTCTGCTGTCTCATAGGCTAAATCCACTGCATCGCGGACGCCAAAACAATAGCCTGCATCCTTTGCCAATAGAATTTTCATTCTGGATGTCCGTTCTGTTGAGCCAGAGCTGATCGTGTTTTTGATAATACTTTCGGCAAAACTTCGTCCAATGTGCCATCAGCCACTGCCCCAGCAGCCAGTTTATGTCCGCCACCACCCATGGCTTTGGCAATTCCATTAATAATATATTTTCCTTTAGATCTAAAATTGATCCGACAGGAATTCGCAGTATTTTCATACACCATGACCGCCACTTCCACCCCACGGATCGTACGGACAAAATCGGTAAAACCATCCACGTCTTTTTTAGTAGCACCCGCTTTATCCATCATCGCTTGGTCGATTGTAAACCAGGCTAATTCACCTGTTTCATTATACTGGAGGTTATTCAGAATCACTCCTAACAAGGCCACACGGCCTTTAGAACTACTTTCATATACGGTCTGATAAATTGCCGATGTATTTACACCGGCCGCGATAGACTCCATGGCAATTTTATGACATTTCTGATTGGTATTGCTATAACAAAATGATCCCGTATCCGTCATGACACCAGTGTAAATCCCATCTGCAATTTCTTTGGTGAGCGTGATATCATTCGCCACCATAAAATCATAGACCATTTCTCCAGTGGCTGCCGCATCTATATTAATATAATTTTCTGCAAATCGGCCATCACTCAAATCAGGATGATGGTCAATATTAACGACATGAACTTTATGGGCTTCTAATTCATCACCAATCTGTCGCATACGACGGTAATCACCTACATCAAAAATTAATGCTATTTCTGCATTGGCAATCCAATCGTTATGGCGACCAGCCTCGTAAGTCTCTATGATGCTGCCTGTGTTCAAGAATTCATATTCAAATGGAAGGTCTGAAATATGGATAAAACGACAATCCTTGCCCTGACTTTTCAGATAATGATACATAGCATAGGCACTGCCAAGTCCATCTCCATCAGGGTTTTCATGAGTGGAGAGTAAAATTCTATCCACACGATCAATTGTATTATGTAATGTTTTCCAGTCTAGCATGATGTTTTGAAGACGGGGAATTTAGGGATTTTTATTAGATTTTATCTAACTATCGGTAGAAAATTGATTTTTAATCTCATCGTTTCCACAAGACCTCATCCCCACCACTGCTTTGGGTTTTTGACCGGATCAATACAAATAAAAAGTCACTTAATCGATTAAGGTAAGGCAACCATAATTTTACATCAACTCCCTGATGCATCCATGTTACGCAAGACCGTTCTGCGCGTCTACATACGGCACGCGTAACATGTAATCTGGCACAAATTTCATCACCACCCGGTAAAATAAATTCTTTTAAAGGAGGTAATGATTCATTCAATTTATCAATAAATGATTCTAAAACAGTAATCCGGTCTTCAGTTAATAAATTAAGATCAGCGCCCGGCATAGCTGCTTCGCCACCTATATTAAATAGATCCTGCTGAATAAGTGTTAATGGCTCAATCCATCCATCTTTCGTTAAAGTGGATATTGCTAATCCCAGATGAGAATTTAATTCATCTAGATCGCCTTGAAAAACTATGGCGGGATGATCTTTTGAAACTCGTTTACCATCTCCTAGTCCTGTTTCACCTTTATCACCTGTTTTGGTTGTAACTTTGGAAATTCTCATAGGTTAAAAGAATATAAGACTGACCATGATAAACAATAGAATTAAAAATTAAATAACAGGTAAACTGCCAGAAAAATTGTCACCACAAGCACGCTGCTACTTGTTAGCCAAGTCCGCCCGAGAATACCCTGCGAACTGTGGAGCGAACGAACCACACCAATCAGAGATATCACCAGGGCTTTGGAACCGGAAAAAAAGCGATCCTGTATAGGAGTACCCACCCGTACTACGGCCGATACAAACCCAGGAAGAAGGCGTCGGTAAAACCAATCGGTATCTAGATTCACAGACCGGAGTTCCGGAGGATAAATTCCTGTCCGCTTCAAAAATGTAAAAGCAAGTGCAGACCATATCAAAAGCTGCAACTGAGTCATCACATGAGGGGTCGTATAAGGTTTGTAATCCACAGCATAGGGTAAAATATCATAAAGAGGCTGTGGAAAAACTCCAATGAAAATGCACATCGCAGCAGCCAGCCCCATTGCAATACACATATTCAGAGGTGCTTCCTTGCACCGGATACCAGAATCGTGACCAAAAAAGGCAAAAAATGGAATCTTAATTCCCGAATGATGAAACACCCCTGCCGAAGCGAATAGTAGCACCAGCCAGGTTATCGTATAATGTCCATTTGCCGTGGCCGTCAACACAAGTGACTTGCTGATAAACCCGCTGAAGAGGGGAAATGCAGAAATTGAAGCTGCCCCGATCACACAGCACACCATTGTAAAAGGCATCGATTTGTACAGCCCCCCCAGTTCCGATCCATTAATCTTACCCGTTCGGTGCAGTACTGCCCCCATAGACATGAACAGGAGCGCTTTGTAAAGAATATGCGAAAATGCATGGGCTGCCGTGCCATTAAGAGACAACTCCGTCCCTATACCCACTCCAACCACCATAAACCCCAGTTGGTTATTCAAACTGTAGGCCAGCACTCGCCTCAGATCGTTTTCAATGACTGCAAAAAAGATAGGAAACGCCGCCATCAGTGCACCAATTGGAATCAAAATCTCTGTGCCCGGAAACCCTCGGGCCAGCGCATAAACTGCTAACTTGGTGGTAAAGGCGCTTAAAAACACCGTGCCGGTCACCGTTGCTTCCGGGTATGCATCTTCCAGCCAATTGTGTAGTAAAGGAAAGGCACACTTAATCCCGAATGCCAAAAAAATTAACGTATTTCCCAGTCCGTTTAATCCCAGATAATTAAATGCAATTGACCCCGTCTCATGCCAATAAAGCAGTGCGCCGGCCAATAGCAATACTCCCGATCCCACCTGGATAATCAAATACCGCATCCCGGCTGAGTAAGCCTGTTCGGTTCGGCGGCACCAAATCAAAAACACCGAGGAAATGGCGGAAAGTTCCCAGTACACAAATAGCGAAATCAAATCCCCGGCGAACACCGCCCCAATAGCGCTGCCCACATAAATCAGCCCAGCCACATGTTGAGTATCATCTTTCACATGCAAGGCATAAATCACATTTATAAATGCTGCAATATGAAAAATCGTCCCAAACACCATACTTAACCGATCAATACGAAGCATCGTAAGACTGTAATCAAATAATGTCAGCTGCCAGTATTCACCCGGTGGAATACTCCATAAATGCCAGAGGCTCAATACCGGTAAAAGCAACATATAACCCGCTTTCAAGGGACCGCGAAACAGGGGAATTAGCAAGGCGCCCAGTATCAAAATTATGGCAGGAGGAATGTGTTCAATCATAATAATCTTCTTTACGTCCGATTATCTTGCGCAGCACCTTGGCGGCCAGCACCAGTGAGACACAGGCCACAAATCCGTAAAATCCATAAAACCCGAACCAATCTTCTACGGGAAAATGAGAATGCTTGTGATAAAACAAATCTCCCAGGACCAAAAACGCGCTTACTGCATAAAGGGCCCAGCAAATCTTATCTACATTTTGAGGTTCATCTAACCAGTACTTTTTTTCTTTATCCATTTGATAATTCACTATGGTTGTACAATCGGCAATAGTAGTTGGTACAAATTCTCGGCATAGAAAAACAGCCCAATACACCCGGCTGCCGTCAGACACAGCGCCACCCTGCAAAGTACAGGGGCCTCGTGAATACCCTCATGTTCAGGTGAACCATTGGGTGCAATAAAAAAAGCTCGTGCCACAATAGGCATCAAATAGGCAATATTTAAAAGCGAACTAATCATCAGCACTGCCACCAGAATATTCTGATGCGCATCTACTGCTCCCAGTGCCAAGTACCACTTACTCCAAGACCCGCCCATCGGAGGCAGCCCGATGACGCTCAAGGCCCCAATAAAAAAGGCAAACATAGTCACAGGCATCGTTCTTCCTATACCTGCCATTTCACTGATCTTAGTCTTGTGCGAGGCCACCATAATGGCTCCAGCACAAAAAAACAGCGTAATTTTACCTACAGCATGCATCGCAATATGCATGCTGCCCCCAATCACCCCCCAGTCATTGGCCAGGGCCGCTCCTAATACAATATAAGACAGCTGGCTAACGGTAGAGTAAGCTAGCCGTGCCTTCAGATTATCTTTTGTTAACGCAACCAGAGAGGCTGCAATTGATGTAAAACCAGCTACATAACAAAGCCATAACGCGTAGTTTCCTTCGGTGAGGAACTCGATGCCAAAGACATAGACGATAATTTTCAAAACTGTGAATACTCCTGCTTTCACCACTGCTACCGCATGAAGAAGTGCGCTCACGGGAGTTGGTGCAACCATGGCTGCCGGCAACCAGCGATGAAACGGCATCAGAGCTGCCTTTCCAGTGCCGAACACAAACAGTGCCAACAACAGAAATACACTTGTTCCCTTAAAGTTCCCCGTAACAATACCGCCTGCTTGAAACTCTAAGGTTCCGGTTATCTGCCAAGTCCAGATGATTGCTAACAGTAAGAACGATACTGACGTAAAGACAAGGATGCCAAGATAACTTCGTCCTGCTCTCACAGCCTTTTCGCTTCCCTCATGCGTAACGAGAGGATAAGTTGAGAATGTCAGCACCTCATAAAATAAAAATAGGGTTAAAAGATTTCTTGCGAAAGCAATACCTATAGCGGCGAAGATTGCAATGGAAAAACAGACAAAAAACCGAGTCTGGTGACGTTCTTGATGACCGCGCATATAACCGAAGGCGTAGATGGAAGTCGGTATCCAGAGACCCGACGCCACCAGTGCAAATAGCATCCCTAGCGGCTCAACCTTAAAGGCTATCGCCAAGCCGGGCAAGACTTCGAATAGAGATAACTCGGGCCTGTCACCGGACATGATTGGACCAACGAGCTGCACGACAAAACCGAAAGTGAACAGTGTGGCCAATACGGTGGCAACATCACGCGGATTGTTTCCGCCATCATCATTACGGCCAACAATTGCAACGGCCAACGCACCGATCACCGGCGAGAGAATCGACAGGGAAATCAACAGCTCAGGCGTCAATGGGGACCTCCTAGAAGCGAGTTCGCCACAGAACTTGCCACACCCGCTGTCCACTCAGTCTGCAGACCAAAATAGAGCGTTCCCCCGATAAGCATCCATGTGGGAATGAGCATTGAAATCGGTGCCTCAGTAACGGATTTCACGATGTCAGATTCACGGAAAAACAATACCTCAATGACACGCCAGATATATATGACTGCCAGGAATGAACTGATTAGAATAAGTATGGCGATGGGATACCATCCCTTTTCCAGAGCGGCCACCACCAGATACCATTTACTGATAAAGCCAACGGTGCCGGGGACGCCGATTAGACTCAGGCCGCCAAGCACAAACGCAGCCATCGTAAATGGCATTTTTCGACCGAGGCCGCGCATGTCATCAATTTCGTTTGAAGCAATAGAGTGCATCACAGAGGCGACCACCAGGAAAAGTCCCCCTTTCATCAAGGCGTGGTTGAAGAGGTGTACAAGCCCGCCAGTGAGTCCATTGATGGAAAAAAAAGATAGGCCAAGCGTCATGTAGCCAATCTGTGCAATGCTGGAGTAGGCCAGGAGCCGTTTAATGTTTGTCTGGTAAATTGCTACTACAGAACCAACAAACATAGCCAGCAGCGAAAGAGGAATTAGTAGTATATGGAATCTGAGTGTTTCGAAGATATAGGCGGCACCAAACAAAGTAAAGATGACACGCACCAAGACGTAATACGAAACTTTTGTAGCTGTGGCAGCAAGAAATGCCGAAACAGTCGCTGGTGCATAACAATAGGCATTCGGCAGCCATTGATGCAAAGGAAATACCGCCAGCTTGATGCCTACTCCAACAGTTAAAAAGGCGAAGGCCACAAGCACAGTGCGTGATTCTAACACCAAGACAAGTCTATTCGCAATGTCCACCATGTTGAGAGTGCCCGTCTCAAGATATATCATTCCGATGCCGATCAGAATAAAGGTTCCGCCGACAGTACCCATTATGAGGTAAGCGAATGCCGCCCTCAGTGCGCGCCGGCTACGCCCCATTGCTATCAGCGCATAGGACGACAGGGATGTGATTTCAAGAAAGACGAACATGTTAAATACGTCGCCGGTGATGGTAATCCCAAGAAGCCCGGAAATACAGAGTAAGAAAGCGCAGTAAAAAAGGTTTTCGCGCCCTTCAGGGATAGAAAGACCCCAATGCCCAAATCCAAACGGCAAAACAACAGCTGAAATCATTGTCACAATTATCAGCACATAAGCGTTTAGCAAATCGATCCGGTATTCAATTCCCAGTGGCGGAAACCATCCACCGAGATGATAGGAGATTATACCGGTCTCCTGGACTATTTGAAGTAATATCAGCGCAATGGCTAGACAACCCCATGAAACTGCAATAGAAAACACCCGGCTGACCATCTTGTTGCGAATCAGAAGACAGAACAACGCCGAAAACAGCGGAAAGACTACCTGAAGTACGGGTAGTTGTTCTATCACGGTGAAGGTCCGTCAATTTCATTCAATTCACCATCCTCCACTGTGCCGTAGGCTTCCTGAATCCGAACGATAAGGGCCAGAGCCAGCGCTGTTGTTGAGATACCGACTACAATTGCCGTCAGCATCAAAACGTGGGGCAGAGGATTTGAATAGACCAACTGATTACCACTTTCAGGTATGATGGGCGCTGTGCCGCCCTCAATTTTTGCGATTGAAACGTAAAACATAATCACGGATACCTGAAAAATGCTCAAGCCCATCACCTTCTTTACCAAGTTGTCCCGGGCAATCAATATATAGAGTCCAATCATCATCAGAATGATAACTGCCCAGTAGTGCCAAAGTCCGAGCCAATGCATTACTGTTTACCTCTTCCCGCAAGGCCATAGAAAATTGTAGTCATTGCACAGGTCACAGTAATGCCAACTCCCAGCTCGACGAGCAAGATTCCAAGGTGCTGACCGTGAGCGGGATTATGTGTATCCAGAATATCATAATCAAGAAAGTTGGCGCCAGAAAGCAGACTAACAATTCCTACTCCGCCATACAAAATTAACCCCGAAATGATTCCATACACCAAGACCCGCTCGGGCACGGCAGACCGCATCGTATCCAGTCCGAAGATCACCCCGTAGAGAATAATGCCGGCCGCAAAGATTACGCCAGCCTGAAAACCACCACCAGGTCCGAAATCTCCGTGAAACTGAACGTAGAGTGCAAACATGAAGATGAAAGGAATGAACGCCTTGGAAACCACCCTCAGGATGATTTTTTCGCGCATACGCATGGGTTGTTCCTTCACAACATCGTTTCCATCTGATCTCGATTGGGAAGTAAAACTATTTTTATGCCGCCGACCCCGCAAAAGAAGCATGACACCGATTGTGGCAGTGAAAATGACTGTGACCTCACCGAAAGTGTCATAACCTCTATAACTGGCGAGGATCGAGGTGACAATATTGGGAAGCCCCACCGCCTTTTCTTCATTTCCGTGTCGCGCCGATTCAACTGCATGTTCATTCTGCGAGAACATCGCTCTTTCTTCAATCTCTATGAACTTCGCTGACAAATGACGATGAGTAACAGCATCAGGATCGCCGTAGGCCGGCATATCGAGCGTACCGTAAATCAATGCTGCACCGGTGATTCCCACCACAATAAAAGGGAGCACCTTCGTTGGTTGTTGATATTCACGCTTGGCTGTTAAAGAGAGTGTGCACAGTATGAATACCGTTGCCACGCCTGCACCAACTGCCGCCTCAGTAAAAGCCACATCTACTGCGTCCATAATAGTGAAAAGTCCAGCCGACAGCAGACTGAATATGCCAGTTAACATGGCAGCGGCGAAAAGGTCTTCAAGACGGGCAATCGCTATTGCTGTGCTGAGCAGAAATAGAAACAGTACTATCTCAATCGGTAGCGGCATCCAGTTCCTCTTCTTCCGATTCCACCTTTACACCCTGTGCATAGGCCGCCTTGACTAGCCCGTGAGTGGCGCCGGGATTGATTAAAAGCATAAATATGATGATGAAAATAAGTTTAACCATGACAAGGGAAAATCCAGCTTGGAGAATCAAACCCAAAATAATAAGCCCAGCACCGAGGGTATCCGTGATTCCTGCCGCATGTGTTCGTGCATAGAAATCCGGTAGTCGTAACAGACCTATCCCACCAATGATACAGAGTATTGGCCCTACGACCAAACAGGTCCAGCTTAGTATCTCAAGAACTGCTACCATGGTTTGACCCTCTTATGATCTGAGGCGAGGTTTCCAAAACGCGAGAACTTTGTTACAGCGATTATTCCCGTGAAATTGACGAGCGCATATACAAGCGCCAGGTCAAGCCACTCAGGACGACCACTCAAGAAGCCACTCACCGCAATTAGCAGAACGGTCTTGGTGCCGAACATGTTTACAGCTAAGATTCGATCAAAGACGGTCGGGCCACGTAACGCAGCAATCAGTGCAATAAGCATAGTCAGCAGGACACCGGTCATTGCAATAATAAACATCATCCTTTGCCCTCCATATCGCTTACTCTTCGATCCATTTCACCGCTGTCAAGAGCAGCGGCAGCTTCATCTGTAAGAGCATGCACAAGGAACTTATCGTCTTGCACGTCAAGCGTAATCGTCCCTGGTGTCAATGTTATTGAATTCGCGTAAACCACTTTGGCAAGATCGGTCTTCTGACTTGCCCTTATTCGTATGAGTCTGGGCTTAATTGGCAAAGACGGCTTGAGAATAATACGAGCTACATCCCAGTTAGCTTTTGCGATTTCCCATAGAATCCAAGGAGCGTACCCGATCCACCGCAGGCCGAGCCGAGGTTCATGACTGACGCCTATAAGTCGTTCCATTCTCGCATACAGGAACAAAACAAAAATGGACGAGAAAATTCCAAATCCGATAAACATCGTCTCAAAATGGCCTGACCAAAGAAGCCACGTTCCAAAGAGTACCAAACCCATTAATGCGTATCTCAATTCACCTCCTGCATGCACTAAGCAATTAAAGTAAATATTGCAATTGATAATAAAATACCAGCGAAAGGAAA
>CAYVNB010000001.1:16735-48710 GCA_964452665.1 uncultured bacterium
AATCTTTAGATTCAACTTTATAGATGGATTTAGTCCTTACAATTCTGGTTATACCCTTAGCCATCCTTGGTATGTCTGTTGGAATTGTTTTTAATAATAAACCGCTTCAAGGATCCTTTGGCAGCGTAGGGAGTGATAGTGTCTGACTCAAAGGAGAAACCTGCGATGACCCATCTCAAAAACCGGAGAAACAATGATGAATCAAGAAATGAATAAAATGCGGGATTAATCGATCTGCATCCCTGATGATGCGATGGACTCAAACGCCCCATTCTGGTTTTTAATAATCCAATAGGCATCGAATCCTTCCAAAGATTCTACAAGATTTTTTCCTTCCTCTACCGTCATCACATTTAATGCTGTTGCCAATGCATCCGCATCAATACAATTTGGTCCGGTAACCGTTACGGAGGCGATATCGGACTGAAGGGCCGCCCCCGTTCTAGGATCAATAATATGAGAATATTGGACACCATCAAATTCATAAAAATTGCGATAATTGCCTGAAGTGGCCATGGCTTTGTTCGACAAAGTAGTGGTGGCAAATAATTGTTCACCGGGCAATGAACCGGCCACTGGAGTGTCGATTCCAATCCGCCATGGTTTTCCTTTATTGTTTTTGCCCATAGTTCGCACTTCACCGCCAATCTCCACCATGAATCGACTAAACCCATTGGCAGCCATATAATCAAATAGTTGATCCACTCCCCACCCTTTTGCAATGGCGTTCACATCAATCATTTGACCTTTAAAGGCTTTCACTAAATTCCGATTATTCAGTTTAATTTTTTCATACCCAACCATCATCAGCCGAAGCACCACATCCCAATCTGTGGGTGGTTTCCAAACCGCTTCATATTCCCGATCTAATTCGCCGCGTCGCCATAACTTCACAGATGGAAGAACCGTAATATCAAACGCACCGGCGGTGACTTTTCCCCAATAAATCGATCGATTGATTACTTCTTCAAATCCGGGTGAAATATTAACGACTGCATTTTCAGGCATTTGATTAAATAATGATATTTCACTATTTGATTTGTAAGTCGACATTTGTTGATTGATTTCTAAAAGGATTGAATCAATTTTTATTGGGGCTTCTTTCAGTTTCCAATTCATATTTCGATTTGGTACTATTTGAATATTGTATAACGTGCCCATTGTTTCGCCGGTGAATTTTACATATTCCTTGTATTGGTTACAGCCTATACAAAAGAGAAGGACGAAAATTCCCAACACTATTTGGAAAGAAAATATTAGATATTTACGGTTCAAGTCTTATCTAAATTGAGATTATAATCTAAGGACAGGGGAAAATTTTCCTTAGAATATCAGAGTGTAAAAATTGCAGCTTTCGCAGCGATTTCTAGAAGGTAACCAGGTATAATTCCCAGAATAATCATCAAAATTGCCATAATACTTATAATACTAGTCAGTACCATACCATAAGATGGAAGTATAGTTCTTTCTTCTTTCTGCATATACATATTTACTACCAGACGGAGATAATAATAGATTGAAATCAGCGTATTTAATACACCAATCACAACAAGCCCAATATATCCTTTTGCCACAGCAGCAGATAAAAGACCATATTTAGCAACAAATCCAGCTGTCGGTGGAAATCCGGCTAGGGATATCATAAAAATAGTCATCGATGCTGAAAGCCAAGGATGTCTTGCCGCCAATCCGCGGTAATCTTCAAACACTAATCCCTCTTTTTCTCTCTCCACAGCTGAAACAATGGCAAATGCACCTAAATTAATAACTGAGTAAACAACTAGATAAAACAGGACTGCTGAAATGCTTGTTTCATCTAATACTAACACTCCTATTGCCAAAAACCCAGCGTGGGAGACACTGGAAAACGCTAGCATTCGCTTTACATTAGACTGTACCAATGCAGAAATATTGCCAATAGTCATGGTTAAAGCAGCCAAAATCCAAAATATATCCTGCCATTGATAATGGATTTCAACTAAAGCACGGTTAAATAATATTAACAGTGCCCCAAATCCTGCAGCCTTGGGCGCCGTGCACAGAAAACCAGTGACCGGAGTAGGAGCCCCCTGATAAACATCTGGAGACCACATATGAAAAGGCGCCAATGCTACTTTAAATGCAAAGCCAATAAGTAATAGCCCAATTCCCAATGATAAATAAATACTGGAAAGAATGGTTTTATTAGTGATCGCCAAAATAATACCGCTGTAGTTGGTTGTGCCAGTTGCTCCATAAGTGAGGGCAGCACCAAATAAGAAAAAGCCAGTAGAAAATGCACCAAGCAACAAGTACTTTAAACCTGATTCATTACTAAAATTATCATGACGCAGAAATCCAACTAATACATACAATGAAAGCGAAAGCAATTCTAATCCCAGAAAAACAATTACCAAATCATTTGCCCGCGTCATTAGCATCATGCCGATAACAGAAAAAATGATCAGTGCTGAATATTCTCCTCGTGTACGACCCCCTCTTTTTTCCATATAACCATAGGAAAAAATCAAGGTAATAAGCCCAATAAAAATATAAAGAAAATCAAAAAATGCCGAATACCTGCTAAGTACCAACATACCTCCGAAAAGAATTCGTTCATCGCTGATGGTATTAATAACAAAAGAAATGGCCAAAAGAAGGCCAAGTGATGCGACCATTAATATAATTTTAGAACGGGCAACTTTAAACATCTCAAGTGTTAAAACAGACAAGGCTGTAATCGTCAGAATAATTTCAGGCGCGATACCGTATAAATCAGCCGATGTGAAAAATTGAGATATATCCATTAATTCACCTTACACATTTCAAATGAAGTACCATTAAAAAAAGGATAAAATAAGTTTTTCAAACCCATTTGAATAAAGCTTTAACATATTCAGCAATTGATCTGTAAGTATCATAAGCGTTAATATTTTCAAGTATTATAGAGTTATGTAGTTGCTCAACAAGGTGTTCCACTGATACATGCATATAGCTCAAAAGAATATTTGGTTGCAGTCCAATTATCAATACAAGGAAAACTAAAGGTGCGAGAGTGGCAATTTCTCGATAATCCAAATCAACAAGAGAGGATTGTGTAGTTGCATTTATTTCATTAAGAGCTATTCGGTAATACAGCCAAACCATATAACATGCACCTAGAACAATACCAAGAATGGAGAAGGCGGCGATAATCATATTTGCTTTAAAAGCACCACTAATAATAAGAAATTCCCCAACAAAAGCATTCATACCTGGGAGGCCGATTGCCGCCAAAGTAAAAATTGAAAAAAATACAATAAAGACCGGAACAGTTTTTGAGAGCCCACCATAGTCTTCAATCATTCTTGAATGCGTTCTCTCATAAATCATTCCTACGCATAAAAATAGTGCACCGGTTATCACCCCATGATTAATCATTTGGAGGATACCACCTTCAATACCGTTTTGATTTAAAGTAAAAAGACCTAGCGTTACAAAGCCCATATGGCTGACACTAGAATAGGCAATTAATCTCTTCATATCTTTCTGCATTAAGGTGACATAGGCACCGTATATAATCGCCATAACAGACAAAATTAGTAATGGTATAAAAAATACATTTACGGCATAGGGAAACATGGGAAAAGAAAACCTTAAAAAACCATATGCACCCATTTTAAGCAAAATACCTGCAAGGATAACACTACCGGCCGTAGGCGCTTCTGTATGGGCATCTGGTAACCAGGTATGAATTGGGAACATGGGCATTTTAACTGCAAAAGCGGCAAAAAAAGCCAGAAATAACCATAATTGTGTTCCTGCGGGATAGTTCACTTTAGAAAGTTCCAGTAAATCAAAGGTCTTCCCACCTGCATAATATAGCACAATTATCCCCACAAGCATTAGAACACTACCAGCTAACATAAAAAGGACAAATTTCAATGCGGCATATATCCTTTGTGGACCTCCCCACACGCCTATCAAAAGAAACATCGGTATCAGGGTCAGTTCCCAAAAAAGGTAGAAAAGAAACATATTCAATGATACAAAAATCCCAATCATCGCAGTTTCCATTATTAATAGAGAAATGTAGAACTCTTTCGTTTTTTCCTTGATCGCCTTCCAAGATACAGATACACAAAGAATACTTAAAATCGTGACTAGAATTATAAATAATACGCTTATACCATCAACACCAACCTTATAGTTTATATTCCATGTTGGTATCCAAGAATAGATTTCAACAAACTGCATCTTATAAGTCGTTTTATCGAAATGCTTATAAATAGGCAATGAAACCATGAATGTTGCAACTGTCGTCGCCAGCGCAAACCATTTGATGAAAGGCCCCCTTTTAAGGAAAAGTATAATAAGAGCTCCCACCATTGGCAGAAAAGTGCTCGCCGTCAGAACTGGATAATCAAGATTATTAATAATAATATCTTCCATATTTCTCCAATTACGATAACACCATAGTAACTACAATCAAGGCAATGAAACCAGCGACCATATACATTGCATAATGTTGAATTTGGCCACTTTGAGTATGCTGTATTTTTCGGCTCCAAGCCAAGGTTAATTTGCCTAATCCATTTATAGCCCCATCCACAACAACCGTATCTATTATCTTAAAAACCTTGGCTGTGCCCATGATCGGTTTCTGAATAATAAATTCATAAATCTCACCAATAAATTTGTACTCAATTTTTGCCAGTGGTTTTGTGATCCACATTAAAGCTTTTGCTCCTTTGCGAGGAAACCAGTCTGTATCTAAAGAGATGGTGTCTTCACACCAAAGCTTTTTAAGGAGCAGGAAAAAACCAAGCTGTGTAAAAAGTAATACCTGCAAAGTTTCCCAAGTATGATATGCCGTGTAAGGTTCAAAATGGACTGCATGTGGTAGTAAGGCATACAGTGGTTTATAAAAAATTCCTAGTCCAATACAAAAAAGCGCTCCTATTCCCATGGCTAATTCCATATTCCACGGCGGCTCTTTAGCTTTTAAACCCTGATCTTTACCAAACCAGATAAAATAAGGTATTTTAAGACCAGTATGTAAAAATGTCCCTGCAGAAGCAAGCATAAGTGCCATAAACGCCCAAGTCAAATGTGCTTCACCAAAAGCAGTAACTGTCATGGATTTACTCACAAAACCACTAAACAAAGGAAAGGCAGAAATAGAAAGACCACCGATTACAGTATAAATCATTGTTCTTGGCATGGTCTTATAAAGACCACCGAGCTCCGTCAATTTTGCCGTTCCTGTGACATATAAAACAGAACCGGTACCCATAAATAAAAGGGATTTATATAAGATATGACAAAAAGCATGGGCCACAACACCGTTTATTGCCATTGGGGTCCCGAGTCCAACACCAGCTACCATATATCCCACCTGGCTGATAATATGATATGCCAGAAGCCTGCGAGCATCGTTTTCAAGTACCGCATAAACAACACCGTAAATCGCCATGACAACACCAAGAACAATTAACATCTCAGAACCTGCACATACTCTAATCAGGGTATATACAGCTGTTTTTGTCGTGAAGGCACTCATAAATACTGCACCTGTAACTGTTGCAGCGGGATAGGAATCAGGAAGCCACGCACCAAATGGAGGCACAGCTGCATTCACAATAAACCCAATTATAATTAGGAATGAGGCCAGGCTTTGTAAGTCGGTTGGCCACCAACCATGAAAGGGTAGATACTTGACTGATAAGTCACCACTTACAGAGTACTGTAACATAATACCAGACAACAATATTAATCCACCAGCAACATGCCATAAAAGATATCTAAAGCCAGAATCAAGAGAAGATTTTGATTTTCGAAACCATATAAGAAAAACAGAAGAAAAAGCCATCATTTCCCAAAAAAGGAATAAAGTCAGAAAATCGCCTGCAAATGTTACTCCCAGGGATCCGCCAACATAGTAAAATGCAGAAAAATGCTCGCCGTCATTCTTTACATGAATTGAATATATTACTCCGATAACACCCATTATTGTGAATATATATGCAAACACTTTGCTCAGCTTATCCACTTCTAAAAATGTCAATTCCCAGCTGAGAAATTCATAGACACCATATGTACCGTACGGCAGATTGACTACCGCAAAAAAAGCTAAAAGAGAAACAAAAAACATATAGCCTTGCTTAACCCTTCCCTTTAAAAAGGGAATCAATAGGCCTCCTAGGATATAAAAAACCGAGGGATGCAAAAATTGAATATTAAAAATTTCACTCATCATAATAATTCTCGTCCTTCATAAGCCCCATATGGCCTATCCATTTGGAAACGATAATAATTAATACACAGGCGATAAAACCAAACAGAGACCAGAAACCGGGAATTTTATCTCCAAAAAAGTGGATTTCATGGCGAGGAATAATAAAATCAACTGCAATGAGTAACACTAGTATAGCGTAAGCAATTTTTTTTGCCGTTTTTGTGCTCAAAATTTGTATTAGATCTAATAATTTCACTTTACCACCATTTCAGCTATATGAACAATAAAGTCAGGGTATAGTCCCAGGATAACACTTACTATAGCCGTTAACGATAGTGGAACTACCAGGAATGGATTCTCTTTTAAATTTTTATCTTGAAGTGAAATTTCCTCTTCAGAATTTGAATTTTCTTTTTTAAAAAATGCCTTATATAGAATTGGAACAAAGTATGCCGCATTCAGAAATGAGCTCACCAACAGTACGGTAAGTACAACCAGACTATTTCGTTCCAAAGAGCCAATGACAAGATACCATTTTGTAATAAATCCCGATGCAGGCGGAACTCCAATCATGCTTAAAGTGGCCAAAGCAAAGGCCGCCATTGTCCAAGGCATTTTTTTCCCGATGCCGCTAAGCTGGCTGACTTCGGTTTTATGGGACGAAACATAAATTGAGCCCGCACAGAAAAAGAGAGTAATCTTTGAAAAGGCATGATTAGTAATATGAATTATGCCTCCTACCATTGCGCTTGGTGTAAGCAAGGCGGCTCCCAAAATAATATAAGAAAGTTGGCTTATCGTTGAAAAAGCCAACCGCGCTTTCAAGTTGTCCATACTAAGAGCAATAATAGAGGAAGCAATTATGGTAACCGAAGTAAACGTGATTATGAATACATCTACACCAATGTCTAACATCAAGTCTGTGCCAAAAACAAAAAATATAACACGAAGCACAGTAAAAACTCCTGTTTTGACAACGGCAACAGCATGAAGCAGCGCACTGACTGGTGTGGGAGCAACCATTGCGGCCGGAAGCCAACTGTGCAAAGGCATGACAGCACTCTTTGCAAACCCAAAAAGAAAAAGGACAAAAATAATATAAAGCAATTCAGGATTTTCCGACTGCATAATACCAGGGAAAATTCCATCTTTTGAAAATTCAAGTGTACCTGTCAAATTATAAGTAAGGATGATAGCTGCGACCAAAAAAGCTTTGGCTGCTCCAAGTAAATAAATAGCATACTTCCTTCCACCTGCTTTTGCTTCTGGAGTGCCTTTGTGTGCCACTAATGGGTAAGTAATGATTGTTAAAACCTCATAGAAAAGAAACATTGTAAAGAGATTCGCTGAAAATGCAACACCTATTGTGGCTGAAAGCGCTACTGCAAAACAGGTAAAATAACGTGTTTGTGAGTGCTCCTTGGTCGATCGCATATAACCAATCGAATAGAAAGAAGTGGCAATCCAAAGTATGGAAGCGCCCATCGCGAATAATAAACCAAAGGCATCAACCCTGAAGCCAATCTCAATTCCAGGCAGAATATTAAAAAGTGAATAAGAAATTATTTTTTTATCATAAACAACAGCCGGAATCATAGATAAAATAATTATCAGTTTTAAAACACCAGCAATAATAGACCAAGATTCCCTCAAATTTGGTTTTTTCCCAGTACCAATTATAAACAAGGCTCCAACAGAAGAAACAAGAACTGCCAGAAGAGGTTTTATAGATACAATAGTTTCCACGATTATTATCTAATTCTTCATCAAATTAATTTCATCAATATTTACTGTTTGGCGATTTCGATAGAGGGCGATAATTATTGCCAGTCCTACTGCTACCTCAGCTGCAGCCAATGTCATAACAAGGAAAACAAAGACTTGACCATCTACACTGTTATAATAACGAGAAAAACCAACCAAAGCCAGGTTGACCGCATTTAGCATAAGTTCAATTGACATAAAAATAGTAATCGCATTACGCCTAAATAAGACGCCTAAAACCCCAATAGAAAAAATGATCAAACTCAATACAACAACATGTTCAAGAGGTACAATCATTATATTTTTCTTTTCGCTAAATAAACTGTGCCAATTAATGCGACAAGTAATAATAGTGAAGCGACTTCAAAGGGTAATAAATATTTTGAAAAGAGCGCTTCTCCTAATGGATAAATGCCCCCAGCTACAAATTGCTCAGTTGGCTGAGGGAATAATCCTTGATCACCTACCATTACCAAAAAAATTCCAACAAAAAAAAGAAGCACCAAAAGTAGCGATGTAGCACGCTGTAAATAATTAAGGTTTGGATTGGCATCTTCCCTGCCCAAGTTAAGTAGCATAATCACAAACAGGAATAATACCATGATAGCGCCAGCATATATAAAAATTTCTAATACGGCGATAACAAATGCTTCCAATAGAAGGTAAATAACCGCCAAAGAAAAAAAGCAAAGAACCAATGAAATGGCACTGTATACTGCATTACGATTCAATACAACAAAAATAGCTGATCCAATTGCAATTCCACCTGCGCAATAAAATAGTAGCGATAATGACATGAGTTTATGTTTTTATGTCTCTATAGATGTATCGACAGATGGGGCTTTACTTAAATTGTTTTTGGCGTAATAGTTTTGATCTTTAGTTAGGTCATAAACTTCCAAAAGGCCTTCCTTATCAATAACTAGATCATCCCGCGTATAATCGGAAAAATCATAAATCTCTGTTAATTCAATTGCTTCTTCTGGGCAGGCCATTTCGCAAAAACCGCAGAAAATGCATCGTAACAAATCAATGTCAAACCGTACTGGGTATCTTTCTTTCCCTTCATCCCAAGGTGAAGGACCTGGAATAATATGAATACAGTCTGCAGGACATGCCGCAGAACACATTTCACAGGCCACACATTTAATTCGACCTTCCGGAAACTTATTTAACCGATGTAAACCCCTGTATCCTTCAGGAGGTATGTGTTTTTGGTCAGGATATTGGATGGTAACATTTTTACGAAAAAAATGACGAAATGTTACAATAAGTCCACGCAACAAAGCCGGCAGGTACAACTTATCCCAAAAAGTAGGCTCATAAGATTTGATGATTGTTCCCATCAGCCTAATGCCTTTATAGTGAGATATCCGCCTGTGAGAAAAATATTAAAAAGTGCTAATGGTAGCATAACTTTCCAGCCAAGTCGCATCAGCTGATCATAGCGAAAACGTGGAAATGTCCATCGAACCCAAATAAACAGAAATAAAAAAAATGCCATTTTTAATATAAAGGACAGCACCGATAGCAACGCACCAAATAAACCCAAAGAACCTTCATCTAATAAAGGGACATCCCAACCTCCGAAGAACAGCGTAACAGTTAAGGCTGCAGCCGTAATCATATTGGCATATTCAGCCATAAAAAACATAGCAAATTTCATGCTGCTGTATTCGGTGTGATATCCACCAACTAATTCTTGTTCTGATTCTGAAAGATCAAAGGGTAATCGGTTGGTTTCAGCATAAACGGCAATAAGAAATATGAGGAAAGCCAGCGGTTGTCTAAAAATATTCCAAGAAAATAACGAACCTTGCTGGGCAGTAATAATATCATTTAATCTCAATGATCCCGCCAAAATAATAATACTAACCACCGCTAATCCCATCGCTAATTCATAACTAATCAGCTGGGCAGAAGATCGTAAGCCTCCAAGTAAAGAATATTTATTATTGGAAGACCATCCTGCCAACACAATACCATAAACACTAATACTAGTAAGCGCTAGTACATACAAAATACCCACATTTACATCAGCCACTTGAAGAGCAATCTCCCGCCCAAAAAGGTTTATGGAAGAACCAAATGGGATAACTGCAAAGGTCATAAGTGCCGGAATTAAAAGGATTGCAGGAGCGAGAATAAAAATAGGTTTATCGACTCTTTCTGGAACTAAATCCTCCTTCATTAAAAATTTGATACCATCCGCAAGGGGCTGCAGTACACCTTTGGGGCCAACACGGTTGGGGCCAACTCTATCTTGCATAAAAGCAGAAACACGCCTTTCCGCATAAATCATCACAAGCACACCCAGCATGGTAGCTGCAAATACAACCAACACTTTAACAACAATAATTGTAAAACCTAATAAATCCATTAACTGATTTTACCGTTTATTGAAAACCCTTGATCTCCAACTTTGAAAAATGTAATACCAGCATAATTTTCAAATTTTTCACCCATTTTTTTCATCACTTCACCTAGTTCAACAAAATGCTCTGCCTTTTTATCTAGGGCATTTCTAACCAACATTAATATTTCCCAATCTGGCTTCGTTTCGACTTTTACAGGTAAGGATGGACGCAACCACTGGATTCTTCCTTTGCCATTAGTAACCGTCCCCTCCCGCTCCAACGGCGCATATCCTGGCAGAACAACATGGGCTAACTTCGCCAAATCTGTCATGGCATAGCTCAAGACAATAACAGAATCCATCTCCCTAATAATTTTTTCCCATTTATCATCTAATTCTCTATCTATACCATCATCCAAAATAAATAAAGTGCGAATACCCTGCGTTTCAATTTCCCTTGCCAGATCTTCAACCACACCTTCGCAAATATCATTCATTCCTCTGGTATTTGGTGAACGGTCGGCACTGATCCGAAATCCCGACGGGTAATTGATCTCTTCACCTGTTATTGGTGGAAGCGAGCCCAAGACATTTTTAAAGATTTGCCCGAGCAAAAAATTCGATTCATTGGTATGGAAAGGGGACACAATACCGGCAGCTTTACTTTTATTTTTCTTTATTAAATCAACTGTTTTTTGAATCGCTGTTTCCCAATCTACAGATTCAAATGAATCACCCTTTAGAACCATTGGCTGAAGAACCCGATCGATTTCTTCATAACGATGAAAACCATATCGCCCAATATCACACATGAAGTAACCATTTACATCAAGATTCTCTCTTGCTGTTAATCGTAAAATTTGATCTTTTTGAGAAAAAACATCAACATTACATCCAACACTACAATCCTGACATACAGATGGTTGCTTTTTCAGGTTCCAGATACGATTCTTATGGATATAGTCGGTACTTAATAGTGCACCCACCGGGCAAATATCCGCAACATTACCGGCCAAAAGATTATCAAGAGGGTTGTCTTCCAGAACTGCTATTTTTGAGTTGTATCCCCGTGCTTCAACAAATAATTCACTGGTACCTGAAATCTCTTGCGTAAACCGAACACATCTGCTGCACATAATACAGCGGTTATGATTAATAACGATCTGAGAACCAAGAAATTCATTTGGACGTACCCTTTTATTTTCTTCAAATCGACTATGAGCATTTCCAAATTTAAAAGAGTAGTCTTGAAGATAACATTCACCAGCTTGGTCACACACGGGACAATCGAGCGGATGATTTAAAAGTAGGAATTCCAGTATATTTTTTCTTTCTTGTACAACCAGATCATTCTGTGTATGCACCACCATATCATACTTACCATCTACTTTACGATCTGAAGAAATATCGTTAACAAAAGTATTACATGATACTTGCAACTTGGGCATTCCCTCTACCTGCACTAAACACATGCGACAACTACCTACGATCTCAAGAGCTGGGTGGTAACAATAATGAGGTATCTCTATTCCATTCGCCTTGGCTACTTGCAAAACCGTCGTTCCGTTTTCAACTTCAAACTCTTTACTATCTATTTTTAATAGTGGCATTAAGCAACTACCTTTTCTTGAGGCAAATATTCCATGAATTCACCTTTAAACTTTTCCACAAAACTTCTTACTGGCCAAGCAACGGCTTCGCCGAAAGGACAAATAGTCTTACCAAAACTTCCTTTTGAAAAATCGATAAGACCGCCAATATTATCTGTAATCTCCAAAAGCATATCGATATCACCAGATTTACCACCACCATTAATTAAACGTGTGAGCAACATCACCAGCCAAGAAGTTCCTTCTCTGCATGGTGTACATTGACCACAGGATTCATGCGCATAAAAACGCGCGATGTTTAGACAAGCCTGCACCATATCTACTGTTTCATCCATAACAATGATCCCCGCTGATCCCAGCATACTGCCCTTTTCTACCAGTTCCTCATAATCCATCATCACATCCATAGCTTCATTGGCCGTGAGAATCGCCGATGATGAACCGCCAGGGAAAACCGCTTTCAATTGTTTGCCACCTTGTATCCCGCCTGCCCTATCAAAAATCAAATCCTTTAGAGAAACACCCATAGGTTCTTCAAAAACACCGGGATTATTAACGCATCCTGAAACACAAAACAGTCTCGGTCCTGGCCCTTTTTCAGGGCCGATAGATTTAAACCAACTAGCACCACGGTTTATAATATGAGGGAGGCAAGACAGGGTCTCAACATTATTTACTATTGTAGGACTTTGGAGATAACCTTCGATAGCTGGGAAAGGTGGCTTATTTCTTGGCCAGCCCCGTTTACCTTCAAGAGACTCAAGCAACCCGGTTTCCTCTCCGCATATATAAGCTCCTGCTCCACGATGAATTACAACATCTAAACTATAATTTGAACCAAGAATATTTTGGCCCAAAATGTTATTATCATATGCTTCCGCTATCGTTTGTTCCAATAACTTGTATTCTTGATAAAATTCTCCACGAATGTAAATGAAGGATGTATTACAACCGATGGCGTAGGCAGCAATGATCATACCTTCCAACATTTGATGGGGCGCTTTATTCATCAGCAATCGGTCCTTAAAAGTCCCGGGTTCACTTTCGTCCGCATTATTGATCAGATATTTAGGTTTATTGGATTCCTTAGGAATAAATCCCCATTTCATCCCGGCTGAAAAACCTGCACCGCCTCTACCGCGAAGGTTCGAATCTTTTACTTCTTGCGTAACATCATCAGGGTTCATCGTCAGCACTTTTTCTAAAGCAGTATATCCTCCAATACTTTTGTAAAATGGGAGCGTATGACAATCTTCTTGGTCCATATACTCTGTGAGAACTGGTTTAAACGTATTCATTCAAAGGACTCGAGCAATTTATCAAATTTTTGTTTAGATAAATCTTCATGGTATTCTTTATTCATTTGTACAACCGGCGCAGTTCCACAAGAACCTAAGCATTCAACTTTCATAAGAGTAAACCGATCATCGGCCGTTGTTTCACCAGGTTTGATTTTATATTTATCTGTTACATAATCTACTAATTCATCGGCACCATTTAAGCTACACGAGAGAGTCTGGCAAACTTGAATGATATTTCGACCTTGAGGTTTTGTATAGAACATGGTATAAAAAGAGACACAGTCCATCACAACAGCTGGGTGACAATCGACCAATTCAGCAATACTGTCAATTACACTTTTAGAAATATAGCCCTCCTGCGATTGCGCTAAATGGAGCAACGGCAGAGTAGCAGATTTTTTATCTGGATACTGGGAAAAAATTTGTTCTACTCTTTCCAAGTCTTCAAAAGTAAATCTTGACTTGGGTTTACCGTTGGATTTCATCGATCCAATTCTCCTGCGATAACATTAAAACTTCCAAGTATCGCTGGAGCATCTGAAAGCATATGGCCTTCAATCAGCTTCGAAAATATTGAATAATTTATCAGTGATGGCGGCCTTGTTCGGACACGATATGGTGTACGGTTTCCATCACTTACAATATAATATCCTAGCTCTCCATTAGGTGATTCCGTGGCTACGTAGGCTTCACCAACAGGTGGTGTCATGCCTCTGTTTGGCATGGTAACTTCAAAATGATAAATCAAACCCTCGATCGAGTTATAAACTTCATCTTTGGGAGGGAGACTGAACCCCAAATCTGGATCAATGCTCACATCTCCAGTTGGCATTTTATCTAGTGACTGCCTACAGATTTTTATACTTTGCCGAATTTCCTCCATACGCACCAGGTAACGATCAAATACATCACCGTTCAAAGCTATAGCTACGTCAAAATCAAAATCCTCATAACTGGAATATGGTGGTTCGTTTACCCTGATATCCCAATCAATCCCTGATGCTCTTGCCATAGGACCCGATATACCATATGAAATAGCATCCTCTTTGGAAATAACACCTATATCTTTTGTTCTATCTTGCCAAATTCTATTTTTATTTAATAATGTTTCAATCTCATTAACAACTTCATCCGTTTCGTCAAGCACTTTAATAACAGCCTTATCATATTCATCTGGAATATCTCTCATTAAACCACCTACTAACGTATAGCTAGTCGTCAGTCGAGTCCCAGTAGCTATTTCAAAAAGATCATAAATGTCTTCCCTTAACCTGAATCCATAAAGAAAAGCAGTCATTGCACCCAAATCCACAGCAAGCATACCCACATTTAATAGATGGTCGGCAATTCGACTTAACTCACACATTAAAACACGGATATACTCCGTCCGTTTGGACACTTTTAAATCCATTAATTTTTCTGCTGCCAAGGCATATGCCACATTATTACAAAGAGGCGATAGATAATTCATTCGATCTGTAATAGTGATGTATTGATTAAAATCCAAATCTTCACCAAGCTTTTCAAATCCAGAGTGAAGGAACCCAATTTCCGGTGTGGCTTTTTTTACTGTCTCTCCTTCCAACTCCATAATGATTCTAAGCGTACCATGCGTTGCTGGATGCTGTGGTCCAAAATTAAGTACCATTCTATCGGTTTCAATCTGTTGTTCAGTTATTCTGTCCATCCTAATGGTTTCTTTTTTTGTATGCCCCGATCAACCACTGGAAAATCATCTCTTTCTTTGCGCCCCAATCTAGGATAGTCTTTTCTCAAGGGGTAACCTTCATAGTCATCTGGATTCATAATACGGGTCAAATTGGGATGTTCTTCAAAAATTATTCCGTATAAATCAAATACTTCCCTCTCTTGCCAATCTGCTGTTTTCCAAAGTGATTCTATTGAAGGTAGGGTGGGATTTTCTTCAGAAACATATGCTTTTACTGTAATTCTCTCTGCCCTCTCGTGAGACAATAAATGATAAGAAACAGCAAATCGCTCAAATCCACCTAAAGTGAGATTATCAATTGCAGTTAGGTCTGCCAGAAAATTGTAACCATCTGATTTTAATTCAGTTAATACCAATAATATTTGCTGGCCTTTTATATGCAATATTTTTTCGCCTGCAAATTCCGTGATATCCAGAATAGCTTCAGGGAATTTTTCTTTTAATTGGTATGTGGAAGTCTCTAGTGACATTTAATTGTCTGGGGCAGGAGAATAATCAGATAATTTTTCCTCACCTACCAAATCCTGGAGTTTCATCATGCCTTCGACAACACCTTCTGGTCTAGGAGGACATCCAGGGACATAAACATCCACTGGAATAAACTGATCTACACCCTGAATTACACTATATGTATCAAACACACCACCAGTTGAAGCACAGGCGCCCATGGAAATAACCCATTTCGGCTCCGGCATTTGCTCATAAATACGAATCAAAACCGGCATCATTTTGATGGAAATCCGACCGGCAACAATCAGTAAATCGGATTGCCGAGGTGAAAAACGAATTGCCTCAGCTCCAAATCTAGACAGGTCTGTACGAGCAGCTAAAACAGCCATGAATTCAATCCCGCAACAGGCTGTACCAAAAGGCATGGGCCAAAACGAATTTTTTCTGCCCCAGTTTATGGCGCTCTCTAACGTAGTTGTTAAAATATTTGATTTAATTTCACTTTGGTTCATTCATTACTCCCAGTTTCATTGTAATGATCTATTCCCATTCAAGGGCCCCATTTTTCCAAACATAAACAAAACCAAACACAAGAATAAAAAGGAAAACAACCATCTCAAAAAATATGAATGATCCCATTGTAAGAAAATCTTTGAATACCACTGCCCAAGGATAAAGAAAAACAATTTCAATATCGAAAATAATAAAAAGGAGTGCAATAAGAAAAAATCGGATAGAAAATCTAATCCTGGTCTCACCCACAGGATCTACGCCTGACTCATAAGGCATCATTTTAACCTTGTTATTAATACGTGGCCCCACAAAATGTGTTAGAATCAAACTTACAGAAACAAAGCCTGCAGCAAGAATGAAAGTAATTAGGATAGGTAAATAATTTTCAATCATAATAGGCCGTGAATTTATTTGTATTTGTAGGACATTAGAAACTTCTAATCACCCAAAAAATAAATATTTAATGATTAATTCCCCCTTCTCTTGTTCATATAATATTTACATTCCAGAAGATAACAATACGAGTGATTGATTAATCCAATTGGCCACTGGTTCCCAATAGACTCCAAGGACTAAAGAAGGAACGGCTAAAAAGACAAGAAGTACAGTAACAAGGTTTGAAGAAGGCATTGAGATATTATCACTTGGTTCACCATCCAAAAACATATGTTTTACGACTCTTACATAGTAATAAAGCGATATTACACTGTTTATCACACCAAAAAAAGCAAGCCAGTAAAATTGAGGGCCAGCTTCAATGACGGCTGCAAATAGATAAAATTTTCCAATAAAACCAGCCGTGGGTGGCAAACCGGTTAAAGCAAACATAAATAGTGCCATCACAACGCCTATGAAGGGCATTGTCCAACCTAAACCATTAAAATCTTCATAACTCTCGCCACCCGTTTTACCCTGAACATATATTACTACAAAAAAAGCACCCAAATTCATGAACAAATACATTACCAAATACATCATAATGCCATAAATACCTTGAATTGACATTATTGGTAATGCCATCATCATATATCCAGCGTGGGCGATACTGGAATAAGCCAGCATTCGTTTGACACTAGATTGCTGAATCGCCACCAAATTCCCCACTGTCATGGTCGCCGCTGCCAATACGGCCACCAATTGGGGCCAAGGAATACTATTTAATGCCGTCCAAGTTTCAGCACCACCCAATGAAAATCCATCGCCAAAGACCTGATTAAAAAACCGAATCAGCATGGCAAAACCGGCCGCTTTGGGTGCGACAGATAAATAGGCCGTGATGGTTGTGGGAGATCCTTCATAAACATCAGGTGTCCAAAAATGAAATGGGACAGCAGAAATTTTATATCCAAATCCAACCAGAATAAATACGGAAGAAAGAATCAATGCAAGGTTCGCATCAGGTCCCAACTGTATAATCGCATCACGCATTTCAAAAAATTTAGTGGTACCGGTCAATCCAAATAATAGACTGAGTCCATACAACATGATTCCGGAAGAAAATGCGCCATATATCACATACTTTAGTGATGCTTCATTACTGTCTTGTTGCTTTTTTAAATATCCAGCGAGGAAGAAAGACATGATGGAAACAATCTCAATTGCCAAATAGACCATAATCATATCAATGGCTGATGCCATGAGGAATAATCCAAAAGCCATAATGGCCATTATGGAGAAATATTCACCAACCCGATAGCCTTTCAGATCAGCGCTATCGAAACTCATAAGAATCACAAATGTCGTGGATATGAGGACAAGAACTTTAAAGAAATTGGCAAAGGGGTCCATGGCAATGGTACCCATGAACAATCCAGATAGTACGCCACCACTCATTCGCACAGCGAATAAGGTCAATACCAATCCACCCAGTACCCACCATGCGACCTTAAAGGAATCTTCTTTCCGGTATAAAAGATCCGCGATGATGGCCACCAAAATGGTTACCGTCAGAATGAGTTCCGGCCAGAAATGACTAAGACTATTAAGATTGCTCATGCAGAGTTCCTACATACTTGTTGCTGCAAGGCCACCAAAAGATACAACTGATTCGATCAAGACATTGATTGTGGCTGCCACCAGGTCCAAGAATGGACGGGGATATACACCCAGAATTAGGGTGATCACTGCCAATGGTACAACTGTAAAGAGTTCACGCTTATTGATATCCGGCAGATCATTATACTTTTCATTGGCGGGGCCAAAGAATATCCGCTGAAAGGCCCAGAGAAAATAAGCTGCATTCAATAAAATCCCCAATGTGGAGATAATGACAATAGTTTTGAAGATAGGAAACGCACCAATAAAGATCATGGCTTCACTCACAAAACCACTAAATCCGGGCAAGCCGAGTCCTGCAAAAAAGGCTACGGCGACGAATGCTGTATATACAGGCATCTGAGAAGCCAATCCTCCAAATCCTTCAATATCTCTATGGTGGGCTCGGTCATAAATGACCCCCACCAAGATAAAGAGCATGGCTGAAATGGTTCCATGATTAAACATCTGGAATACGGCGCCTCCCACACCGGCCTGTGCGCTGATTAGGTTATCCCCATTCATACCTGCAGCTGCGATGACGGCCGCCATACCCAGCAAGGTATAGCCCATATGATTCACAGATGAGTAGGCTACGAGCTTTTTCAAATCGTTTTGAGCCAAAGCACACATAGCACCCCAGATTACATTGATTAAACCCAGTACGGCCAATGCGCCCGCAAACCAGAACACCCCATCGGGCAGCATGGTGTAATTAATTCTCAGAATACCATAAACGCCCAGTTTCAACAAGACACCCGCCAGAATAACAGAAATCGCTGTAGGTGCTTCCACGTGGGCCAGCGGCAACCAGGTATGAAATGGGAATACAGGCACTTTAATGGCAAATCCAATAAAGAGCAGTACCCAGATCACCTTGATGGCACTCATCCCCCACCAAAGCATGCCATTCAATGCTACCGGCGCTGTTTCCATTAATACCAGCATGTCAAATGTATTACCGCAAGTAAAATACAGGGCTAAGATTGCGATAAGCATTAAGACAGAACCAGCTAAGGTGTAGATGAAGAATTTAATGGCTGCATATTCACGCTGCGGTCCACCCCACATACCAATAAGGAAGTACATGGGGAGCAACATCACTTCCCAGAAGACATAGAACAGGAAAAAATCCAGTGCCAAAAAGACACCCATTATCCCGGTGTTCAACAAAAGGAAGAGTGAAAAATATCCTTTAACCGCTTTATTGATATTCCAACTGACGAATACACCAATGAAGCCGATCAAGGCCATGAGAAACACCATAGGCAGACTGAGACCGTCTACACCCAAGATGTATGTAATGTTAAATGATGGAATCCATTCGGCCCGTTCCATGAATTGGAAGGTTCCATTACTGGCATCAAAAATCTGCCAGAGGTAGATGGCCAAAAGCAATTGAATCCCTGAAACAGCGGCGGCGATCTGTTTGATCAATTTCGACTTGTCTCTGGGAACAAAGGTAATGATCACCATTCCAATGATGGGTAGCCAAATGATCCAACTGAGTAAATGATTCATACTTAGCCCTTTATGAAATCTCTATATCGCCTGAATAATCAGGATGATAATGACACCAATCAATGCGAACAGCATATAGTTCTGCAATCGACCAGTCTGTACCTTTTTAAGTTGTTTTCCGAGTCCTTGAGCACTTCGGCCTACACCGTCAACTAAGGTTTGATCTAGCCCGTCGTAATCCATTTTTCCCGTGATACGGGATAAGAGATTAGTTACACGTCCAAACCCATTGATGAAATATTTGTCATAGAGATCCCAGTCCATATAGGCCACAGCCCGGGATAATTTCAAAAAGGGTTGATATAGGAATCGGTTATAGTTTTCGTCAAAATAATATTTATTCAAGGACAATTTGTATAAGAAGCCCATTTTATTGGCCCAGACTTCTGGTGATAATTTTTGTTTCATATACATGAGGTAAGACAATCCGATACCCAATGCAGCGACCCCCAATGATAATCCCATGGCCAAATAATGGGCATGGTGGACACCTTCATAGATTTGTGCAGCAGTAGGATTCCCCGGCGCAACGGAATTGGTAGCTTTGATCAATTCAGTAAACCATCCATGATCTGAAAATGGATTGAAATACGGAAGTGTATAGAAAATAAAGAAACTTAATCCAGCCAACAAGACCAATGGGAAGGTCATCACTTTGGGTGACTCATGTATGCCTTCAAATACTTTTGGCATTTTCGGTTCACCATGAAATGTCATGAAGATTAACCTAAACATGTAGAATGCCGTAATCGCTGCTGCACCAAACCCAAATATGGGTAAAATAAAATGCTGCGGATGGTGTTGGGCAAAGGCAAGCGTCCCGGCTAGAATCGCATCTTTAGAGAGAAATCCAGAGAAGAAAGGCACGCCGGCAATGGCCAACGTCGCAATCGTCATGGTCCAATTTGTAATGGGCATTTTGGTTTTGAATCCACCCATATTCCGTATATCCTGCGGATCCGTATCATGATCATGTAAATCATGGAGTGAATGATGCATTGCATGAATCACTGAACCAGAACCGTAAAATAAGCATGCCTTAAACATGGCGTGGGTTACTAGGTGAAAGAATGCCGCAATATAGTTACCAACACCAACGGCCAGAATCATATATCCCAATTGAGAAACGGTGGAATAGGCCAATACTTTTTTAATATCATTCTGGGTAATGGCGATAGTGGCTGCGAATAAGGCCGTGAAACCACCGACATAGGCAATAATGGTAAGCGCCTCTGGCGAAAACAATGGGAATAGTCTCACGGTTAGATATACCCCGGCTGCAACCATGGTGGCCGCATGCATCAATGCAGATACAGGTGTGGGACCTTCCATAGCGTCCGGCAACCAGATATGGAGTGGGAATTGGGAAGATTTACCCATGGCACCCATAAAGAGTCCAACACCGGCAAAGGTCAGAAGTGTGCCCCCGATCATCCCTTGGGAAACGCCTGTAAAGAGTTCCTGAAAATTAAAAGAACCAATAGCTGTAAACATGAGCATGATACCAATGAAAAACCCAATATCCCCCACTCTGTTGGTTAAGAATGCCTTTTTACTTGCATCGGCAGCAGAATGTTTTTCAAACCAATGACCAATCAATAGATATGAACTGACACCCACTAATTCCCAAAATATATATAGAGAGATGAGGTTATTGGCGAGAACGATACCATTCATTGAAAATGTGAACAGCCCCAAATAAGCATAGTATCGATTATATCGGATATCTCCCTTCATATATTCTAAAGAGAAAATATGTGTCATACTTGAGATCAATGCCACCACCACCAACATGACGATGGTAATGTTATCCACTAAGAAACCAAGTTCAATCTTAAAGGCACCTAAATCTATCCATGAAAATTTCGTTTCATGGAAAAAATTTGGATCCCAATTCACCAGCATATTGATAAGGAGGCTCAGGGACAGTATCAATGTCACGAGGATAGCACCTACCGAAACCCAATCCCCTTGTCGCGGTAACCGCCTACCAAAAAAGATATTGATAGTGAACGCCACAAAAGGTAAAAACAGAATAAGCAAACTAAAGTCCGTAATGATATTGCCGGTCATCATTGTTTAAGCTCGCTCACTTCATCCACATTAATGGTATTAAAATTGTTAAAGATATTAATAATAATCGCCAAAGCTACAGCCGCTTCTGCTGCCGCAAGGACAATGACAAATAAGGCATAAACGTGACCGGCCATATTCATACCACCAAATCGGGCAAAGGCCAAGAAATTTAGATTGGCTGCGTTCAGGATTAATTCAACCCCCATGAGCACCGCCACCCCGTTTCGACGGGTAACCACGCCATACAATCCCAAGGAAAAAAGAACAGCACTTACAAGCAGATAACTATTTAAGCTGTCCATTAGTTTTCTTTCCGGGATAAAGTCGTGGCACTGATCAAGGCACCCAGCAATAATAATGAGGCGGCTTCAAAAGGCAATAAATAATCCATCATTAACAAATAACCAATGGTTTCGGTGGTTTGATCCGGTTCTGAGTTAGCCAATTGGATCCATGGCGTGTTGAACACCATATAACCAAGAACAGCCATAAACCCGACCACCACAATGGCACCGGCACTTTTTTGCATGGATGCATGACTAATATTGACAGAGGTAATTTTATTGGTGAGCATAATACCAAATATAATTAGCACCAAAATGCCCCCTACATAAACAACCACCTGTACCACCGCCAGAAAATCTGCCCAGAGAAATACATAAAGCCCCGTCACCCCCATAAAGGTAAATAACAGTGCATAGGCAGAATACAGCAGGCTTTTACTTTGCACCACCATCAAAGCAGATCCAATGGTTAATCCCACAATGATCCAGAAAACGATATCGGCCATTATGCTTCTGCTTCCGGTTTTGGATTTTGAAGATCATCTTTTTGTTCTGGACTTAATTTTTTGGCAAATTCGTAAATCAAATTGGTTCGATCAAATTCTGAAAATTCATAATCTATAGGGTGTTTTGAGCTATTTGGACCACCCACCATAAAGATACATTCTTCAGGGCAGGGATAAACGCAAAGATTGCAATAGCAGCATTCGGACATATCGATTGTAAAACGGTTCACAACCAGGGCCTTTTTCGTACCATTGGATGTTTCGCCTGTATGTTTTACTTCAGGAATATCCTCACCACGATTCGGCGCTTTAATTGTATCAATTTTGATACAATCTACCGGACATGCCCGTTCACACTTTAAACATCCGATGCAATCATCGATATCCACATGGAGGCGGGAGCGTATCACATTATAATCCTCATGTTCAAAACCGATATTGCGCTCCGGTCGGGGCCATCGCTCTTCCGGATACTGAAGCGTCACATTATCTCGTTTAATATTTACCATATGACGCCACGTAATACGCATCCCTGTCCACAGGGTGTTTACGGTATCATATATGTTTGCAAAATATTTAGACATAGTTTATCCGAAAATTAATTTCCAAATACCCACACCAAAAATGTTCAACATGGCGATCGGAATAAATACTTTCCAACATACGTGCATGAGCTGATCCACCCGTAACCGAGGGAAGGTCCAGCGGAACCACATCATAACAAAAATTAAGAAAATTAATTTCCCCATAAACCAGAACAGCCCCCAAGCACCCGTATCAAACATACCCGGGATGGGACTCTGCCATCCACCGAGAAAACCAGCCACAGCCAAACCACTTACCACCAGCATATTTGCATATTCGCTTAAGAAAAATACAGCCCAGCGGAAACCGGAATATTCCGTCATCCACCCGGCTACCAATTCTGATTCTGCTTCAGGAATATCAAATGGAGTTCGATTCGTTTCAGCCACAACACTGATGAAAAAGATGAAAAATGCGATAAAGGAGAATGGATTATTAAAAATAATCCAGTTTGGTAGAATACCCCAGACATTTCCTTCTTGGAATTGAATCAATTCCTGAAGATTCATCGTGCCGGCCATCATGATTGGAATAATGATAGATAGTCCCGCAGGGATCTCATAAGAAATAATTTGTGCCGCGGATCGCATGGCCCCATACAATGACCATTTATTATTCGATGCCCAACCGGCCATGATAATACCAATTACACCAATGGAACCCACAGCAATGATATAAAATACACCTATATTAAAATCAGCAACTTGAAGTACAGAACTAAATGGCACGGCAGCCAATCCTAAAAATGCACCGATAAAAATAATAAAGGGTGCCATTTTAAATAAAAATTTATCAGAGGTCTCTGGCACCGTATCCTCTTTGACCAGCAACTTCACTGCATCCGCTGCCGTTTGGAGTAATCCCCATTTACCGGCGTGAAGCCCTGGCCCCTGGCCCATTGGACCAATCCGATCCATCATAAATGCGGACACCTTCCTTTCCACATAAACTGCCACCATGGCATTCAACGCCATGATAAGAAATAGAGGTACGCCGGATATGACTACCGCCAATAAGAAAGAAAGAATGGGAAAATCCCCAATCGTGGCAAACCAATCCATGAGCATATCAACTGTCATCGATCGATTTCTCCCAATACAATATCTAAACTACCTAAAATGGCAATAACGTCCGAAATCATCCAACCGCGAGACACCTCATCCAAACAGGATAAAGCCGTAAAAGCGGGGGAACGCATCTTCACGCGATAAGGCGTTGGTGTCCCATCGCTCATAATATAATATCCTAAGTCACCGCGAGGACTTTCTGTCCGTCGGTAAACAGATCCTTTTGGTGGTCTAATCTTTTTTGGCAGCATTTGGTGTACATCGCCACCGGGAAGGTCTTTCAACGCCTGCCGAAGTATCTTTACACTTTCTCTAATTTCAAGCATCCGCACCCAATACCGGTCAAAGCAATCACCCAATGTACCAAATTGACCAACCCCAAGGGGTACTTCAAAATCAAATCGGTCATAAATGGAATAAGGTTCATCTTTCCGCACATCCCACTTTACGCCTGAACCACGAAGGTTTGGTCCTGTCACACCGTAGGTTACCGCCACATCCGCAGGAATGACACCTACGTCCGCTGTCCGTTCAATAAAAATCTTATTGTATGTGAGCAGATTATTGTATTCTTCAATCTGGGGTTCAAAGTAATCCAGGAATTTGATACAGATTTTTTCAAAATCTTTGGGTAGATCATGGGATACACCTCCGACCCACATATAATTATAGAGGAGACGTGCGCCACAGGTGTATTCAAACATATCCAGAATTCGTTCTCGATCACGAAGCATATATAAAAATGGTGTAAATGCACCGATATCCAACCCATAAACACCCAATGCCAATAGGTGGCTGGCTATCCGATTCAGCTCGCCCATAATAACGCGAATATAATCCACCCGTTCTGGCACTTTGATTTCCATGAGTTTTTCCATGGCCACCACATAACCAAAATTAGAATTCATGGAGGCTAAATAGTCGCAGCGATCAGTGAATGGAATTACCTGTTCATAGGTTACATTTTCAGAATGTTTTTCAAAGCAGCGGTGTAGATAACCCAAATGGGGTCTAATCTCAGAAACGATTTCACCATCAGTCATTACCTCAAGACGGAGCACACCATGGGTACTGGGGTGCTGGGGCCCGATATTGAGGATCATTTGATCGCCCTTAACTACTCCCATCCGGCTTCTTCCTTCATTTTGGGAACCACGATTCCATGGTATGATTCCTGACCTTCATAATCTTTTCGCAAGGGCCATCCTTCCCAATCATCAGGACATAAAATTCTACGTAAATCCCGATGCCCTTCATAAACAATCCCATACATATCGTATGTTTCACGCTCGAACCAATCGCCGATGCGCCATATTTGTTCAATGGATGCCACTTTAGGATTTTCACGGTCATGGCTAATGACCACTTCAAGTTTATGGCGGTGCTCCATGGAATGGAGATTGTACCGTGTTTCCAAGGGGCCCTGTTCACCCGTATCTACACCGGTGAGACATTCCAATTGATCAAATGATAGGTTGGGATCTTCTTTCAGAAAAGTGGCTATGTCCAACCATTGATCTCCTTTGAGTTCAACTTGATGGTCGGCCAAATCTTCTCTTTTCACGATTGTACCGGGATATTGGCTTTCAATCGCCGCTTTAATTTCGGCTGATATCATGCAATTTTTTTGGTGAGAGGACGCTCAGTTTGAATCTTTTCCTGGAGCTTTAAAAGGCCTTCAATCAACGCTTCGGGTCGTGGTGGACATCCGGGGACATAGACATCTACAGGTACCACCAAATCCACGCCTTTGAGAACGTGGTATCCATGTTGCCAATAGGGGCCGCCACTGGTGGCGCAACTACCCATGGAGATCACATATTTTGGTTCCGCCATTTGCTCATATAATTTTTTCACGCGGAGCGCCATTTTCATGGTCACTGTTCCAGCCACAATCATTACATCCGCCTGGCGCGGTGAAGAACGGGGCATCATACCAATCCGTTCTAGATCATGACGACTGGCAGCCGAAGCCATCATTTCAATGGCGCAACAAGCCAATCCAAATTGGAAATACCATGGTGAAGTGGATCGGGCCCATCCCAAGAATTTATCCAGGGAAGCAACAATTACATTATCTTGAAATTTGTTTTCTAATACACCCATTATGATTCCTGTGTGTTTTTGGTTTTTTCCATAAGGCTGGCATATCGTCCGCGACCATACTTTACATTATATTTGACCCAGTCCAAATCGTCACGCTTCCACACATAAGCCAAACCAACAATCAGGATTAACAGGAAGATGGCCATTTCAATAAAAGCAAGCATGCCCAAATCATTAAACACGACAGCCCATGGAAAAAGGAATACAACTTCTACATCAAAAATAAGAAAGATAAGGGCGACCACGTAGAAACGAATATTAAACTGAACCCATGCAGATCCTTCTGATTCTTCACCACATTCATAGGTGGCCAGTTTATCCGGGTTGGGATTATTGGGTGCAACGAGTTTTTGGATGAGCAAGGGCACATAGACTAGCACAATGCCCATGAGGATGAAAATAAATATGGTTCCGAAGTCGCGATACATCGATTTTTTTGGCTCGTTTACAGTCGGCCAATTTAGAATTTAATTTTGAGATTCGTCAAGGTAAACTTCGTGAATTTTTTGCTTATTTTTCCGTCGGTATACAATTTTTTACAAACAATTTGAATTCCCTTTGATGTCCCGTGGTTTAACACACTAAATTTGTCGCCTTATGTTAGGGTTTAATTCACTCATAGCGGGCCTCATCACCTATTTCCCAAAGTGGTTTGTCCGTCCATTTGCCAAGCCCTATGTGGCTGGCGAATCGATGGAAGAAGCACTTGAAATCGTCCGTCAATTAAACGCTGACGGTTTTGCAGCCACCATGGATATTTTGGGTGAATTGGTCGATTCCAAGGATAAAGCCATTGAGATCAAAGATACCTACGCTGAGATCATCCAACGCATTTCAGATGAAAAACTCGATAGTACTATTTCGGTGAAACTGACCCACCTTGGACTTGGTTTGGATGAGGACTTGGGTGAAGCCAATATAATATCTTTAGCCCAGACAGGAAGGAATCATGGTGTGGGTATCACCATTGATATGGAGAATTCAACTTTTACGACTCAAACTTTTGAAATATATAAAAGGGCTTTGGCCGTTCATGATCGAATGGGAACAGTGATTCAAGCCTACCTTTTCCGCAGTTTGGCAGATATTAAATCGTTGGACTCTTCCCTTCTAAATCTGCGGATTTGTAAAGGTATTTATAAGGAATCCCCTGAGATTGCGATCCAAGATCGATCTGCCATCAATGATAATTATATGGAGATGGCGAAAGTTTTACTTAATGGATCTGGCTATGTCTGTCTCGCTACCCATGACCTTACACTAATCGATAGGTTGGAAGCACTCATTGAATCCGAAAATATTCCATCAGATCAGTTTGAGTTTCAAGTCCTCTACGGCGTACCCACTGGGAATCGGTTGGAGGAACTAAAAACTAAAGGATATAAAGTCTGCGTTTATGTGCCTTTTGGAGAAGACTGGTTTGAATATTCCGTCCGGCGATTAAAAGAAAATCCGAAAATTATAAACTATGTGATGGGGAATTGGTTTAAGCGGTAAGTATTTACGTTTTGCAGTGTTAAGTTGTTAACGTGTTCAGGTGTTAGTGTATATTCTACCTGAACGGATGGAAACTTTAAATACTATAAAACAGATTTTTGAATTACAAACCATAGCCGTAGTAGGCATGTCCCCCAAACTAGAACGGCCCAGCCATTATGTATCCATGTATATGCAGGAGAATGGATACACCATTATTCCCGTAAACCCTGGCCATAGTGAAATCGCCGGATTGAAATCCTATCCTACTCTACTAGACATTCCTGATCAAGTTGACGTGGTTGACGTTTTTCGCCGATCGGAATATGTAATGCCCATCGCTGAGGCAGCCATCAAAGTCGGTGCCAAAGCACTATGGCTTCAGGATCATGTGGTGAATGCGGAAGCTACCAAATTAGCAGAAGAGGCTGGACTTCTGGCCGTCATGAATGACTGCATGATGCGTCGGCATCGGCAATTTTATTAATATTCTATGGACTCCAGTTTTGATAAAACGCAGTATAACATGTACAATACGAACGCTACGTTACATATTTGTTGCTTAACATGGTCTTATAAGAAATAATTAATTACCAAATTGACCCATCTTCCATAATCCATTACTCTCCTCTTTTCCCCCATCCCATTTTCCGGCGTAAGGTATGAAAATAGTTTGAATCATCGAAGTCAATCATGCGAATACCAAATCCGGCTTTTTGGATGAAAATCTTTGCATGTGGATTTAAATACTCACACACCTGACCATCTACAGCAAAAGCGATTTCTTTCGCACCGTCCTCAGGAAATTTAATTTCCAAACTATGATCATCGGGCAATACAATGGGGCGTAACGACAAGGTATGTGAACTAATGGGAGACACGATAATGGCTTTTAAATCAGGCATTACAATGGGACCGCCAACCGATAAAGAATAAGCAGTAGATCCTGTGGGTGTGGCAAAAATTAATCCGTCCACTTTATAGTCCGAGACGAAACGGTCATTGGCCAGCAACCGCATCGTAATTACACGGTGAGACCTCCCTCTATCGATGACAAAATCATTAAGGGCGTAAAATACTTGAGACCCATCTCCATTAATAATTTCACCTTTTAAGACCATTCGATTTTGAAGGCCAAATCGACCATTGGCCACTAAATTCAGTCGATCAAACATGTCCTCAACTGTCACTTCAGCCATGAATCCCAATTCTCCTAAATGAATGCCCAAGATTGAAGTTTTTCGATGGCCTACAGCTCGTGCGGCGGACAGCATGGTACCGTCACCGCCCAATGTTAATAAAAAATCTATTTTGTAAAAATCTTCAGCCGATTCAATCACTGCACAAGAATGGGGCGAATCATTCTGCATTTGTTCTTGAATCCGTGTGGTAATAAACGGTTTTAGTTTAGCTTCATTGGCCCATGCCAAAATAGGGTCGAGCAATTCCCAAAACCGGGGTTTATCCGTATTCCCCCAGATGCCAAAAGATTTGGGCTTTTTAACGCTTTTGACCATCAAGTTTCCGATTCGTCTGATTTAATTTGCCCTTTTGCATCTGCCGTCAAAACACGAATCCGCTGTTCTGCTTCATCCAGATGGGATCGAAGAGATTCAGTAAGTTTCATCCCCGATTCGAATAAAGCCAGACTCTTTTCTAATGATTCGCTCTCACCTTCTAGGGAAGTCACAATCTTTTCCAACTCGGTCATTGCTGCTTTAAATTCAAATAATTTATCTTTAGGCATGATCCAATTTAATTCATGTTAAGAAAATTCTCAAACGTCTCAACCGATGACCCTTTTCTTTTCCGCTTCCAATTTGCCCTGCCCAGTTTTTAGGATAAATGTTTCCCCATCTTGAAGGTCCTTCGCTTTTCGAATGATGCGACCGTGTTTAGTAAATCCAATACTATACCCTCGGTTTAAAATATCGAATGGACTCAATACGGCTAATTCTTTTTCAAACCCTTTGAGTTTGGTTTTGGTCAGGGATACCATATGGGTCATGGTCTTAGATAATTCATGGTGTAGAATAAATAATTTCTCTTTTTGCCGATCCAATTTTTTTTGTGGATTCTGCAAAGCATGGCGGTCACATAGGTGGTCCACCTTCTGCCAAATGCGGTTCAATTTATTGTTGATGGATCTTTCCAATTGGATCTGATGATGATTGATCTGATTATGTAGGTCATCCAAATTGGGTGCCACCAATTCAGCAGCTGCCGATGGGGTTGGTGCCCGCAGATCCGCTACCATATCACTAATCGTTACATCAGTCTCATGCCCTACAGCGGAAATAATGGGTATATCACAGGCATGAATGGACCGAGCCAATGATTCTTCATTGAAAGCCCACAAATCTTCTAATGAACCGCCTCCCCGGCCAATTATGATAACATCTACATCAGGTATTTTTCTTAAATCCGCAATGGCGGAACCAATATCCGCCGCCGCATCATGACCTTGTACCAAAGCCGGTCGCAATACGACTTCTACATAAGGGGCGCGACGGTTTAAAACATTGACCATATCCCGAAACGCCGCACCTGTTTGGGATGTAACAATCCCTACTTTTTTCGGTAATGATGGTATTAGTTTTTTAAAGGATGCATCAAACAGGCCTTCGGATTGAAGCTGCTTTTTCAGCGCTTCGAATGCGAGAAATAATGTTCCAATCCCTGCGGGCTCCATGAGTTGAATCATTAACTGATATTGCCCCCGCGTTTCATATACAGTAATCTTTCCTTGGAGCAATACATCCATACCGTCTTCCGGTTTGAAATGAATGGATTGGTTAAACCCTCTAAACATGACACAGCGGAGTTCTGCCCCGGCATCTTTCACAGTAAAATACATATGGCCAGAAGAATGGTGCTTAAAGTTTGAAATTTCTCCCTGAACCCAAACACGGGAGAATTGAGATTCGATCTGCCCCTTAATTTGGGCGGTGATTTCAGAAACAGATAAGGCAGTTCGGGTTTGGCTCACGGCAGTTCAGGGGATCCGGCCTGTTCCCAGCAATATTGCCAAAGGGATGCAACACGGATAACCGCACGACCCATGCGATCTTTCAATAGGGAATCCGTTTCTTTATACAAGACATCTAAATATGGTTTTTCAAAATCAAGGATATCATAAGTATCCAATACTTTGGCTTGGTCTTGAGATAAAAGTTTTCGCGCTTTTGTATCCGCATCCAGGATATGTTGATGTTGGGCAAAAGATTCTCCCACGATTTTCATTATATAATCCCAAGGATTGAGTACCGTTTCAATCTCACCGACTGGTTTGATTGTATGGATATATTCTTCTACCAGCCGTTCTTCCCACCGAAAATGGATACCATCATTGCCCGTGAATTGGCCATCATAATTCACGATGGTATGGAGGGGTTGATGTAGATCCGCGATATAATGACCCAATACGCCCATATGATAAACCGCATCATCCCATCGTCCCAGTTTCATCATATCTATGATGAGATTGGATCTCCGTTCAATGGCCCAAGGCGCAATACCGTATTTCTTTACTGCATCTTCGCCGTGGATGGCAATGAGTGTATCATAATCCTTGGGGATTTTATTAAAAGGAAAAACATCATAATAATCTGCATCAATAAAATGCCGATGAAATTCACCCGGATCTACTTTTTTATTATAGTCCGGCGCAGCTGCATACCATTTTAATGGCTCAGAATGTTGTCTTAAAAATCGACCGAAAGGTCCATTGAGTTGGCGGGATGCTTTATAATTGATTTGGCGATGGCCATCATAACCCCATGCCCCGGCAAAGGATGTCAGGACAAGGGGTATAGTTAAAAGCCAAATAAAGCTGCCCCGTTTCATTTTAAAAGGGTCTTATACTTTTTTCTTTTTATGGCGATTGGCGCGCAAGCGTTTTTTACGCTTGTGGGTATTCATTTTGCGCTTTTTACGTTTTTTACCGCAGGGCATGTCACCTCTTTATTTAGTCAGTTTTTTGTTTACATGTAAACGCATATGTTTCGCCGGCTTAAAAGTCGGCACATGGCGTTCGGGCAAATAAATTGCTTCACCGGTCCCTGGATTTCGCGCTTTTTTGGGCATCCGGTGTTTCACACCAAATGTGCCAAATCCACGAAGCTCAACACGGTCATTACGTCCCAAAGATTCAACGATGGTGGTCATTACGCCATTCATCACCGCTTCTGTTTCTACTTTGGTTAATCCTGTCGCTTCAGAAACAATATTTACAATTTCTTGTTTAGTCATGGTCATTACTCCATTCGCCATCGATAAGCAGGAATCGCGTCGATCCAGTTACCTATGACTTGCCCCAAGTTTCCTGAAAACCAGTCCAAAATAGAGGGGCGTTTCTTATTTACTTGGACTGTCTTTGGTTTTCCTTTTATTTGGCCCATT
>CAYVNB010000002.1:0-40260 GCA_964452665.1 uncultured bacterium
ATTCAGATACATTAGCAGGCCTATACGTTTATGAATGGGATGGGGCTACAGATAACGGATATACCACCAAGTGGCATAGGAATCTAAATTCTGCTCTAACGGATTCAATAGGTGAAGCGCGGGTTGAACATTTTACTGTTTTTGATATTGATAGTGATGGTAGACAAGAAATCATTTGGGCTAACAATGGTGAATACGGTGCTTTTGATAAGTCATCAGGGATGTCAGGAGATAAATTTGTTATAGCTTCAGTGGAAGGTGACATTGGAGTTCTCCCGCAGCTAAAGCAAGAATTTGCGCATTCACCTAGATCAATGGGAGGTGTTGGTGGAAGTCCCCAGGGTGCAGCCATTGCAGACACTGATGGTGATGGTAAATGGGAAATGTGGGGTTTTTCCTGGAATAATTTATCTGTTTTTTCCATCGAGGCAACAGGTCCAGATGCCTATACTGTATCAGATACAGGATATAAATTGGCAGCCAGAGATGAATGGACTTTATCTCCTGCTGTAGCTGATGTAGATAAAGATGGTAAACATGAAGTTTATGTATCAGCCTGGTATGAGGGAATTGTATATGCAATTGCTGATGGTGATGGGGATGCAACGACTTTTGCTGCTAGTGAAACTGCAGCAATTGATAGTATAGCAACATCATGGGGAACAACTGGTAAAGGAAATGTCTACGCTTATGGTACTTCTGCTAGTAATAATGCCTTTGGAGATCCAGCAGTTTTTGTTGCACATGGTGCTGGGTTTAGAAAATATGATTTCAGTGGAACAAACGTATTAGATGCAGGAAATTGGACCACAACTGATGTTACTGTTGATACATTACAGACAGGTTCTTCAACAAAACTATATGCAGGAGCGAACCTAGATAGAGATAGCTTCGGTGAAGTTATAATTGGTTATCAAAGTGTTAGTGATAGTCTCTATGCTGGAACAGATTCTGCCAAAGCTAATCCACATAGAAGTTTTGTTAGAGTTCTCGAATGGACAGGAAAAAGTACTGATTTAAGTGTAAAGGATGTTGTTCTGATTACACCGGATGATTTTAAGTTGAATCAGAATTACCCAAACCCATTTAATCCTACAACCACGATAGAATTTAGTTTGCCGATTAACAGCACGGTTTCTATCTCGATCTATAATGTTATGGGCCAGGAAGTGGCAAATATTCTGCCGCTGCAGGACAAGCCAGCTGGGACATATAAAGTAAATTGGGATGGTTTGGATCGGAGTGGAAATCAGGTGGCAAGCGGGACCTATTTCTACAGCATGCGGTTTGGAAATTTCACAAAGACTAAACAAATGACGTTCATGAAGTGAACGATCCACTTGCGTGAAAAAAAGCCCTGCAGTGATGCGGGGCTTTTTTTTTACATTTTTGGAGCTAATTATCGGTAGTTTAAAATTAAATAATCTAAATTCAAATAAACCTAATGGTAATTTTTTTTAGATCACTATTTATCCTTGTTTTTTTGGCTTCGGCTAAAGGCCAGTACATGGATGCGATTGTCCCTGTTCAATTTAAGGATCCGGGACAGGCTTTTCGTTCTAATGATCAATACCAGTTGTCCGGTAATTCTATTGATCTAAATCAAAGTATTATAATAGAAGGTGGCGCTATCCGCTTTTCAGGCGATACCTCAGCCACCGTATGGGTTCAATTTTTAAGGCCGGATGGACAATGGACCGATAAAACTCAAGCCAAAATATTTATTGAACCAAATAGTGACCGATTTATTGCTTCTGTCCTGGATTCAACAATAGGTCAGGTATCTGGTATGCGTTATTCTGTTGAATCATCAGAATTGGTTCAATTTATTTCAGGAGGGTTCTATGATATAAAGGATCGAGAGCCAACGTCACGTGATTTTACACCAAAATTAAAGACAAAATCTTTGGTTGTTGATAAACCAAAGATAATCTCCCGAAGTGAATGGGGAGCGAAGGACCCTAAATATAGCTATTCCAATCATCCCTATTTTGATAAGCTGACACTTCATCATGCAGCAGGGTGGGGTGCTAAAACCTTAGATGAAGGGAAAGCAGCAGTAAAATCCATTCAAGAGTTTCATCAGGATGGTCGGGGGTGGAGTGATATTGGTTACCATTTTGTGGTTGATATGTCTGGAAACATTTACCAGGGACGCCCAGAGACGGTGCTCGGCGCACATGTGGGTGGTGCCAATACTGGGAATATAGGTGTCTGTATTTTGGGCTGTTATCATCCGCCCGAAACGAGTATCACCTGCCGGGACGAAATGACCTATAACACAGAAAAATCACTCATACATTTATATGCATGGATTAGTGATACCTATGGGATTCAACCTACGGTGCTAAAGGGACATCGTGATTATTTTGGCACCACATCTTGTCCCGGTGATAATGTATGGCCCCTGTTACCACAAATACGTGCGGAAATTGCCCTGTTTATCCAATATGGTGAGCAGCCCACACGTTTTGCATTATTTCAAAATTATCCCAACCCATTTAATGCCACAACGACTTTGCACTATGATATACCGGAACCGGCAGATGTAAAGATTGTTATTTATGATATTCTTGGGAGGAGAGTTAAGGAATTGGTGAATCAAACTCAATATTATGGTTATAAAAAGATCATATGGGATGGCAAAGATGATATGGGAGTATTAGTCGCTGCTGGGGTTTATTTTTTTAGGGCTGAACTAGGGCCATTGAGTGAGACGAGGAAGATGGTTTTACTAAAGTAGATATTCTAATTAGTTAAGTCTTGTCGTTAAAACTGCAATACCCTAATGTCCATGGAAGATAAATTCTTTATAAGGAGGTTAAACGAATGAAATCAATTAAAAGTGCTATAATCATAGGTTTGGTAAGTCTGAGCAGCCTATTGGCTCAGCAGATCATCATCCATGCTGGATCATTATTAAATGGGACATCTAAAAAAGCTGTATCTAAACGATCTATTATTGTAGAGAATGGAAAGATTGTAGATGTGGTCAGAGGATATAAAAAAGGTGGGGAAATGGATACGGTTATCGATTTAAAGGACGCAACTGTAATGCCGGGCTGGATCGATATGCATGTTCATTTATCCGGTGAATCTAACCCAATGGCTTATGGTGAGGATTTCTATATGAATCCTGAAGATGTGGCCTATCGGGCGATTCCGTGGGTAGAAAAAACCTTGATGACGGGTTTTACTACGGTTCGAGATGCGGGGGGTGAAATCATGCTATCGACACGAAATGCAATCGACAAGGGGTATATTAAAGGGCCTCGGATTTATTCAGCAGGCCGTTCATTGGGAACCACAGGTGGCCATGCTGACCCTACGAGTGGTTTGAATCGAGAACTTCGTGGTGATCCTGGTCCCTACGAAGGTGTAATTAATGGAGTTGAGGATGCTATGAAAGGTGTTCGCCAACGCTATAAAGATGGTTCAGATTTGGTGAAAATCACAGCTACGGGGGGTGTTCTTAGTGTAGCTAAAAATGGTCAAAACCCTCAATTTACTGAAGAAGAGATTCGAGCTATCGTGGAAACGGCCGCAGATTATGAAATGTTTGTAGCTGCCCATGCCCATGGTAAAGAAGGTATGCAGCGGGCCATTCGAGCTGGCGTAAGAACCATCGAGCATGGTACACTCATGGATGTAGAAACAGCACGGCTTATGGTTAAGTACGGCACCTATTATGTGCCCACCATTAGTGCAGGTGAATTTGTGTATGAAAAAGCCCAAAAGCCCGGATATTTTCCTGAAATCATTCGACCCAAAGCTTTGGCCATTGGCCCAGCAATTAAGAATACTGTTACTATGGCGTATAAAGAGGGTGTGAAAATTGCATTTGGCACGGATTCAGGCGTATCTCCCCATGGCGATAATGCAGATGAATTCCGGTTTATGGTAGAAGCGGGCATGGCACCAATTGATGTAATTAATTCAGCCACTTCTGTGGCTGCTGAAGCGTTGGGCGTTGATGATCTGGGTAAAATTAAAAAAGGAATGAAAGCAGATATTGTAGCAGTACCCGGCGATCCATTAAAAGATATCACCATTACGAAAAAAGTCAATTTTGTTATGAAAGGTGGCGTGGTATATAAATAAAGAAAAAGGGGCAGAACATTCTGCCCCTTTTTTATTTCATCAAACTATAAGGCGGGAATCTATTGATAACCGTTCGAAATGGACCGCGAATTTCTTTTGATCTGATGCCGGGCGTTTTCTTGAATTCTAGAGCCCAAACCATTTTGAATTCTTCTAGACTGCCCTGATCTAACCCATATTCCCATTCCAGCCACTCTTTGCAAAATGGCTCACCTTGACAGATGTCAAACTCATTGGTTAGCGTAAGGGATCCGTCCTTTACTTCATAAGTATAGGCCACTTCATATATCCAAGTGCCCTGACCGATGCCAGGTCCTTCCCCAGCATCGACCCAAACATCATCATAGCGGTATTTCACATAGATTGTATCACCATCTAATTCCCATTCTGCAACCGTCGAATCGGTGTAGGTTCGATTCCAACCCGAGCCATCATCATAGGGGTCCTCCCAGGTGTAGACCTCTACCCATCGGCCTCCGTCTTCAATATGAATTGCCCAGGATCCATAATCCCAAGAAGTATCATCTTCATAGCTGAAAATTTTTGTAGGTGTGTTGGCTGGGATTGAAATTCTGGCATGAGCCAATGTGCCTTCAATTGTTAAGAAATCAATATCTGATACAGAAAAAGTCTGCTCTGGGATATTTAGTGTTTGACCATCAAAAGTAAAATCTATTTGGTCCTGGATCTCAACATAATTGCCATCATTAAAATACACCCCCAAATAGTCTGAGTGCCACTCTCCATAGGTGGTGTCATCATTTCCCGTACTATCATCGTACCATATAGTTGTATCCTGATACTGCTCAGAATAATTATCCATATAAGCTGAAATTACGGGTTTATTTAAACCATCATGATCATTGAACCAATTATAATTTGTTATAGATACACTGGCTTCCCCTGAATTTTTGTCTGCCCAGCCATGCATGAATTTGATTTGATCTTCAACCATACCAGATACATTGATAGCACCTTCTCCATCCGCCATCCGATCGATGAGTTGTTGATTGGAATTTGTGATGACAACTATTGAATAATTCCAGGCATTTAAACTGTGACCTGCCACATCTTCAACAGATCTGCCTGCAGTATAGCGGTTTAACGTTTGAGGCATATACCAGGTGCCCACGATCTGATCCTCTAATGATACATCTTTTTCGCAGGAAAGGAGGCCTAAAACAAATAGGGTAAATAATAACTTTTTCATAGGGATAGTCCGAGATTAGAAAATTAGCGAGAAATTACAAATTATTTTTATGGGACGTTGTGATAATTCTCACACTATTTTTTTATTTCTGGTTCGAGATCAATTTAGAGTCCTTTGGCAATTGGATTAATATAATTGAAAAAATCTATTTCCTCTGCTATTGATTCAATAGCCCATCGAAACAAGCAGATATTCACCAGTTTATTTTTGTTCGTTTTAAATGTTTGAGATGGTTTTAAGGCCAAATTTTCCAATCATCCAAAAAAAGGATACGTGCATTTTTTGATATCTATGAATTTCGTATGTGATTGATTAATGCTTTTAATGCTTCAAAGTATCCAGCTTTGCCCTTACCAGATATTTGACCTATACACACATTTTTGATTACAGATTTCTTTCTAAAATCTTCTCTTTGATTTATATCGCTTATGTGAACTTCAATAACCGGATTTGATATTGAAGAAATTGCATCTCGAAGTGCATACGAATAGTGGGTTAATGCCCCTGGGTTAATAATTAACCCATCAAATTCATTAATGGAGGCATGAATCTGGTCAATTAGGTCTCCCTCATGGTTTGATTGAAACCATATAACTTCATACCCATCTGACTCTATTTGGGAATTAAGCCATATTTCGATATCTTTTATTGAATCGGTACCATAAATATCGGGTTCCCTTAGGCCTAATAGATTAAGGTTAGGGCCATTTAGGACTAATAATTTCATTGGATCACTTTAAGAGATTGTTTGATTAAATCATCTGTAACTGATTGAGATATTTTACTTACACCAATTTTATCCAAAATAACAAAATTTAGAATACTGTTTCTAACTTTTTTATCTCTTTTCACGAATGATAAAATGGCACTTGAATCAAGTTCGAAAATGGAATGTAGAGATAATTTTTCAATAGTTTGGATTAAATATTCTTCATCAACTTTATCTAAGGATCCAATTTTGCTTGAGATCCATCCAGCACATTTCATGCCTAGCGCCACAGCTTCACCATGGCGGATGCCTTCATACTTAAAATGAGCTTCTAGCGCATGACCTATAGTATGACCAAAATTTAATAATCTTCGCAATCCGTCTTCCCGTTCATCTTTAGAAACTATTTCTGCTTTAATTTCACAGGAACGATTGACAGCTTTTTCAAATGGAAAAGAATCCAAATCATCTAACCAGTGAGAAATTTGATCAAAAAATTCTCGATCCCAGATAGCACCATATTTTATGACTTCACTCAACCCAGAAATCAGTTCTCGTTTTGGGAGTGTATCTAAAATTTTAGGATCTATCAATACACCTTTTGGTTGATAAATGGCTCCAACTAGATTTTTTCCTTCAGTAAAATTAATTCCTGTTTTCCCGCCAATCGCAGAATCCACCATAGCTAATAGTGTTGTCGGAATTTGATAATACTCTATACCGCGCATAAAAGATGATGCAACAAATCCGCCTACGTCACCAACCACTCCACCACCTATTGCCAATATAGTGGTGGATCTGTCGCACTTCAATTTGATCATTTGGCTAATTACTCCGCTGAATTCGTCAAGACTCTTTGCAGCTTCACCAATTGGGAGGGTTAAATAATCGATATCAAAGTCTGAATCTTTTAATTGAGCCATTAGTTCAAATCCAAATAATTCCATTAGCTTGTATTGGGATATAATGACCCATTTTTGACCATGATTATTTTTAGACAGAATTGTTGGAAACTCCTGCATAAGCCCCGATTTTACCTGAATCGGGTAAGAGCGATTACCTAGTTCGACTTGAATTGTTTTCATGAGTTCAGGTCCAATAAAATCTCATTTGTGATTTGTATGCTGGTTTTTCCATCGGTATCTATTGTCATATCTGCTAACGATAGATATTGAGCTCGTCTATCTAACCACAATTTAATCAAAGATTCTTTTTCATTATTTTTCGCCAGTAGAGGTCTTTTCCCCGCGCCTTTCAATCGGCGAACTAGTTCGTCAATAGAAGCTGTTAATAAAATTGTCGTACCATTTACTTTAATGAAATTCCGATTTTCCTCTTTCAATATAATTCCGCCACCACAAGAAACGACTGAAGCTGATACTTCCTTCAAGCGCTCTGTTTCTATTTTCCTGAAAGTGGCCTCTCCATCTAACTTAAATATTCCAGAAATAGTTTTTCTTGTACTTTTTTCAATTTCTTTATCAAGATCAACAAATGGTATTTTCAATTCATTCGCAAGTAATACTCCAACTGTTGATTTGCCAGTACCCATCATCCCAATTAAAAAAATATTCATTAATATTTTGCAGTAGATTTTATATGGGTTTTGAGTTGTTCTATTGAATCACCACCGAATTTTTCTAGTAAAGCATCAACAAGAACAAAACATAACATACTTTCTGCGATGATTGATGCAGCGGGTACGGCACAAGAATCAGTCCGTTCTTTATGGGCATCCTTTTCTTCCAATGAATGAATATCCACCGATCGTAAGGGTTTGATTAGCGTTGGGATTGGTTTCATGGCCATCCGCAAAACGATGGGTTGGGCATTGCTCATTCCACCTTCGATTCCACCTGCATTATTGGAGTAGCGGGTAAACTTCTTACTATCATGACCAATTTCATCATGGACTTCACTACCAAATTTTTCGGCACCACCAAATCCGCTGCCAATTTCTACAGCCTTAAAGGCATTTATGCTCATCATCATAGCTGATATACGAGTTTGAAGTTTGCGATCCCATTGGGTGTGTGCACCAAGCCCGTAAGGAAGTCCCTTGGCGATCACTTCAAAAATGCCACCTACTGAATCACCTGTTTTTTTAGCATCATCAATTTTTTCTGTCATTTTTGTTTCAGCATCTTTATCTAAACATCGAACATGTGATGCATCTGCCATTTCACTCAATTGATTTGGTGTAAGATTTTCGGGTATAGGAGTTTCATCTTTTACATCATGGATTTCTATCACGCGGCTGCCAACTTCAATACCTATATCTTCCAATAATTTTCGGCAAATTGACCCTAGGGCCACACGCATGGTGGTCTCTCTGGCGCTAGATCGTTCGAGCACATTGCGGATATCATCAAACCCATATTTTTGGACGCCAGCTAAATCCGCATGACCCGGTCTGGGGAGTGTCACCTTTCGAATGTCATCTTCCACAGGAGTGACAGACATTTTTTTAGTCCAATTTTCCCAATCCTTATTACGTACAATAAGACCAACAGGTGCGCCAATGGTTTTACCATGACGAACACCACACCAAATCTCAGCATGGTCAGTTTCAATTTTCATTCGTCCACCACGACCGTAACCCATTTGACGCCGCTTCAATTGGTGACTAATATAATCTTCTGAAATGTCCAGTTCTGCCGGTATGCCATCTAAGATGCCAAGCAAGCCTTTTCCATGGGATTCTCCCGCTGTGAGGAATTTAATTCGTGTTAACATAATTTTGATTTTAATGCCATTTTAATTGGCTCCATTTTGATTTTCTCTGAAATTTTTTCTCCAAACCAAATATCAGCAGATGCTAAACCTTGAGCAATAAACATGTCTAATCCACTAACTGTTTTAATATTGGATTTTTTCCCCTTCTTCAACCATTTTGTTTCAAGGGGGTTGTATATTGTATCGGCTATTATTTGTCCTTTATGAATTTTGATTTTTGGTATGGATTCGATATCAGGCCACATACCGATGGGGGTGCAATTGATGATAATTTGGTGATGTTGTGACGTATTAAGTTGTTCAAGTTGCGATGCTTTTATGGAAGATATTTCCCCAATCCATTTGGTGAACTGGCTTGCTTTTTCAATAGTACGATTCACAACTGTGATTGATTGTACTTTAGCTTGGATGAGCGCATAAGCTACTGCACGTGCTGCACCGCCGGCACCCAGTATAACACATTTTTTTTCATTTAAATCGATACAATTAATCTCCATAGCTTTGGCAAATCCAATCCAATCGGTATTGAATCCTTTAGATTTATGAATACAATTCACAGCACCAATAATTTGAGCAGCATCATCCAATTCTTCCAAAAAGGGAATAATGGACTGTTTGTGAGGCAGAGTGACATTAAACCCGTTTAAATGGTTTGAATTCATGAATAAATGGATCGAATCATCCTTCACTCGAATTTTTTTATATTCAGCTTTAATATCAAGTTGCCTATAAATCTCACCATGAAGGGTTGAGCTTAAACTATGGGCAATCGGATCACCAATAACAGCAAATCGCTTCATTGAGTTAATCTTTCCAATTCATCATAAAACCCCGGATAGGAAATAAACGCGCATTCGGGATAGTCTAAAATTATATCGCCATCAGTAATGAGCCCGGCAGTAGTGAAGGCCATGGCAATCCGGTGGTCATGGAATGTTTCAATTTCAGCGCCCTTTAATTGTGTTGGTCCTTGAATAATAAATCCATCTTCTAATTCTTCTACATTGCCACCCATTTTTTTCAAATTATTGCAGATAGCATGAATCCTGTCGCATTCTTTCACCCGCAATTCTTCGGCGCCCCGAACATCAGTTTTTCCATTTGCTTGAGTGGCAAGAATGGCAAGAATAGGCAATTCGTCAATTAATCCCGGTACATCATTTTTGGAAATTGAGATGCCCTGCAATGATTGGTGAAACACGCGTAAATTTCCCAGTGACTCTCCTGCTTTTTCCCATTGTTTAAGGTATTCTATTCCTGCGCTCATTTTTTTAAGAGCACTAAAAAATCCAATTCGAGTTGGATTTTTCAAAATACGATTCAGAATCAAATCAGAGCTTGGTATCATGGCTGCAGCGGCAGCAAAAAATGCTGCTGTTGATGGATCACTCGGTACCACCAAATTGATGGGAGATAAAGGCCAGGAAGTCTTGGTGATGGTTTTTGTAAGGCCATCTGATGAAAGATTAGCTCCCATACTTTTTAGCATCCTTTCAGTATGATCTCTAGAAAGAAGCGGTTCAGTTACGGATGTTTCTCCTTCCGCACCTAGCCCTGCCAGAAGAATGGCAGATTTCACTTGGGCACTCGCGACCGGTGAATCATAATGAATGCCTTTCAAATCACTTTTGAGAATCTTCACCGGTAATTTTCCATTATTACTTTCTGATTTCAATCCCATTTGAGATAAGGGATCTAAAATACGATTCATGGGACGGGAAGAGAGAGAATCATCTCCAACCAAGGTTGTATTAATGCCATTCATGCCTAAAAGTCCTAAAAGCAATCGTGCTGTAGTACCAGAATTACCGCAGTCTAATGGTTGGATTGGATCAGAAAATTTCCCTCCAGTTACGATGACATCCTCACTATCATTTTGAAATTGAATACCACAGGCTTCCAGACAGGATCGGGTTGATTGCACATCGGCACCAGTAGAAAGGTTGGTAATTCGAGATTCACCATCTGAAATGGCAGCAAACATAAGCGCTCGGTGGGAGATGGATTTATCTCCCGGTAATGTAATTGCACCTTTAATGGCCATTGGCTTTAAGTTCATCTGCAATTAAAAAAGCCAGTTCAATAGCTTGATTTGCATTAAGACGTGGATCACAGTGAGTGTGATAACGGTTTGAGAGATCTGCTTCAGAAATATCATCTAATCCACCTGTGCATTCTGTCACATTTTGGCCAGTCATTTCTAAATGAATCCCGCCCAAACGTGATCCAGCATTTTTGTGTATTCGGATATTTTCTTTTACTTCTTCTAATATTTTGTTAAATGGTCGTGTTTTTATTCCATCAGATCTTTTAATAGTATTGCCATGCATTGGGTCACAAGACCAAACAACAGTCCTGCCTTCGTCTTGTACTTTTTGAATCAATTTCGGCAAATAGGAAGAAACTTTTTCATGGCCAAATCTAGTAATTAGTGTAATCCTGCCTGCCTCATCATTAGGATTAAGAATATCCAACAGTTTGATCAATTCATCAGTATCCAAAGATGGACCACATTTTATACCGATAGGATTTTTGATTCCACGGCAAAATTCTACATGTGCGCTTTCTTCGAATCGTGTGCGATCTCCAATCCAAACGAAATGGGCTGACATATTATATACATCACCAGATGTCGAGTCAACGCGAGTCAGTGCTTCTTCGTAAGGGAGTAACAATGCTTCATGGCTCGTGTAATAATGAACCTGTCGTAGCTGAGGTGTATTTCCGGTATTAATTCCCAAGGCTTCCATGAAATTCAAACTCTCTTGGATCTGGTGAGCTAAGTAGCGATACCGTTCACCTTGGGGACCACTTTTCACAAATCCCATATTCCAAGAATTCACATGGTGCAGATCCGCATAGCCACCATCGGCAAAAGCACGAAGCAAATTAAGTGTTGATGCAGCTTGGGAATAAGCCTTCAGCATCCGCTCTGGATTTGGAATACGCTTTGATTTATCAAATTTTATATCATTAATAATGTCGCCGGAATAACTGGGGAGTTCAACCCCATCTTTAGTTTCTGTTGGGCTGGATCGTGGCTTGGCAAATTGACCTGCCATTCGACCCACTTTCACCACAGGGAGATTGGCACCGGATGTTAAAATAATTGCCATCTGTAAAATGACACGAAATGTATCTCGAATATTATCGGCATGAAATTCCGTGAAGCTTTCGGCGCAATCACCGCCTTGCAATAGGAAACCATTTCCTTGTGCCACATCAGCCAGGGAGCGTTTTAAGGAACGCACCTCACCGGCAAAAACAAGGGGCGGAAAATCCTTTAAAGTTTTTTCCACTTCTCTTAAATGATCCTGATCAGGGTAATTGGGAATATGTTTGGCGGTAAAATTTCGCCAGCTGTTAGTCTGCCACATGTTGTACTTTCTTTAAGTGACTATCCAAAGATTCCGTCGCCAAAATTTAAATTGATCATGGCTGTCTCGAATATTATTCATTATCATTTTCCTTTCAATTTTTGTATCAAAAATTTGGTTGCTTCAACAGGGTCAGATTCCCCATCCATATTTTTAATAATGGCTGATCCCACTACGACGCCGTCTGAATGTTCATTGAACCAAGTGACATCATCCCTTGTACTGATTCCGAAACCAACAACAAAGGGTGTAGTACTATTTTCACGGACTCTATTTAGGTATTCGGCTAATGTATCTCTGGAGACCAGATCATTTCCGGTAATACCCAAGATGCTAACAGCATAAATGAGATCGCCTGCTAATTCAGAAATTTGTTTAATCCGTTCATTAAATGTATTAGGCGCCACCAACAAAATAGGGGAGACACCTTTTCCTTTTGCCAATTCACAAAATGGCTCAGCTTCATCCAATGGAAGATCGGGAAGGATCAACCCATCTACGCCGGCTGAAATACAACGATGCAAAAAGGTCTCATGGCCCATTTTCAAAATTGGATTATAATACCCCATAAGCGCTAACGGGACTTGGGTTCGACTTCGGATTTCTGCTACCTGCTCAAAAATTTTGTTTAAAGTCATCCCATTATCTAATGCCTGTTGGCTGGATGCCTGGATGACAGGGCCATCTGCTTGGGGGTCGGAAAAAGGGATGCCAATTTCAACCATATCTGCACCTGCATCGGCGGCGGCACAAACCAATTCCACAGTGCTGTCCAACTTCGGATATCCGGCGGTGAGAAATGGAATAAGCATTTCTTTGGGTTCACTAAATAATGACTGAATCCTATTCATAACTTAATCCCCAATGCGTCTGCAACGGTGTGGACATCCTTATCTCCACGGCCAGAAAGGCAAACCACCACATCTTCATTTGGTGCGATACCATTATTTAATTGTCGCAGATAAGCCAGGGCATGGGCTGACTCCAATGCTGGTAAGATACCTTCTTTTTCAGAGAGCCACTTGAAGTTGTCCAATGCTTCTTGATCAGTGGCAGAATGGTATTCTACCCGTCCAGATTCATTTAAATAACTGTGCTCCGGGCCAATGCCGGGATAATCCAGTCCAGCAGAAATAGAATGGGGGAGTGTGATCTGTCCGTCGTCATCCTGAAGCAGAGTGGATGCAGCACCATGTAAAACACCAAAGTCACCCTTGGTCAATGTGGCGGCGTGCTCTCCGGATTCAAGTCCTTTGCCTGCCGCTTCTACACCAATAATTTTTACATCATATTTCAGGAATGGATAAAATAATCCCAAGGCGTTTGATCCACCGCCAACGCAGGCCACTAATCGATCTGGTAAATCCTTGCCAGACTGATTTGCAAATTGTTCCTTTGCTTCCTTGCCGATGATTGATTGAAAATCCCGTACCAACATAGGGTAGGGGTGGGGGCCCACGGTAGAGCCGATGAGATAATAAGTAGATTCTACATTGGTAACCCAATCCCGTATGGCTTCGTTTGTGGCATCTTTCAATGTCATACTTCCGGAAGAAACGGGGCGGACTTCTGCCCCCAATAAATTCATTCGAAATACATTAAGCTTTTGACGCCGGATGTCTTCTTCCCCCATATAGACGACGCATTCCAGCCCAAACCGTGCAGCGACGGTAGCCGTTGCTACACCATGCTGGCCAGCGCCGGTTTCAGCAATGATACGTTTTTTCCCCATGCGGTTGGCCAATAAGATTTGACCCAATGCATTATTGATCTTATGAGCGCCGGTGTGATTCAAGTCTTCCCGTTTAAGCCAAACGTTGAATCCCAGTTCTTCAGAAATTCTTTCTGCATGATAAAGAGCCGTTGCCCGTCCGGAATAATGATTCAATAAGGTGGTTAATTCATTTTGGAATTTGAAATCATCCATTGCCTCTATGTAATGGCGTTCCAAGTCTTCCAGAGCAGGGATGAGTGTTTCAGGGACGTACTTTCCTCCAAACTTTTCAAAATGCCCCTTGGAATCGGGGAGATTATAATTATTAAATTTATCTTCCATATTTTTAAGTGTTCATACGTTTAAGTGTTAGACTGTCCGTGAACACGTTTATACTTGAACAGGTTTCTTTGAGTTTAGTAAAAAGTGTTTTCATTTTATTGTGATCTTTTATTCCTGGTGATTTTTCAATCCCGCTATTCACATCAACTGCTGCAGGATTTACAGATTCAATTGCATCCATAATATTATTTGGGTTGAGCCCTCCGGATAAAATAATTGGCGTGTCAGACTTTCTTTTCAAAAAGGACCAATTGAATGTTTCACCGGTTCCCCCATAAGCATCTTTGGAAAAGGTGTCTAATAAAAATGCATCTACTTTGTAGTTATCCATGGCAGCCATGCTGGCTTCATTTTTGATACGAAGCGCCTTTATCACGGGCACACTAATCTGATTGCAGAATTCAGGGGATTCATCGCCATGGAGTTGGATCAAATCCAATGGAATGCTTTGGATTGCATCATCAATAAATGATTTATCGTGATTCACAAAAACGCCCACTTTTGCCATACGGTTTTGGGTGTGATTGGCGATGGATTTTACTTTATCAATCGATATGGCTCGGGGACTATTGTCATAAAAAATAAACCCGATGGCAGACGCACCATGGTCCTCGGCGCATTTAGCATCCGCTAAATTGGTTATGCCGCAAATTTTGATGGGGATCATGACAGGCACCCAATCAATGCTTCCAAAGCTTTCCCGGGATACCCTGTTTTCATGAGAGATGTTCCCACCAGCACTGCATCGTAACTCAGGTCCGCCAAATATTTCAAATCATCGTTTGTTTTGATCCCGCTTTCAGCCACCTTTATAGATCCACTTGGTAGGCGAGGTGCCATACTTGCAAAATAGGAAATATCCGTGGTCATAGTCTTGAGATCACGGCAATTGACGCCCACAATCTCCGGTGCGATTTCAGCAACAATATCTGCATTTTCTTCGCTGTGAAATTCCACGAATGCTTCCAGATTTAATTCCTTCCCAAAGTTGATAAATGCATCAATGTCATGTTGGCTCAAAGCTTCTGCAATCAATAAGAAAGCATCTGCCCCTGCGCATGCAGCTCCCATGATTTGGTGATCACTAATGATAAAATCTTTCCGCAAAACTGGAATGGATACAGCTTTTTTCACGGACTCCAAAATATCAATATGCCCACCAAAAAATTGTTTATCAGTAAGTACAGAAATGGATGCAGCCCCGGCCGATTCATAATCTTTGGCGATTTGCACCGGATCCCCATTGGGGAGAATATTTCCTTCACTGGGAGACTTCATTTTAATTTCTGCGATAACAGATATTCCGGGAGCAGAAAGGGCATTCTTCAGGCTCAACGTATCGAATGGTTCAACCACACCTGCATAAGGGTGCATGCGTTCCATTTCTTTCCGTTTTACGGCTAATATTTGTTCAAGGATGTTCATTTTGTTAATTGCTTGAGTATATTGAGCGCTGCACCGGAATCCACTGATTCAGTTGCTTTCCTTAGTCCTTCTCTTAGGCTTTTGGCTTTGCCGCCCACCACAATTCCAGCGGCAGCATTTATCAAAACAATATCCCGTTTGGATCCTTTTTCTCCATTTAAAATATTGCGGATTGTTTCCGCATTTTCTTTTGGTTCTCCACCTTGAAGCTCATCCAGAGACACACGAACTAATCCCAAATCAATGGGATCAAATTCAAAGGTTTCCACAGGACCGCTATTTTGAATTTGGCTGATTTTTGTTGTAGCGGTGGTGGATATTTCATCCAGACCATCTCGTCCGTGGAAGACCATTACTTTGGTAGAGCCCAGTGCCTTTAATACATTGGCTTGGATCTCGGTTAAATCGGCGTGAAAGATGCCCATGGCCTGGGCCTTCACATCGGCAGGATTGCACAGTGGTCCTAAAATATTGAATACCGTGCGAGTGGCCAAAGCAGTTCTAGCCCCGACAGCATATTTCATTGCGGGGTGGTATGCTGGAGCAAACATGAATCCTAATCCAATTTCTTCAATATCTGCCGTGGATCCTTCCACCGGTTTATCAATGGCAATTCCCAAAGCCTGGAGCACATCCGCTGATCCAGATTTGGATGTCATGGAGCGATTCCCATGTTTGGCCACATGAATGCCGGCGCCTGCCACCACAAAAGTAGCGGTGGTAGAAATATTGAATGTCCCCAATGCATCACCGCCAGTACCGCACATATCAATGGCAGGTGTTTCTAATGGGACTTTGACCATTTTCTCCCGCATGGCTTGGGCGAATCCAGTTATCTCATCTACTGTTTCACCTTTTGATCTTAACGCCATTAAAAATCCGGCGATCTGTGCATCATTATATTCTCCGGACATGATGGAGAGCATTATACTAAATGCGTCGTCTCGGGCAAGATTTTGGTTATCTAATAATTGTTCTAATATTTGTTTCATTATATTCTCACGTACCCTGAGTTTTCAGAATGGGACTTTCATGTTTTGAGAGGTTCAACATTCGATTTCTAAAAAATTTCTAATGATTTGTTTTCCTTTCTCCGTCGCAATGGATTCAGGATGAAACTGTACCCCGAAAACAGAATGGGATTCATGTTGAATTCCCATGATCAAGCCATTACCTGATTGGGCAATGATTTGTAATTCTTTCGGAAGTGAATCTTTTTCCGCCACCAATGAATGATATCTTGTTGCGGTGAATGAACCATTTAACCCTTTGAATAAAGCCGATTCTTTGTGTTGAATGTTTGTAGTCTTTCCATGGATAATTTCCGATGAATGCACCACCTTTCCGCCATAGGCGATAGTAATGGCTTGATGGCCAAGACAGACCCCAAGTATGGGAGTGGTCGCCCCATACTTTTTTATAACATTTACTGAATGTCCTGCAGTTTCTGGTCGGCCGGGGCCAGGTGAAATCACTATATGGGATGGTTGCCATTGATTAATATCATCTAAATCGAATTGGTCATTCCGTATCACTTTCACTTTTGGATTCATGGCTCCAATATATTGAACCAAATTATAGGTGAAGGAGTCGTAGTTGTCGATAACCAAAATCACACCGATAATCCATTCTCTGCAAAATCAATGGCCGCCATGATGGCCTTTGCCTTATTCACCGTTTCTTCAAATTCTTTGGTTGGGTCCGAATCATGGATGATACCTGCCCCAGACTGAAAATGAACCACGCCATGTTTTATTACCATTGTGCGGATGGCAATACACGTATTTACATTACCTGTAAAATCAAAAAACCCTACAGCACCGGAATAAATATTTCGCCTTTCAGGTTCCAATTCGTAAATAATCTCCATGGCACGAATCTTGGGTGCGCCTGTGACCGTCCCTGCCGGGAATCCACTCATAAGCGCATCGAAGGGATTTTTATTATTAGCCAACTTTCCTTTCACATCAGAAACAATATGCATGACGTGTGAATAATTTTCGATCACCATATTTTCCGGTATAGTAACGGAGCCAAATTCAGAAACACGGCCCACATCATTTCGTCCCAGATCCAATAGCATGAGATGTTCGGCGCATTCTTTCTCATCATTCATTAAGTCTTGGGCCAATGCTTTATCTTCAACTTCAGAGTTGCCCCGTGGGCGTGTACCGGCAATTGGCCTGATTTCTACAGTACCGTCTTCAATTTTCACAAGGAGTTCCGGCGATGCGCCAATAATATCAAAATCATTAATCTTCAAATGAAACATGTAGGGTGATGGATTAATATTCCGCAATGCACGGTACAGGGTGGCAGGTGCCACGGAAGTTTGGCGCTGGAATCTTTGGCTTAAAACAAGCTGAAAAATGTCCCCATCCACAATATACTGTTTTGCTTTTCGAACTGCGGATTCGAATTCATCCTGATGAAAATTGGATGAGACTTCACTTTTCTCCACCCAGACAGGCGTTTTGTAATCCACGTCTGAATAAAGGGATTCAACAATCATATTCACTCGGGCGTGGGCTGCGTCAAATTGGGATTGGAGATCTTCATCTGGTTCTACATTTATATTAGAAATAACCAGTGCAGATCCCTTTAAATGGTCAAAGGCGACCATGTCTTCAAATACCATGAAAACAGCATCGGGGACGTCCATGGCAGAATCGGTGTGGGTGGGAATATCTTCGATCCAAGCGATAGTTTCATAGCCGAGATAGCCCACCAATCCCCCGGTGAAAGCAGGAATGCCCGGAAGTTTTACCATATTATACTGGGCTTGGGTTTCCCGGAGTAAATCAAGATAAGGTGTTTCCACTTCAATGGTTTGATCATCTTCGGTAATGGTAGTTTTTCCATCCTTGTGCGTCAGAATTTTTCGTGGATTAACACCTACATAAGAATATCGGACGTATTGATTCCCTTTTTCTACTGATTCCAGCAAAAAGGCATATTCAGCTTTTTGGGATAAATGTACCCAGGCTGTCACAGGTGTAAGCAGGTCTGCTAATATCCTTTTATAGACTGGGACAGTCAAACAATCTTGGGAGACCAAGTTTTGAAATTCGTCATATGTGAGTTGTGTTTTATCCATTTTGAGCAAAAAAAAACCCCGATCGAGGTCGGGGTTTAAACATAGTCAGTATGTACGGGTTTCTCTAGGACTATATTACCCCTTCGGAGTTAAATAACCAGTACCAACTGTTATACTTTTCTGTGTTCATCTTAAACATTGCCTAAGATATTAAACTAAGTACAGTGCTACTACAAACATTATTTTTCTAGAATTTATAGTTTGAATATCGTGGCGGAGCCAGATTCAATTATAATCTATAATCCTTTAATAAATAGTTTCATCACTTCGTAACAATTGACTAAACTGGATTCAGAGACCCATTCGTCAATGGCATGAGCACCATGACCTGCAGGCCCAAATAAAATGGAAGGGATCCCTACCTGAGATGCCAGAGCTGAATCGGCCCAGTAAGACATTCCATTATACCTTTGTTCTCCTGCAGCTTCACATAATTTTTCTATCAACTCATCACCATCTACTTCATTAGGCGGACGGCTGAAAATCTCGGTTCCTGATACTGTATGTTTGCCTGGTGCATTTTCGACAGCCTTGATAACTCTATCCAATTCAAGCTCCAATTTTTCTTTTGGTTCTCCTGGAAGTGTTCGTCGCTCCCAGTTTAATATAGCTTCTGCAGCGATCACACTTTGAGCAGATCCACCTTGGATTATACCAGGATGAAGCGTGGGGACACCAAGATATGGATGAGGGTTTTCTTTTGATAGTTCTAAATTGATTTTTTCTAATTCATTTAAAGCTCGAGATAGTGGAAAAATTGCATTAATCCCCTGCTCAGGTCGACTTCCATGGGCGGCAAGACCATATATCTTTAACTCGTACCATACGTATCCCTTATGGCTTATGCCTATAGCTTCTTCAGTGGGCTCCATAAATATACCCAGGAACGGTTTGGTGGGAAGTTTGGGGAGGTAATTTTTAACCAAATGCTCCATGCCTAAGCTGAGGTTTTCTTCATCCGCCACAAAAGTAAATGCCAATGAAATGGGACAGTCGTTCTCAGAAAAATACTTTGCCAACCCCATTTGGACGGAACAGCCGGCCAGCATATCATAGGTGCCTCGGCCATAAAGGTAATCCCCTTCTTTGCGAAGTGTAAAGGGATCATTCATCCCTTCAATTCCAACTGTATCTATATGGCCATTCATAAGCAGAATTCTTTTTGGATCTTTTCCCTCTAATAATGAAGTTGTATTAGAGCGGTCATCCTTAATGGTGTGGATTTTTGATGGTATATTTAACCCTTTGAAATAAGTATGAATATATTGCGCGATCTCATGTTCACCTTGGCCCTCCTTTGATAGATCCGGATTGACTGAATTGATCGCTACAAGGTCAGTAAGGATATGGATTAGTTCTTGTTTCAAAAATAGGCTCCTAACAGAAAGGAAGGTAGGTGTGAAAAGAAAACAGATGCAAGAACGGTACGGCTTGGGTAGATTCAATTCAAATTCACGAGAGATAAGAGGAATAATTATGAATAAAAAAATCATGTTGGCGATCATGTTGATCTGGGTTTTTGGGTGTGAACAAAAAACTATTTCAACTTCAGATTTGATTTCAGCGGAAAAAATTGCAGGCTTGGAATATACAACTTCAGAACGTGACTCATTACTTTCACCAGGTGCAAGTTTAGTTTCCGCAAGTATAAGTGGGTTGGTTAAACAATACGAGTCTATCCGCGAATTAGGTATGGCCAATGACATCCCATTTCCATTATTCTATGATCCTTTGCCAAGTGGAGTAAAACCACCTTTTGGACGCGATAAATTTAATTTTAATTCAAAAATAGTTTCTCGTCCAGAAAAAATAGAGCTTTGTGCATTCATGACTATTCCTGAATTGTCATATCTTTTACGTACACAACAGGTGACTTCCGAAGAATTAACACGGATGTATATTCAACGGTTAAAGAAATATGGCTCTGAGCTTGAATGCGTGGTTACTATTACAGAAGAATTAGCCATCGATCAGGCTCGAAAGGCTGACATGGAAATAGCGCGCGGGAAATATCGCGGCCTGCTCCATGGTATCCCCTGGGGAGCAAAAGATCTACTATCCGTGCCTGGTTATAAGACGACCTGGGGAGCCATGCCCTACAAAGATCAAATCTTGGATGAAAAAGGGACAGTTGTAAAAAAACTAGAAGCAGCAGGGGCTGTATTAGTGGCTAAATTAACTTTGGGGGCTTTGGCCTGGGGCGATGTATGGTATGGTGGAAAAACGAGGAATCCTTGGAATTTGGAACAAGGGGCCAGCGGTTCTTCGGCGGGGCCTGGCTCAGCGACTGCGGCAGGACTAGTAGGCTTTTCAATTGGTTCTGAAACTTTGGGTTCTATTGTTTCCCCATCGACTCGGAACGGTGTTACGGGTCACCGTCCATCTTTTGGCACGGTAAGTCGGGCTGGTGCAATGGCTTTGAGCTGGACCATGGATAAATTGGGACCGATGACACGATCTGTAGAAGGCGCTGCAATTGTCTTTGAAACTATTCGCGGTGCAGACCATATAGACAGGACGGTAATTGATGTCCCATTTCAATATCCATCTAATAATCGGTTAAAAAATCTGCGTGTAGGTTATGTCGCCTCAGCCTTTGCTGATACTATAGTTTCAGATAATGATAAAAGAGCACTGGCAGTTCTTGATTCTCTGGAGTTTGATCTTATTCCTATAGAATTGCCAAATTTTCCATCTGGTGCTTTATCCTTTATTTTACAAGCGGAAGCCGCTGCCGCTTTTGACGCATTAACGCGGTCAAATCAGGATGACAAAATGGTGCGGCAAGTCAAAGCCGCGTGGCCACATGTATTACGTGAAGCTCGTTTTATCCCAGCAGTAGATTATATTAATGCCAATAGAGCGCGAACTATTTTAAATCAAAAAATGGCCGAATTAATGAGTCAAGTAGATGTGTATATAGTTCCCTCTTTTTATGGAGATAATTTGCTTCAGACTAACTTGACAGGTCATCCATGCGTTGTGGTACCTAATGGCTTCAATAAAAAAGGGTCGCCCACCAGTATTAGTTTCATTGGAGGTTTATATGAGGATGGGAATGTTTTGGCAGTGGCCAATGCTTATCAAACCGCTACCAGTTGGCATAAAAAATATCCGCCCAAGTATGAAAAACCATAAATCAAATTTAAAAATCAATGAATTAGATTTGTACCCTAATTTCATTTATGATTAATTTCACCTATTCTTAATTGTGGACAAAATATAAATTTAACAATTTCCAAAAAAGAGGGTCAAATATTCATCGAAGTTGACTGAATGAGGAGACTTCTTTCGGGGGAAATCTTTTTAAAGGATTAAAGGAAAAATAATGCGAAAATTTATTTTAATAACAATGATCATCATGACCGGAATCGGTTATGCTCAAAGAGGGGGTGGCCAGCGTGGCGGCATGCGCCAAATGGATCCAAATCAAGTACCAAAAATTGGTGTAGTATATGGTACGGTAGTGGATTCCGCATCGGGGACACCGATTTCTTATGCATCCGTTGCAATCATTAATCAGAGAAGTAGTACTATAATGACTGGGGGTATAACCAACGAAGATGGTGAATTTCGAGTAAAAGAAATCCCCTTGGGCCGTCATAAGGTTATTGTTGAATATATTGGTTATCGTAAACAGGAATTAGGCCCTTTTACATTCTTGCCATTTGGTGATAATAAAACAGAATATAACCTGGAAAGAATTTCCCTTGTTCAAACCACCCTTCAAATGGCAGGTGTTGATGTTGAAGGAGAGCGTCCTTTATTTGTCCAAACAGCCGAAAAACGAATTTTTAATGTTTCAAAAAATTCTCTTTCAACGGGCGGGAATGCAATTGATGCTCTAAGACAAGTTCCAGGGGTTGAAGTGGATCCGGATGATAATGTGAGCTTGAGGGGCAGCACAAATGTGAATCTCATGATTGATGGTAAACCATCCAGTATCGCAGGCGGAGATGTTAAATCTCTCCTTCAAAGTATTCCTTCTGCAAACATAGCAGATATTGAAGTAATGACAAATCCAGGCGCTAAGTACGATCCGGAAGGCATGGCAGGGATTATCAATATCGTCTTGAAAGAAAATAAATTTGCAGGGTTAAATGGGAATGTCAATACAGGTGGTGATTCTCAAGGCGGGACAAATCTTTCAGGGCAGGTGAACTACCGAACTACCCGTTATAATTCTTTCATCAACTTAGGAATGAATAATCGAAAGAGGATTTCAGATGGCTCCAGTTTACGATGGATGGAATTCCCAAATTTTAGAAATGAAATAAACCAGATATCTAATTCGAATTCAGGTGGGCCCAACCTTTTCATTAAATCAGGATTTGAATACTTTATTGATTCAAAACAGTCCCTTGCAGTTTCTGCCACCATTAGTAACGGTAATCGTGACAGTGACAATGATACTTTTACAACAGATTTTGGACCTGGAGATAAAAAATATATTCGGTATACAACAACGGGAAGTGATCGTAACGGGTACGATATTAATCTCAATTATGACAAGAAGTATGAAGATCCTAAGCAAAAACTCACATCATATTTTAGATTTTCTGATGGTTTGAATGATGGTTTGAACGAATATTTTAATACTGATAATGGTGGTAAAGATTTCGTAAGTCTGAACAAAGCAAAAAATGGCCAAGATGGTACAAGTTCTGGCTATGATTTTAAACTGGATTACATTCATCCATTTGAAAGCAAATCTAAGTTAGAAATTGGTTTAGCGAGTAAATCTACTGATCGAGGGGATAATCAGATAGCTGAAATATTTGATGAAACCACAAATCAATATATATCTGATCGTTCTTTCAGTAATGAATTTCTATACAATGAAACTGTCCATGCTGCCTACCTGCAGTATTCAGGCAGTATAGGGTTTATAGGATTAAATCTGGGCGGCAGGTATGAAACAGTTGATATGTTATCAGAACTCAAAACCACAAATGAGAAATTCAAAAATCCCTATTCAAGTTTTTATCCCAGCTTAAGTCTCTCCTTTGGTGCTCCCCAACTGGTTCAGATTCAAACCAGCTATTCAAAGCGGGTAAACCGCCCCCGCTCAAGAATGCTCAACCCATTTAGTTCCAGGCAAGATGAAAGAAACCTAAGAGTTGGCAATCCATTTCTTAAACCCGAATACACAGATTCCTATGAAATTAACTTTAGCAGATTTTCAAGAGGATTGTCCCTGTCACTGGGAGGATATTATCGCTATACAACAGATAAAATGAGCAGATTTAAAGAGGTGAGGGATGATGGTGTATCTATCGCAACTTATAAGAATATTGAAGAAGAAAAGACGAAGGGGATAGATTACTCCATTGTTGGGTCACTTGGACAAAAACTAAGGCTAATGTTTTCAGGAAGTATTTATTGGGATGAAATTAACTCTGAATTATTTGGTTCTGATTATGACAAAACAGCTCAAGGGCAACGCTTGAGATTAACAACCATGTGGAATATTAATCCTACAACTGAATTTATGTTTTTCATGTTTTACATGCCAGGTAGAGATATTGCAATTGGAAAAATGGATGCAATGAGTTTTTCATCCATGTCATTAAAAAAGAAATTTATGGATGAAAAACTGAATCTTACTCTAAATGTAGGCGACCCCTTTGGTCTATCAGGCTTTAGATTTGAATCATGGGGTGACCTCGATGAAGACGGAATTCGGGATTGGTATCAGGATTCAAATCGGAACTGGAATAGTCGCACATTAAGATTAACTCTTGAGTATCGTTTTGGCAAGATGGAAGACCGAAGTCGATTTAGCCGGCAGCGGAGAGGAGAAGGGGCTCAAATGGATGAAGGAGCCGGGGAAATATTTTAAATTTATTCTAAATTTGTATCGGCGCGATTATTTGCGTCGATACAAATAATTTATTTATAAATTATAATAAAATTTAAGGAGCCCCTATGAATCTAATGATTTATGGAGCCAATGGTTATACCGGTCGCTTGGTCGTGGATGAGGCGATTAAACGAGGACTTAATCCAATCCTGGCTGGGAGATCAGAGTCCGTTACTACATTGGCGGAAGAAAAAGGACTTGAGTCCTATGTATTTGATTTGTCCAATGTGGATGACATTGTAGAACATTTAAATAGCATTTCAGTCATGGCCAACTGTGCGGGTCCGTTTTCTAAAACGGCAAAGCCAATGATGGAAGCCTGTATCCAAACTCACACTCATTATGTAGATATTACCGGTGAAATCTCTGTTTATGAATTGGGCCATAGCCTGGATGCATCAGCCCGATCTGCCGGTATTGTGATATGTCCCGGTGTTGGTTTTGATGTAATTCCTACCGACTGTCTCGCGGTGTACCTCAAAGATAAAATGCCTGACGCCACACATCTTGCCTTAGGCTTTGCTATGAAGGGCTCTAAGCCTAGTAAAGGGACGGCCAAGACTGGTGCAGAAGGCATGTCTCTGGGCGGAAAGGTTCGGGTGAATGGTGAAATGAAAAAAGTGCCATTAGCCTATAAAGAGCGGGAAATTGATTATGGATTTGGAGCCATCAATGTCATTACGATTCCATGGGGAGATGTGTATACAGCTTATCACAGCACGGGCATTCCAAACATAGAAGTGTATTTCCCGCAGTCGCCCAAAGGTGCAGCTCAAATTCGGAAACGCCAAAAATATATGAAATTGATGAAGATTAACTGGGTCAAAAATCTCGTATTAAATCGAATTGATAAAACATGGAAATCCAATACGGCTAAACAGCGCGCTGAGGCAAAATCCTTTGTATGGGGAGAGGTAAAGAATAAACATGGAAATATAATAACAGGTCGATTCACTACAGTAGACGGATATGACTTGACAGCTTCCGGGACAGTAGAAGCTGCCCAATTCCTATTGGGGAATCATAATCGGTCTGGATATTTTACACCAAGCAAATTGATGGGGAAAGAATTGGTGGAAAGGATGCCAGGATTCTCCGGGATCGAATACGAATAAGATTAATATGAAAAATGCAATAAAAGGCATTTTGGGAATTATTGGTTTATTATTGGCCTATCTATTATTCTGGCCTGTGAATGCCGATCCGGCTATTTGGAGGCCAGAAAAGGGGCCAGAGATGATCGGTGAATTTGCGCCCAATGATTATTTGGCCGATGCTGAAATATTGGGATTGAATGATGGGATAGGGCCGGAAGATGTGGCTATAGATGAATCTGGTAATATGTATGCCGGATATGAAGACGGACGCATCATTAAGTATGATGTATATGGGAAAACCCAGGGCGTTTTTGTTGATACGGAAGGCCGTCCGTTGGGTTTGGCTTTCGATGCTAATAGTAATCTGATTATTGCGGATGCGAATAAGGGACTTCTTTCTGTAGATCCTGATGGAAACTTGACGGTGCTTACTACAGAAGCCCATGGTATCCCCTTTGCCTTTACGGATGATGTGGATATTGCCCCTGATGGCAAAATATATTTCTCCGATGCATCATCAAAATATGGTATCCACGAATATCGTGCGGATCTTATGGAGCACAGGCCATGGGGACGATTGATCATGCATGATCCAAAATCAGGGTTAACTGGAACATTAATGGGTGGTTTGTATTTTGCCAATGGGGTGGCGGTGAGCCCTGAAGGTGATTTTGTTTTGGTTAATGAAACATCCACTTATCGCGTAAAGAAAGTTTGGATTAAAGGTGAAAAAGCAGGCCAATCAGAAACCATTATCGATAATCTTCCGGGATTCCCTGATGGCATTTCGTCGAATGGAAAAGGCCTTTACTGGATTGCAATGCCTGCTCTTCGGAAAGATATCATTGATAATCTGGCAGGGAAACCATTCCTTCGGAAAATGGTTCTGCGACTGCCAGAAGCAGCCCAACCAGCACCTGATCGACATGGATTTATTTTAGGCATTGATGGCGATGGGAATGTGGTTCATAACCTTCAGCATCCTGATCCGGATTCGTTTTCACCCATCACCAGCGTAGAGGAAAAAGATGGGGTCTTGTATTTGGGGAGTCTAACCTACCATGGGTTTGCTCGAATTAGTGCTCCTGAATAACGTGCAATGCAAATGTAGCTAAGGCTGGAATCATATCACCAAAGGAGGCAAATCGCTTGTCCTGAGTCTGACCTTTGAGAAAGCGGATATAAATTTGGGCCACGATACCCACCAATCTGAATATCCCCAACACATGGTAAAATTGAATGGTAGATACATCACGGCCACTGGTTTCTGCATACCGGGCCACCAGTTCTTTTCTCGACAAAAATGATTCATGCACTGGCATCATGGCTGACTGCTTGAAAAAGGGCGGATCATTCGGTTCAACCCAATAGCACAATAAAGCACCCAGGTCAGAAAGGGGATCTCCCAATGTGCACATATCCCAATCAAAGATTGCTTTGATATTGCCCGGATTATTTGTCGCCAGCATTACATTATCCAATTTATAATCATTGTGGACCAGTTAAGGCTCACCTGATTGCGGCATATTATCAATTAACCATTGATGTATTTCATCCATTTCTGAAAAATCATTATGTTTGGCCCTTTCCCATCGTTTATGCCAACCCGCCACCTGTCGTTCGATAAATCCCTCCGGCTTTCCTAATTCACTCAACCCTAATGATTCGTAATTTACTGCATGAAGATGGGCTAGGGCATCCGCCATCGCCAAACTTATTTGACGTCCTGCATCAGGAATGTGGGAAAATTCAGTTGGTATTTTTGTTCGAACCACCACACCAGTATGGCGTTCCATAACAAAAAATGGTGCACCCACGATGGATGCGTCATCAGAAAATAGAAAAGCTTTTGGTGCATGTGAAAATGACTGGTGAAGGACAGACAGAACGCGATATTCTCGCGCCATATCATGTGAACCAGGGGCAACGGGGCCCAGTGGCGGTCGCCTTAAAACATATTCATGAGAACCATAATCCAAATGGTAAGTGAGGTTGGCTTTGCCATCGGGGAATTGGCGAAGAATCAGGGATTGGTCTGAACCGGGAAGTTTATTATTTAAAAATTGAGTCAGTCGATTTACGTCAAATTGTTCATCACTACGAACGGCAATCGTATCCGTGTTATGCCCCATATTTTTTCAGAATCCGCTTGGCTGCAGCCAGTTTATGCACTTCATCGGGGCCATCATAGATTCGGGAGCCTCGCTCGTGGCGATACCAGAAAGAGAGTGGAATATCATCAGTAATTCCTAAAGCACCATGTACTTGGATGGCACGGTCTAATACATTCATGAGGACCTTGGCCAGATGGAATTTGATTATGGATATTTCAGTTCTTGCTGCCGGTGCCCCTTTTTTATCAATCTTTTTGGCACAAGCCAGAACCAGCATGCGAGAGGAATCGATTTCAGCACGAGACTCGGCAATCCAGCTTCGGATGGCCGGTTGATCTGCCAAAGTTGCGCCAGGATTTACCTCCCGATCAACAGCCCGTTGGCACATGAGGTCAAAAGCCCGTTCGCAGATACCAATCCACCGCATGCAGTGGTGGATACGTCCCGGGCCTAGGCGTTCTTGGGCGAGACGAAAACCATCGCCGGGGTTTTGAATAATGTTTTCTTTGGACACGCGCACATCAGTGTATTGTACTTCCCCATGGCTAAAGAACCCCTGTCCTTCTTCTCCCATAATGGGGATGTTTCGTACAATTTCAAATCCGGGTGTATTTGTGGGTACGATGATCATGCTGGCGCGCTTATATCGGCTTTCCACTTCTGGGTTCGTCACTGCCATAACAATACAGAATGATGCCCCATCCACACAGGAAGTAAACCACTTGCGGCCATTAATCACCCATTCATCCCCATCCAAAACGGCAGTAGTGTCCAACCAAGTGGGGTTGGAGCCGGGGCGGTCCGGTTCTACCATACCGATACAACTCCGGATCTCTCCTGCCATGAGGGGTTTTAGGTAATTTTCTTTCTGGGTATCACTTCCAAATATGGTGAGCAGTTCAATATTACCGATATCGGGCGCTTGGCAGTTAAAGGTATAGTGTCCCAGAGGTGAAGCGCCTAAAATTTCACTGACCGCAGCAAATTCCAAAAAATGCATTCCCATGCCGCCGTGTTCTTTTGGGAGGTATGGCGCCCAAAGGCCCATTTCTTTTACTTGGGTGCGGAGTGCACTGATTTTTGATTCAAGTTCATCATATTGATGGTTCAAAAGAAGGGATTCCAAGGGAATCAATTCATCTTGAACAAATGTGCGATATTGGTCTAAATAGTCTTTCATGAATTTCCTTAAATCGTTTGGCCGCCATCCACGGTGAATGTTTCACCAGTGGCGAAGGATGATGCATCGGATGCAAGATAGAGGGCAATGCCGGCGATTTCTTGAGGATCGGCCATCCGTTTTTGGGGAATCCGTTTTATCATGGAAGCATTGGCCTTTTCATCCATCCACAGGGCAGCACTGAATTTGGTTTTGATAAATCCAGGGGCAATGGCATTCACTTGGATATTGCTTTTTGCCAGCTCTTGCCCTAATATTTTTGTCAGCATCATTACGGCACTTTTGCTGATACAGTAAATGCCCATCCCTGGGAAAGCATGCTTCCCAGCTATGGAAGCGATATTGATAATTTTTCCGCCGCCCCGTTCAGTCATGGATGGTACACAGGCCTTGGCCACTTTGTAATAGCCCTTCACATTTACGTCCCAGATTTTATCCCAATGGCTATCCTCTGAAGTAAAAATGGGGCCATAGTGGGGGTTGGTAGCGGCATTATTTACTACAATATCAATACCTCCAAATTGTTGGATGCTTTGTTTGACCATGGATTGTATAGAGTCATTTTTCCCGGCGTGGACAGATATGGGGAGTACATTTCCCCCATCTCTGCTCAACGTGTCCGCCGCTTTATCTAAGTCTTTTTGGGTACGACTTGCGATGATTACATTTGCACCACTTTCTACAAACTTTTCGGCAATAGCATAACCAATACCACGAGAACCACCGGTAATGAGGGCCATCTTACCCTTTATATCAAAAGAAGTCATTTTTTCTCCGAATCATAATGAAGAAGTAAATGGGAATAGGGGGATTCTTCCAAGAGATAATCGGATCAATTGTTTCATCTGCAATCCTACCTTATTTTCCTGATAGAGGAATACAAGGTTTCATGAGAATTGCTTTAATACAACAATACGCTTCTGAGGATATTGAAGCCAATATCCAGCGCGGATTAGACAATCTGGACAAAGCGGCGGCTCAAGGTGCAGAGGTGGCTGTCTTTGCGGAACTGGCCTTCACACGATTCTACCCCCAATATTTGGCCGAAGGAGATGTATCCCATTTGGCAGAACCGGTTCCCGGCCCCACAACAGAAAAATTCATGGCGAAAGCTAAAGCACATAATATGGTGGTCATCATCAATTTATTTGAATTGGACAATGGAAAAACTTACGATTCATCTCCGGTGATTGATGCGGACGGCACCTTGCTAGGTACCACCCGAATGGTCCATGTGGCAGACTATGAATGCTTTTATGAAAAAAGCTATTATGCTGAAGGCAACCATGGTGCCCCTGTCTATAACACAGCGAGGGGAAAGATTGGTGTGGCCATTTGTTACGACCGTCATTATCCGGAATTTATGCGTGCATTGGGCGTAAATGGGGCAGAGGTGGTGGTCATCCCCCAGGCCGGTACCGTGGGGGAATGGCCCGGTGGGCTCTACGAAGCGGAATTGCAAGTGGCTTCTTTTCATAATGGTTATTTTTGCGCCTTAGCCAATCGTGTGGGTAAAGAAGATCAAATGGAATTTGCCGGTGAATCGATCATCACAAATCCGGAAGGAAAGGTAATTGCCCAAAGTCCTGCCAGTGTGGATGATATTTTGATCCATGATCTGGATCTATCTGAAGTACCCCGTTCCCATGCCAGAACCATGTTCTTCCGTGACAGACGCCCCGACATTTACCCTTTGAGTTAATATGACTGAATACCCTAGACTTTATTCATTCCGCCGGTGACCCTGGGCCATGCGCGCCAGGATGGCGTTATCCTATGCTGACATCAAAGTAGAATTACGAGAAGTCCTTTTATCTGATCGGCCAAAAGAACTCTATGATGCCTCACTCAAGGGAACCGTCCCTGTGCTGCAACTCGCTGATGGGATGGTCATTGATGAGAGTTTTGATATTATGGTGTGGGCCTTAAATCAGACAGATACGGATTGGAAAGATCTGGATTTAGATAAACAATTAGCAATAATAAAAATAAATGATGAAGATTTCAAACCATGGTTGAATAAGTATAAATACCATATTCGTCATCCGGATCATCCACGGAAATATTACCAAGAAAAATGTGATGAGACCCTTTCCCCGTATGAATCTGTTTTGAATGACAGCCACTACCTCATGGGAGATAAGTCCCAGTGGGCCGATGTGGCAATCCTCCCATTCGTTCGTCAATTTGCCCATGTGGACCTGCCCTATTTCGAATCGGCCTATCCAAAATTAGATCGATGGCTGAATGAGTGGAAAACATCAGATCTATTTCAGTCCATCATGAAAAAATATATACAATGGCAACCCGATCATAACCCCCTCATCGTTTCATTTGGGTCTTGATCTTGCCGTAATTTCTGGGAATGAAAAAAGAAGTTTTATACAATAAAAAGAGCCGTGAGCTTCTCATGGCTGAATTACAGGCTGAATCCTTTGAGCGGATCACCTGTTCTTTTTATCGCTATATCAATATTGATAATCCAATAGCCCTTCGGGATGATCTCTACCGGGAATGGTCTTCCCTCAATATTTTTGGCCGAATTTATCTCGCCATAGAGGGAATCAATGCTCAGTTTAGTTGTCCTAAACAAAATTGGGACGCATTCAAAGCCAATCTGTCATCTCGTGAAATCTTGAAAGATATGAACTTAAAAGTTGCCTTACAGGATGGGGAATCATTCTATAAGCTCACGATCAAAATTAAAGATGAAATTGTAGCATACGGTGTTAGAGAGGATGAATATGAAATGTCCAAAGTAGGCCACCATCTATCTGCAGAAGCCTTTAATGAAAAACTCGCCGATGAAAATACGTTAGTGGTTGATATGCGAAATTATTATGAAAGTGAAGTGGGCCGATTTGAAAATTCCATTATCCCTGATGTCGATACATCACGAGAGCTCCTACCCGAAGTGAAACGCCTTTTACAAGGCCATGAGCAGGATGAAGTTTTACTTTATTGTACCGGGGGCATCCGCTGCGAAAAGGCCAGTGCCTATCTCATTAACAGCGGCTTTGAGAAAGTAAATCAGCTAAATGGGGGTATTATCCAATATGCCCATGATGTGAAAGAAGAGGAGTTGGATTCTAAATTTATTGGCAAAAATTTTGTTTTTGATGCCCGCATGGGAGAACGGGTGACCAATGATGTGATCGGTAAATGCCATCAGTGCGGAGTGCCTGCAGATCGCCATCTCGATTGCGGCAACGAATCCTGCCATATTTTATTTATCCAATGTGATGACTGTAATCAACAATACGACGGTTGCTGTTCTGCAGAATGCCAGGAATTTGCCGCATTGCCAGTTGAGGAACAGCAGATGTTACGGAAAGATCCAGAGAAGGTGGTCTCAAACGCACGATATTCCAGCCGAATCAAACCGAAGCTGACTGAAATCAATCAATCGTAATGAACGTACCAGAAGGGCCGTTCATAATATTGGCGAAATGGCCGCCCCACAATGGCTGTATAAATCCATCCCGCCAGCCAAAAAGCAATCACTGCTGGTAGAATAATATTGATCAATATGGAAAATACGCCCAGCACAAATAAAAGGGCGAAAGGTAATATCACCGCCATACTGATATAAGGATGTTTCAGCATAAATTGTTGCAGTTTATTCATAATGGTTCTTTTTAATTATCATCAAGCAAAAACTATGCTAATCACCATAAATTGCCAAATTGGTTTCAGGATATGACGGTTTGGCAGGTGGGTGATAGTTTCTTCTTCATTTTCATTCGTCGGTAATTTAGTTTCTCCACCCCAGTAAACCATTTCATTTGAGGAGGAAAAGAATGAAATATAATTTTATAGGATTACTTTTGATTATATCGGCTTGCGGACAGCCGCCTGCAGTGGAGACTCGCGATCCAAAAATAGAACAAGTATCTACATTTGATGTGGCCTTAGATGTAGCCACCCAGCGCGATTTGGAATCCCGATTCGACCAAGTATTGAATCCGCAAAATTTAAACGACTGGATGAAGCATATGTCATCTAAACCACATCATGTGGGTTCGCCCTGGAGCAAACAGAATGCGGAATTTGCGGCCAAATTATTTGAATCCTGGGGATTTGAATCAGAGATTGAGACATTCGATGTAATGGTTCCATTTCCAAAGATTCGGAAACTGGAATTGGTGGCACCCAAAAAGGTTACGCTTCAATTGCATGAGCCGGCATTGAAAGAAGATGCCACTTCAGGAATTACAAAAGATGTATTGCCCGGTTATAATGCATTTTCTGCCGATGGAAATGTGACTGCAGAATTGGTTTTTGTGAATTATGGCATTCCAGCGGACTATGAAGAACTGGCACGGATGGGAATCGATGTGAATGGCAAGATTGTATTGGCGAAGTATGGCGGTTCATGGCGGGGGATTAAACCGAAAGTGGCTTATGAACAAGGGGCCATCGGTTGTATAATGTATTCCGATCCAAAAGATGACGGATATGTGAGGGGAGATGTATACCCCAAAGGTCCGTTTAGAATGGAACATGGTATCCAGCGTGGATCAGTTTTAGATATGCCCATGTATCCCGGTGATCCATTAACGCCGGGTTATGGTGCCAAGGGTGATGTAGAACGGCTTTCAATTGAGGATGCGCCGACAATTATGAAAATTCCAGTGATGCCCATTTCTTACGCGGATGCATTGCCCTTGCTGAAAGCGTTGGAAGGTCCTGTGGCGCCGGATAATTGGAAAGGGGGCTTAGCCATCACCTACCATGTAGGGCCGGGTCCAGCGAAAGTGAATCTCCACTTGGAATTTGAATGGAAATTGCGGACGGCATATAATCCCGTAGCGCGGATGAAAGGTTCTGTATATCCTGATGAGTGGATTATGCGGGGTAACCACCATGATGGTTGGGCCCAAGGGGCAGCGGATCCCATCAGTGGTATGGTTGCTCTTATGGAGGAAGCCAGGGCCATTGGCGAATTGGTGAAGACTGGATGGCGGCCAAAACGAACCTTAATTTATGCAGGGTGGGATGCGGAAGAGCCTGCATTACTTGGATCAACAGAATGGGTGGAATACCATCGGGATGATATTCGAGAAAAAATGGTAGCCTATATCAATACGGATGGAACCGGTGTAGGATTTTTAGGTGTAGGGGGGTCTCATGCTTTAGAAAAATTTGTTAATGAAGTCGTATCTGAAGTGCGGGATCCTATTCAAAATGTGACTCTTCAGGATCGTCTTCGAGCTCGCCTTCGTGTGAATGGGGATAAAGATTCAGAGCGGGATGACCTGCGCATCTATCCATTGGGTGCGGGATCAGATTATACAGCATTCATTCACCATGCAGGTGTCCCCTCACTGAACTTGGGTTTTGGTGGTGAAAGTAGTGGTGGCTCTTACCATTCGATCTATGATTCATATGACCATTATACCCGATTCAGCGATGGTGATTTTAAATATGGTGTTACCCTGGCGAAAGTGAATGGGCGATTGGTTTTGCGTTTGTCTGAATCAGATATTTTACCATTCAGGTTCACCAATATGGCTGAGAATATCAGTACATTCATTGAAAGCAATAAAAAATTTGCAGAACTGGTAAAAAAGAAAACAGAACAACGGAATAAGCTTTTAGATCAGAATGCTTATACCATCGCCGGTAATCCTCAAAAAACATATTTGCCTCCCAATCGTTTAGATGATTTGCCTGCATTTGATTTCAGTCCTTTGGATGGTGCCCACAAACGTTTGGAAGTAAGTGCATGGAAATATGAAAAAGCGTTGGCTGGATTACAAAAAAGATCTCTGTCGGCTGAACAAAAATCTCAGATTAATCGGTTATTAAAGGATGTAGAACAGGCCATGACCCATCCGGATGGCTTACCCCGTCGTCCATGGTTCCAAAATATGATCTATGCACCAGGCTTTTATACCGGATATGGCGTGAAAACTCTTCCCGGAATCCGTGAAGGATTGGAAGAGCGGAATTGGGACGAAGTGCATAAATATATTGAAGAAGTGGCTAAAGCACTGGATCGCGCATCGGTAAAGATCAATGCAGCCATCCAGATTTTAGAGGGGAGTTAAATGATTAAAAGGATCTTAATTACACTTATTATTGTTTCTTGTGGACTCTTTGCCAATGAGCCCAAATCGGTTAAGGCAACCCAAAAGTGGGTGAAGAAAAATGGATATAAGATCATCCATGATTTTAAAACTTTGTTATCAATCCCCAATGTAGCTGCGGATAGGGCGAATATCCGAAAGAATGCAGAATACATTAGCGAGCTGTTTCAATCGCGAGGCTTCGATATGCAGCTGCTTAAAGTGGATGGAGCCAATCCCATTATATATGGTGAATTAAAGAGGCCGGGAGCCACACGGACATTATGTTTTTATGTCCACTACGATGGCCAACCTGTGGATGAAACTAAATGGGAGCACGCCCCATTCGAACCGGTATTGTATAGTGGTCCAATGGATGGAGGTGGAAAGCCAATCCCCTTCCCTGAAAAGCGAACAAAGATCAATTCGGAGTGGAGATTATATGGCCGTTCGGCCGGAGATGATAAAGCGCCAGTTATAACTATTTTGAATGCGGTAGATGCCCTGAATGCATCCGATATCGGTATAACATCAAATATTAAGTTATTTTTTGAAGGGGAAGAAGAAGCGGGTTCTACAAACCTGAAGGCTCACCTTTCCAAATATCGAGAATTGCTGGATGATATAGATATTTGGCTCTTTTGCGATGGTCCCATGCACCAAAGCCGCCAGCCCCAATTGGTATTTGGCGTCCGCGGTGTGACGGGTATGGAAGTCACTGTTTATGGTGCAAGCCGGTCTCTCCATAGTGGCCATTATGGAAACTGGGCGCCGGTACCGGGGCAGACCCTGTCCCATTTGATTGCATCAATGAAGGATGAAGAAGGGAATGTATTAATCGACGGATTTTATGATACGATGGAACCACTTTCTGAATTTGAACGGCTGGAATTGAGTAAAATCCCCGATGTAGACGTGGGACTGAAAAAGGAATTGGGCTTGGCTTACACAGAGGGAGGTGGCCAATCCATCAATGAACGATTGTTATTACCCTCTCTGACAATCAAGGGTCTCACTAGTGGTAATGTGGGCGCAAAAGCACGAAATGTAATACCCAACTCTGCCACGGTTGCAATTGGTGTGAGGTTGGTGAAAGGCAATAAACCCGAAGATATGCTAGATAAGGTAGAAGCCCATATCCAAAAACAGGGATTTCACATTGTCTATAATGATCCGGATATGGCCACGCGGGAGAAATATCCAAAAATAGCCAAAGTCGATCGCCGTGGTTCTGGGTATATCGCATCGCGGACGTCCATGGACGATCCTTTTGCTCAAGAGATTATTAATGCCACAAGGTCGTTTGTTGGTGATAATTTGATTCTTATGCCGTCTTTGGGGGGATCGCTGCCAATTTATTTATTCACTGATTATTTGAAAAAACCAGTTATTATTGTCCCCGTGGCAAACCATGATAATAACCAACATGCACCCAATGAAAATCTCAGGATTGCCAATCTCTGGTATGGAATTGATCTCATGGGCGTTATCCTCACCATGCCGAATTAATTAATATGATTGGAAGAAAAATAATTCCCCTCTCACGCCTACGCTCACGGTATGAGCGGGTAAACAAAAGAGGGATGTCCTTTTATTGGGAGATAAAATACCTGATGACCATGGCCTTTGCCGTAGGAAAGCGGAGCCAGATTTATCGAATAAAGGTCAGTAGTTAATGGTGCAGAGATCTGCACTGGTCCTTGGTGCTTCAGGTTTGATTGGGTCTGAAGTATTGAAAGTATGTTTGAATTCAGATCATTATAATCGTGTCATTGCGCCGGTTCGTACTACTTTAGGTATGGACCATGGAAAGCTAACCGAAATGGCAATCGATTTTAATATGCCGCCATGGGAAGATTTATTTCCTGTTGACCATATTTATTGCTGTCTGGGAACGACCATCAAAAAAGCAGGCAGTCAGGGTAATTTTAAAAAGGTAGATCATGATTATCCTTTGGCTTTCGCCGGTGCGGCCAAAAAATGGAATACATCCGTGTTTAGTATTGTGACTGCCGCGGGATCCAATGCCCGTTCAAAAATATTTTACAATAAAGTAAAGGGGGAACTGGAAGACAAATTGAAATCGCTTTACTTGAAAACGACTCTCGTATTTCAGCCATCACTTCTTCTGGGAGAACGTGAGGAATTTCGATTGGGAGAAAAGATTGGCGCCGGTATTGCCAAACTCACGGGGTGGATGACACCATTATCCTTTCGAGCAATTTCTGGTCAAAGGGTAGCCCAAACCATGGTGAAAGAAACTTTGGCTGACAGAACCGGTTTTCACATTATTTTAAATAAAACCATGCACGCAATTGGATAAGGAGGATTCCATCATGAAACGGACGTTGATATTCATTTTATTTTTTACAATTAGTTTTGGCCAGCGAACGGCCAAACCTGTCATCCATGGGAAGCATTGGGTGGCCATTACAGGAAAACCATTAGGTGCCACAGCCGGGGCAACTATTTTTGCCCAGGGCGGAAATGCAGTAGATGCTGCCTGTGCCATGTTGGCGGCCACTTGTACCATGTACGATGTGCTGAGTTGGGGGGGTGAAACTCAGGCATTGGTCTATAATCCCAAAACCAAAAAAGTCATCGGTATCAATGCATTGGGTGTGGCGCCTACCGGAGCCACAGCAGAATTCTATAAAGAGAAAGGGCATGAATATCCGCCTCAATACGGTCCTTTGGCCGCAGTTACACCTGGGACACCGGGAGGGTTGATGACCATGTTAGCAGAATACGGCACCATGAGTTTGAAAGCAGTATTGGCCCCGGCCATGGAAATGGCCAAGGGATATCCTATCGAGGCTCAGGCTGCCAATGGGATAGAACGTGAGAAGAAACAAATTGCCAAATGGCCCTATTCGAAAAAAGTATTTCTGGTACATGAAGGAGAACGGGAAGCACCATATCCCGGAGAGATTTTCATTCAGGAGGACCTATACAATACACTCCAAAAATTGGTTGATACTGAGGCAAAGGTTTTAGCCAAAGGTGGTTCGCGGAAAGAAGCAATCTACGCGGCCAATAACCGATTTTATAAAGAAGATATTGCTGAAGAGATCGCTCGATCTACTCAGGAACAAGGTGGTTTGATTACTAAAGAAGATTTAGCTAATTGGAAGGTATATTTAGAAAAACCTGTGAAGGTAAACTACAAAGGGATCGACGTATATAAATTGACCCATTGGGTTCAGGGTCCGGTCATGCTTCAGTCATTAAACATGCTGGAAGAGTTCGATCTGAAAGCTATGGGATATAATTCATCCAGATATATTCACACCTTGTATCAGGTTATGAACCTGGCCTTTGCCGATCGAGATTTCTATTATGGGGATCCCTACTTTCCTCCGGCGGAGCCGATTAATGGACTTTTGTCTAAACGGTACGCAAATGCCCGGATCAAAGAAATCAATTGGGAAGAGAATAATGCCAATGTGAAACCAGGGAACCCCTATAAATTCCAAGTGGGGCCCAACAACCCGTTTTTGCACCATTTAAAAACATGGGGAGATGAAAAAAAGCGCCATAATCCTAATGATGGAAATCAGGATTTTTCAGCATTGGAAAGTGAATTCAATCTTGGAACCACAACGATTCAAGCAGCGGACAAGGATGGTTGGATCGTATCTATTACACCCAGTGGCGGATGGATACCTACTGTTATTGCAGGTAATACAGGTATCGGGTTGAGTCAGCGGGCTCAAAGTTTTGTTCTTTATGAAGATGAGAACCCCTATAATGTGATTGAGCCAGGGAAGCGTCCTCGGGCAACCCTGACACCAGCCTTGGCTTTAAAGGATGGAAAACCCTACCTATCCTTTGCAGTACAAGGGGGCGATACACAAGATCAAAATCTTCTTCAATTCTTTTTAAATATGGTTGAATTTGACATGAATGTTCAGGAGGCAGCAGAAGCGGCCAATGTGAACAGTTATCAGATGTACTCATCATTTGGTACCCACAGCAAAGAGGCAGCCCGGATCGTGGTGCACCAAGATACACCGCCCTGGGTATTGAAGGATCTTCGAAAAAAAGGATATACAGTTGTGATACGATCCCTGACATCAGGCCCCATTAATGCAATTTGGTTTGACTGGGAACACGGTACTATGTGGGGTGGGTCTTCTAATCATGGGGAGGATTACGGTATTGGCTGGTGATCATCTCACCCTTTACCAGGTTGATGCATTTGCAGATCAGGTATTCTCAGGAAATCCTGCCGCTGTTATTCCACTGGAAAGTTGGTTGCCAGAAGTAACTCTACAGAAAATAGCCACAGAGAACAATCTATCAGAAACTGCATTTTTTGTAAAGCAGGATAAGGGCTATGCAATACGTTGGTTCACACCGACGTCAGAAGTTGATCTTTGTGGGCATGCTACTATGGCATCGGCCTATGTTATTTTTCAATATTTGGATCCTGAGGAATCGATAATCCTTTTTGATTCGAAATCTGGCCCTCTTCAAGTTGAGCGAACGGGAGATCTCATCACCATGGATTTTCCTAAGGATGACCCTAAACCCTGCAAGGAAATGAAAGCAAAATTGGATCAGATACTGAGGATAGAATCGGAAATAATATGCAAAGGTCGAGATGATTTCCTGGCTATAGTATCTTCCCAAAAGGAAGTGGAAGAAATTTCACCAAATTTTCAGGAAATGTCCCAATTAGACTGTAGGGGAGTGATCGTATCAGGACCAGGGGAGAACCATGACTTTGTATCCCGTTGTTTTTATCCGACCTATGGTGTGAACGAGGACCCCGTTACCGGTTCTGCACATTGTTTGATTGCAGCCTATTGGTCGGAAAAAATGGTAAAAACATTTCTTGAAGGAAGGCAGCTCTCGCCTAGAGGGGGAAATGTAGCCTGTGAAGTAAAAGGTGCGCGCGTTATTTTATCAGGGACCTGTCATCTTTATATGAAGGGTACTATTCGATTACCATGAATAAAATTCTAGCAAAATTGATTACAGGAATATTTATCATATTTGCCTGGGTGAATCTAAATGATCCCGATGGCTGGATATGGTCCATCATCTATGTAGGGGTGGCGGTTATGCCATTAATCCACAAGGTGAACCAATCTCACTTAAATCAATTGGCCCTGGTTCTGCTTGTACTGGGCCTATTGATCGCATCGGGTATCTTGAACTCGTGGATGCCCCAACAAACTGATGATCGCATGGTAAAGATGTGGGAACACCAGCGGGA
>CAYVNB010000003.1:0-1615 GCA_964452665.1 uncultured bacterium
GCAGCCTATCGTGATGCCGGGATGGAAGTCATTTATCTTGGTCTCCGCCAGACACCGGAAATGATCGTTTCGGCGGCCCTTCAAGAGGATGCAGATGTGATTGCTCTATCCAGCTTAAACAACGCCCACATGACTATTTTCCCCAATGTATATAACCTTATGCTGGAAAAAGGTCTGGATGATGTCCTCCTCACTGGAGGAGGGATTATCCCCAAAAAAGATGTAGCAGAATTGGAAGGCATGGGCATGGGCAAATTGTTTGGTCCTGGTACGCCGTTGAAGGAAACTGTGAACTATATCACCAACTGGGTGTCGGAGAACCGCCGTTAAATGGACCTGAAAAACCTCACCGAACTTGAACTTTATTTCGCCAATCATTTTGATACGGTGCTCTTTCCTGTTTTGGCAGAGATTTATCAATCTAAGGAGGAGTATGATCGGGCGAAGCGGGTCTGTGAGATTGGTTTAGATCACTATCCCGAATCAGCCGATGGCAAATTTATTTTATCTCAGGCGGAGATGGGGATAGGCAACTTGGCTGCAGCAGAAAAGTGGATGAAAAAGGTTTTAACCCAATATCCTGATCATCGATCTGCCGCTACTACACTTCCCATGGTGCAGGAACAATTGGATCGTTCGCCTGCAACTTTAAAAGCCAGTTTTAACCGTGCATTGAGTGTCGATTCCCAAAACCAATTTGCCAAAGATTACTTATCCAAAAAACCCAAAAAGAAATCGAATATCCGTTATATTAACAAAAAAGATAAATCCAAAAAGGCATTGCCGAAAGATATCGGTTTAGAAGGTGTGGCTGTCAGTCCGCGTTTGGCCACTTTTACATTGGTGAATGTATTGAAAGGGCAGGGGCTCTATCATCAGGCCTTGAATGTATTGGATATTTTGGCGAAAAAAGGTGAAGATAAAAAGCGGATCACCAAAGAACGAAAGGCCATCAAGGCTTCATTGTAATTTACTATCACACTGAGCGTAACGAGGTGTGAGTACATTAAAAAAACTTTTCTTCACCCATGCTTTGTCAAGCTCAGAATGACAGAATCCCATGATAATCCAAATGTACAAATACCCCCATCTCTATGATACCTGCACAGGCCATAAAGTAGATGACATCCCTTTTTATGAACATTGGACGAAAGAAACCGGTGGGACTATCCTAGAACTCGCCTGTGGTACAGGACGATTGGCAGGTCCGTTTTTAGAAAAAAAGTACAACTATACGGGCCTTGATTTAAGTCCTGTCTTTATAGATCACTGCAAGGCAAAATATCCCAATGGACAATTCATCACTGGTGACATGCGCTCATTTCAACTAGATCAACAATTTAATCTTATTTTCATTCCCTTCAATTCATTTCTCCATTTATATCATGAAGAAGAAATGCTCCAATGCCTAGAATCGGCTCGCACTCATTTAAAAAAAGAGGGTCGATTTTTATTGGATATATTTGTACCGGACCCTGAATTTCTCTACCGCGATCCCGATAAGAAATATAAAGAAATAAACATTGTTCATCCCGAAGGTGGAGATTGCATCGTATGGCAAAAAAGTAAATTTGATGAAGAATCAGAAATCAATCAAATCCGCTGGTTTTTTGAT
>CAYVNB010000003.1:1715-3817 GCA_964452665.1 uncultured bacterium
ATTACCAATTATTATGAATCATTGGTCCGGTCAATCATATATCAGCAACTCAGCGGCAAGGCGGCCGCCACCATTTATGGCCGGTTTAAAGCACTTTTCAATACCGAATCCTTTCCTGAACCAAAAGATATGTTGGTTATTCCTCATAAAACACTTTGCTCAGTGGGGCTCTCAAACCAAAAAGCCAATTATATTCGTGATTTATCAGAAAAGTGGGACAGGAAAGAAATAGATTTATCGAATGTGGAATCAATGTCAGATGAAGCTATCAGCGCTGAACTCATCAAAGTAAAAGGTATTGGCCAATGGACAGCAGATATGTTTCTCATGTTCACCCTCATTCGTCCTGATATATTTCCCTTAGGTGATTTGGGTATTCAAAAAGGATTTATGGTCCTCAACAGATTGGATCGGTTGCCCAAGCCAAAAGAAATGGAAGAGGCAATTGAACAATGGCGACCCTACCGCACCATCGCCTCTTGGTATTTATGGAAAGTTGTAGATGGGCCTTTTGAATGGTGAAATCTATTTCTTAGTATCGCCCTGCTTTTCGGCCTGAATAGACTCATGGGTTGGTGATAACATCTGTGTTGGCATCGATGATTCGTTGATCGTGGGTTGCAATAGATCAAAGCTGGAGCTTTTATTGGCGATTAAAGATTTACTCATATCTGGTGCATTCATCACCGTAATGAGTGAAGGAGAAATATTGACAATTTCAATGATACTATGCCGTTTACAGTGGCCGAAAAATGCATTTTCTAATTGGAGACCAAAATTTTGGGTTAATGCGTAGTATTGAGCGGAATCTTCTGGTGCATAATGGTGATACTTCCCTTGCCAATCATGGGTCCAAATACCCATAGGATTATCCCGATAGATCATTTGATTTTTATCTAAGGTTACTCCTTTGGGTAAAAATATAGTGTTGGATGCACACCCAATGACGAGGATGAGCACAATAGATAGTTTATAATTTGTATTAACGCAAATCATCTAATGAAGGAAACCAATTTTGTCAAAATTACATGATTTTGATAAAAAAGCCAAATCCCTCAGAAATGTTCAACTCATTTCTTAATTTTCGTCCCGTTTTAAGACATAACACTTTAATTATGATTCAACATATTTTCTTCGATATTGGCGGTATCCTCATTGATATTCACCCAGGTCGGTGCGTCCAATACTGGGCCGATAGTGCCGATCTTTCATTAAATGAAATCGAAACTGCTTTTTCTGATGAAGTTCACCATGCCTATGAAAAAGGCAGGCTCACGGACCATGAATTCTTCACCGCTTTTAAAGATGGACTGCCCCAACCCTGTTGTTTAAAAGAATCGGATTTCTGGCAGGGATGGCAAAGTTTATTGGGTGAAGAAACCCCCGTTTCAGATTTGATGAAAACTCTATCAGAAGATTACAATATTTGGCTTTTGTCCAATACGAATCCCCGCCATATCAGATATGAAATTGATCTCCGGTATCAATTCCCAAGACATATTGATGGAGCTATATATTCATTTGATGCATGTGCCAGAAAGCCAGAGAGGGCTATTTACGATTATGCCCTAAAAACTTCGGGAGCTGTTGCATCTGAATCACTTTTCATTGATGATTTAAAAGAAAATATAAATATGGCCAAATTACTGGGATGGTCGGGCATCCATTATCAAAATATTGACCAGTTAAAAGAAGAATTGAATTCATATGACATTTGCATAAAAGCAATGGAGCTAATCGCATGAAAAAATATATTATTGCTGTCATGATAATTTTGGCCGGTATTTTGGGATTCAATCTTTATGTCCCTCTATATAACGCACCCATATATACTTCATCTTTTTCAAAGTATGATGTAATGATTCACAGGGATACTTGGGGGGTCCCACATATCTATGGCCAAAAGGATAAAGACACGGCTTATGGACTTGCCTATGCCCATGCAGAAGATGATTTCAATACCATCCAGAAGACATTGGTCGCGGCTCGAGGAAAGCTAGCATTCTACCATGGTAAAGAAGGTGCAGCCAATGATTATATGGTTCAGTTGCTGAAAATCTGGGAAGTAGTGGAATTGAGTTATGCATCTCAACTAGCAGAAG
>CAYVNB010000003.1:3917-35378 GCA_964452665.1 uncultured bacterium
GTGAGTCCGAAGCGCTCTGCAGACGGTTATACCCGAATTGCCATCAATTCTCATCAACCGTGGACTGGCCCTGTAGCCTGGTATGAAGCCCACCTCCATAGTGAAGAAGGGTGGAATATGAACGGAGGATTGTTCCCCGGATCACCTGTGATCTTTGTAGGGCATAATGAACATTTAGGTTGGGGCCATACGGTAAATCATCCGGACTTGATCGATGTATATGAATTAGATACCCATCCAGATGATGAAAACAAATATTTCATCCAGGGGAAATATGAAGAAATAGTAATCGAAGAAGTGGGGATTGAAGTCAAGTTATGGGGCCCCTTTCGATGGACATTTAAACGGGACAAGATGTGGTCTATCCATGGCCCCGTGTTTAAGAATCCCCATGGGACCTATGGAGTGCGGTTTTCCGGTTATGGTGAAGTCCGACAGGTGGAACAATGGTATCAAATGAACAAAGCCACCAATCATGAAGAATTTGAATTGGCCATGTCCATGCAGGCATTACCCATGTTCAATACAGTATATGCAGATAAGTCAGGCAATATTTCTTATGTGTATAATGCGCTCATGCCCATGCGGATGAATGATGCCTATGATTGGGAAGGAATCGTACCTGGGAATACGATCAATTCATTATGGCGGAACTATTTTGAATATGATATGTTGCCGCGGGTGATCAATCCTGAATCAGGATTTATCCAAAGCTGCAACGCTACCCCTTTTTTAGCTACCATAGGAGAAGACAATCCTAACCCAGGATTTATGCCTCGAAACCTTGGGATTGAAATGTTTCAGACCAATCGCGCTTATCGTGCCCATGAAACTTATGGGGCCGATACATCCATCACGCGGGAAGAATTCTATCAATATAAATTTGATACGAAATATTCTAATCGATCGGTCATGGCCGTTAATCTAAAACAATTTTTAACCGAAGCCACCAGCGATAAGCCCTTTGTCCGTGAAGCCTTAGAACTACTCAAAAACTGGAATCTTGATACAGACAGTACAACCACGGCTATGCATCTGGCCTATGATGCCATTCGCCCAACTAGAGATCCTGATAAATATCAATATGACTATGACACCATTATGGACCGATTAGAAAATTCCGTAAAGTATTATCATTCTATCTATGGCAGGCTTGATGTGAAATGGGGAGACATTCAGCGGTTGAAACGGGGAGATACAGATCTGCCTCTCAGTGGCGGTCCAGATATTTTTCGCGCCATTTATTCTCAAAAACAAAATGGCCAACGTAAGGCCATCGCTGGAGATTGCTTCTACCAAATTGTGGAATGGAGTCCGGAAGGAAAAGTATCCGCCCAAAGTATTCATCAATTTGGGGCAGCCACATTGGATGAGAATTCACGCCATTATGATGACCAGGCCAAGTTATTTGCCACCCATCAAATGAAACCCGTATGGATGACCTTAGATGATATTAAATTAAATCTTGAAAAATCTTATCGCCCCGGCGAAGAATAACTGATTGAGGAGAGTATCATGAAAAGATTATTTATCATTCCGATCATTATTATTTCGATAGTATGGGCGGATCGGCCCATTACAGCCGAAGACATTGTGAATATGCGGTATGCCACCCAACCGGCCATGAACAAAACTGGCACAAAGATTGCCTATGTGAATATTCTTCCCAGAACGGAAGATGAACCTCGTGGTGGTAGTTATCGTGAAATTTGGGTCATGAATACAGATGGGTCCGATAAGCGCCAATACACATCTTCTCCCGTCAATAGTTGGTCCCCTCAGTGGACACCCAACGGCGATCTGTCATTCCTTTCCCGACGGAAAGATCACCATAAATCCACCCAAGTGTATGTAATTCCCATAAATGGTGGTGAGGCCAAAATACTTACCAATCATCAAACCGGGGTAGGCTCATATCAATGGTCCCCTAATGGAAAATGGATCGCATTTACATCAATGGATGAAAAATCAAAAGAAAAAAAAGCCAAAGAAAAAGCCGGCTATGATATGATCGTCATGGATGAAAACCATATCTATACACGGATTTGGGTTTATAATGTGAAAACAGGGAAAACACAGAAGGTCTATAAACAGAACCTAAAAGTAGGTTCATTTGAGTGGGCCTCAGACAGTAAAAATATTGTTTTTCAGGCCACAGAAAAAACAGGCGCAGATCGAGATTTGCTTGAACGGTCAATTTACAGAGTAAAGGTTCCCAGCGGCAATCCTCGTAGGGTTTTAGAAACACCGGGGAAACTGGGTGATATGGCCATTTCTCCCAACAGCCAGACATTGGCATTTTTAGGGGCCACCACATATAATGATCCCATTGCCCAAAGTATTTATACGGTGCCAGTAAAGGGAGGTAAAGCCACCCTTCATACCCCAGAGTTCATAGAATCATTCATTACCGTTGAATGGGTGGATGATCATACAATTTTGGGTAAATCCTACCGTGGGACAAAAACAGCTCTTTCTATCATTAATACCAAAGGACGATCACAGGAAGGTATAGCAAACCAAACCAATGTATTGGTACCCAACCAAATTTTATCGTCTGTAACAATGCATCGTCCATCCGGACAATTAGTCATTATAGCATCGGGCAGTGACCACCCCAATGAGATTCATGTTGGAGAATTAGGTCAATCAGAAATCAAACGTTTGACGCATTCCAATCCGGACTTTGATGAAATTACATTTGCGAAACAAGAAACAATTACATGGATGTCAAAAGATCAATTAGAAATTCAAGGAGTGCTTACTTATCCGTTGAAGTATCGTAAAGGAAAACGTTATCCACTAATTTTACAGATTCACGGAGGTCCTGAAGGGACAAGTCTAGATGGTTGGAATACACGGAGCACTTATCCTGTTCAATTATTGGCGGCTAGTGGGTTTGTGGTTTTAGAGCCAAACTATAGAGGTAGCGGTGGCCGCGGCGTTGCTTTTTCTAAAGCCGATCATGATGATTTAGCTGGAATGGAATTTGAAGATGTGTTATCGGGGATAGATTTTTTGGTAGCTGAAGGTATTGCTGATGCAAATAAAGTTGGTACTGGCGGATGGTCTTATGGTGGTTATTTTTCTGCTTGGGCTGCTACAAAACATTCACAAAGATTTAAAGCTTCTATGGTAGGGGCAGGTCTTACTAATATGATTAGTTTCATGGGGACAACTGATATTCCTTATGAAATGTCTGTCACCCATTGGAATCAATGGTGGTTCGATAATATGGAACTCCATTGGGATCGATCACCATTGGCCCATATTAATAATGCAAAAACACCCACTTTAGTCATCCATGGCTTGAAAGATGAACGAGTCCATCCGGAGCAGGGTATGGAATTATGGCAGGCACTTCGTATCAAAGGTGTGGATACAGAATTGGTGTTCTATCCACGGGAACCGCATGGACTTTTGGAGCGCGCGCACAAGCTAGATTATATGGATCGGCTCGTAGGCTGGTATAATAAGTATGTAAAGTAATATGAAGAATATTTTTTTATCTATAGTCGTTTTTTCAGGTTTTCTTTTTTCTCAGGAAGTGATGCCTGTAGAAATTCCCTTGAATGGGGAAGCAGCCGAGCGGAGCCTGGAAATGTCCGGATTGGCCTGGTACGGAGATTATCTCATCCTAATGCCACAATATGTGAAAAAGGAAGCCCCCGGTTTCTATGTACTGAGTAAAACCAAGATCCAAAGGTGGCTCAATGGGAATCGTTCTGACAGTTTGACGCCGGAGAAAATTGATCTGATTCAGCCTCAATACGATCTTATGATCCCGGGATATCAAGGATTCGAAGCATTGACCTTCTCCGGCAAGGATGTTTATCTTATCATAGAATCGAAAAATAATGATACCATGCGCAGTTTTTTAATCGAAGGCAAAATGGACCTTCGTCGGAAAAAACTCACCATTAATTCCGATGCAATGGAAGAAATCCCTCTGCCAATACAGATTGAGAATATGGGGATTGAAAGTATCTTAAAATTCAAATATCGGTTGCTGACCCTTTATGAAGTGAATGGTGCAAATGTGAATCCGAAGCCTGCAGGATATTTTTATAATACAGGGTTAAAGCCAAAGGGAGAGGTTTCTTTTCCCCATTTGGAATATCGTTTGACAGATGTAACTGAGGTAGATGGGCAAGGCCGGTTTTGGGCTGTCAACTTTTTCTGGCCGGGCGAAAGAAAACGGTTAAAGCCTGCACATGATAGCGTTTTAGATGGCACAATAAAAGGAGAAACACATAGCAAATTTGAACATTTGGAAAGATTGGTGGAATATCGGCTGAACGCAGATGAAATTGTTCGGACTGATTCAAAACCGATTCAGCTTGTTCTCAATAAAATTTCCCGAAACTGGGAAGGGCTAGTTCGGTTAGAGGATCAGGGTTTCCTCATGATTGTGGATGAACATCCCCGGACGATCTTGGCATTTGTGCCATTTCCGAAAAATTAAAATGTCCATTTGAGATTGCCTTGCCATCCAATCGCAAAGGTGAGGGAGGATGCATCCATTAATGATTGTTTCATGTAATCCTCCATTTCATAATTTATATTAAATGATATTCCAACTTTTAAAGGGATAATCAATTCCAGCATATACTGCAACCGGGAGAGGTCATTTTCTACCACTTCACTGATTTGTTTAAAATATTCAAATTCTAATTTGGTGGAAAATCGATTGGTGTCATGATCCCAAAAAGTACCTGTTTTTATATAGGATGTTTTTCGCCTTTTATTCAAATAATCTGACATATCGAATGCATGGCCCAGTTCGGCATTAATCATTCCATTATTATATTGGTTGATAAACATGCCGAACCCTTGATTGAAATGATATTGAAGGGCCACATTGGCCCTTGTATTCTTCCGATAGGATGTAATGGTGTACCGATAAAATTGGGGCCGCGTGGCATACTTGTCACTGGACTTATACCGAAGATATACAAAAGCATCTTCCTTTAATCCATAAGCAAAAAGCCGCAGATCCCGGAATGTATTTTCAGTTTGGCGATTCAAACGATAATACCCAAATCCGCCACTTAAGGAATCGGAATTGGCCATGCCGCCCCGTGAATAATACTTCCATGCAATTGAATCAGCCTGAGCAAAAACAGGTGACGTGATTACCAGAATCAAGCCAACGATTATTTGTTTCATTGTTTGATTTTTTTCCCACTTTCCATAAGTAGGATTGCCGCCAAAGTAAATCCGATAGTCATGAAAACAGCCACGACGAGACTGGTATTAGGTTCTGAATCAGCCACGCCCAAAATTGTATATCGGAGTCCATTAATCATGTAGTAAATAGGGTTGAAAAAGCTGGCTTCCTGTGCCCATTCAGGGAGCATTTTTATAGAGTAGAAAATACCACCCAAAAAACTCAAAGGTGTAAGAAAGAAATTCTGCATGGTGGCCAGTTGATCCCAGGTTTCTGCTAATTGCCCCAATAAAAGTCCGATACTGGAAAAAGCCCAGGAGACCAATATGATAAACCCAATAGTTGATACAGGATATACAACAGGCATACCGCTTAATCCCACGCCGACTAATAAAATCAATATACCATTCACGGTCCCCCGAACCATACCGCCGATGATATAGGCCAAAGATATTTCAAAACTGGATAGGGGTGCCTGGAGTAAGTCCGGCAATTGCCCCAGTAATTTCATCTGTAGCATGGATGAAGCAGAGTTGGATGTGGCATTGGTAAGGGTATTCATCATGATTAATCCGGGGATGATGAAAAGGGTATAGGGGATGCCATCAATGGTGGATATGCGTTTTTCTAAAGTAAATCCAAAAATGAGAATATAAAGAATGGATGAAGTCAATCCCGGTATGACTGTCTGTCGGTATACAGAAAAGAATCGCCCCACTTCCCGGGCGGTTAATGTCCAAAGGCCAACCCAGTTCATTCGTTTATCCCCTTGCCAGTAAGACTTAAGAACACATCCTCCAAAGATGACTTTGTGGTTTCTACCCGCTGAATGTGGCATCCGATCTGTGTCAGCTTATTGATAATAATGGGCAGTGCTTCTTCCGGATTTTGAATTGTAAAATGAAGTCGACCTTTTGCATAAGTGAAAGTAAAATCTTTTAAGGATGCATTCATATCCACATCCGTATCGGATATATTAATCGTAATACCTGCTTGCCCCAGTTGGATAGTGAGTTCTTTTGGGATGCCTTCTTTAATTACATTTCCTTTATCAATAATGGCCACCCTATCGCATAGCATTTCTGCTTCTTCAATATAATGGGTGGTGAGTAGGATGGTTTTCCCTGCCTTGTGAAGCTCACTGAAATATTGCCACAATTCATGGCGGAGTTTCACATCCACACCGGCGGTGGGTTCATCTAAGATGAGAATTTTTGGATCATGAACCAAAGCTTTGGCAATTTGAAATCGCCTTTTCATCCCACCAGACAGCTGTCTCAATCGGGATGTCCTTTTTTCCTCCAAGCCTAATCGGAGGAGTAGTTCATCCACTTTGTCCTTTGCTTCATTTTTTGGTATCCCGTAATAACCAGCCTGAAAGAGCAGGAGTTTATCTAAAGGGAAGAACCAATCCTGCGTGAATTCCTGGGCAGAAATTCCCACTTGAGATCGGGTGAATCGATAATCTGAAACCGTATCCTTTCCAAAGACTTCTGCCGAGCCTTCATTCTTTCGAACCAGGCCGGTGAGAATATTAATAGTAGTGGTTTTACCGGCGCCGTTGGGTCCAAGCAATCCAAAGAATTCCCCATCTCCAATGGTTATATTGACGCCTCTTAGAGCTACTGTTTCACCATAGCTTTTTTTTAGATCCTGTATGGAAATAGCAGGAGTCATTTATTTTCGATATTAAACCCAATTTGAGCATCGAATGGATTGGGGAAATCGAACCCCTCTACCCCGGGGAAATGAACAACAGAAGCAATAAATCCCCAAGGGATCAGCATGGATGCATTTACTTTTTTTTCACCACTGGGTTTACCATCTTTAATGACCGGGACTTGAAATGCAGGATGTTCCACCCAAAGGCCATATTCGTCATAACCCACGACTTTCACATAAATTTTATTTTTTTTGATGCCCAATTCTTTCAATGGTTCATGGCCATCCAGAACAAGGAGAATAACATCATCCATTACCTCATCAATCTTCATGGGTGCTTTATCCATATAATGATCCTTTAATTGTCTTGAATTAATTGATAAATACCGCCATTATATTCGACGATATAAAATTCGCCATTGGCATCCTCTCCAAAGGAGGAGATATAGGTTGTGAATTCACCATTTGCTAAATTGATTTCTTCTGTCCGGTTCTCAAAATTAACAGCTTTCCCATTCACCACTTTAAAGGTCCAAATATTTCCGGAGCAATAGTCACCGAACATATAGTAGCCTTGGAGTCCTTTGATCTGTTTTCCCCGATACACATAGCCGCCCGTGACGGAACATCCTTCCGCATCCGCTTGTGAGCCACCGCCTAAAACCACCATATAATTGGCATCATTTGGATATTCAATAATGGGCATGGTTAATCCTTCTTCTGGGCAGTTATTATCTGGATTATAGCAATGGGATGCTTCCATAAGCCGCCAGCCGTAGTTCACGCCGCCGGGGCTATCTGCTGGTTCAAAGTTGACTTCTTCCCATTTATTTTGGCCCACGTCTCCATAATAGATATCACCGGTTTTTCGGTCGAATGAAAACCGCCACACATTCCTTAATCCCCAGGCCCAGATTTCACCCCGTTTGTCTTTTTGTCCATAATAGGGGTTCGACTTAGGGATGCCATAGGGGTGGATATTCACATCAATCCGAATCACTTTCCCAAGAATTGTATTCAGATCCTGACCCGCATTCAGAGGATCCCCAGCTTTGCCCCCATCTCCAATCGAAATATAGAGGTAGCCATCAGGGCCGAATTCCATATGGCCGCCATTATGATTTCGATAAGGTTGCTCTAAATCAAAGAGTATTCGTTCGGATGAGGGGTCAGCTTTTTCTTTGGTTTGCACTGAAAATTCTGAAACCACTGTGAATCCATCATTATTCATATAATTGACATAAAATTTTCCATTTTTGGAGTGATCAGGGTGGAAGGCAAAGCCCAGCAGTCCCCGTTCATCCCCAGGCCGGTTCGGGTTCACCACTTGTTTATCTATATTCAAAAAGTCCTCATCCAGGACATGACCATTTTTGATAATCTTAATACGGCCACCTTGTTCCACCACATAGAGTATGTTGGCATCCTCAGGAAGGGATGTGACAAAGAGGGGTTTATTAAATCCATCTGCAATCAATTTGGAAGAAAGGTTGGTTGTCTGCCCAAAAAGAAAAAATGGAATAATAAGTAGGAGGTGTTTGAGCATCATAGAAGTTAATACAAGATGACCAAAACACTTCATTTTTGATTGGTTAATTGTTGACATGGATTCAATCCTCCTCATTGATCATAACTAAAAATTCTTTCTCATCCATAATCGGAATGCCCAAATCTTCTGCTTTTTCCAATTTAGATCCAGCACCGGGGCCGGCCACAAGATAATCGGTTTTTTTGCTGACAGAACCGCTGGCCCGGCCTCCATGAGCTTCAGCCATTTCCTTTGCCTCATTCCTACTGAATTGAGTGAGGGCACCTGTGAAGACGATGGTTTTTCCTTCAAGGATTTTGCTTTTTGGTCCAGCAACGGGTTCAAACTGCACACCTAAAGATAGACAGGATTCCACCACATCCACATTGGTACAATCGGACCAGAATGTAGTAATCGTTTCTGCCACAATGGGTCCCACTTCATCGATGGATTCCAAATGCTCGGTCGATGCAGATATAAATTTTTCAATTTCTCCGGAGAATTTTTTTTCCAGCACTTTAGATAAATGTGCACCCACATTTCTTATTCCCAAAGCATAAACAAACCGGGCGAATGTGGTCTGTTTGGCATCCCTAATAGCCGATAGGATATTCTGAGCGGATTTATCAGCCATTCGCTCTAGATTAACGAGATCATCATAAGTTAGTTTAAATATATCATCTACAGTTTGAATCAATTCTTTTTCTACCAACTGATCCACCAATTTTGCACCAAATCCATCAATATCCAAAGCGGCCTTGGATACAAAATGGGTGATTCGTCCTTTGACTTGCGCAGGGCAGGAAAGGTTTTGACACCGATTGACTGCTTCATCTTCCGGACGATATACCTCATGTCCGCAGGCAGGACATTCACGAGGCAATTGATAAGAGACAGCTGATTTCGGCCGTTTATCCAAAACCACTTTCACCACTTCTGGTATTACATCTCCCGCACGCTGAATCCACACCGTATCGCCAATGCGGACATCCTTGCGATCAATCTCATCTTGATTGTGGAGTGTGGCATGGGTCACCACTACACCGCCTACATTGACGGGCTCCAAATGGGCAACAGGGGTGACGGCGCCGGTTCGACCCAAAGAAGGAACGATATCATTTATCTTGGTCGTCACTTGCTGTGCTTTGAATTTCCCTGCAATGGCCCACCGGGGTGATCGGCTACGAATGCCCAATGCATTTCGCTGATCCATTCGATTAACTTTAAACACAGTCCCATCTATCTCGTAAGGCAACTGATGTTTTCGCGCTTCTAAATTCGTATGAAAATTGATCATATCGGAGGTTGAATCCACGGCACATACTTCCGGATTCACAGGGAAGCCCCATTCTTTTAATGCATTGAGAAAATCAAGATGAGTGTCAAAAGAATCTCCCGAAATTTCTCCGGACTCATAGCAATAAATGGTTAAAGGCCGTTTAGCAGTTATGGCTGAATCCAATTGCCTCAAACTGCCTGCAGCTGCGTTTCTTGGGTTGGCAAATGTGGCTTCACCTTCTTTTTCGCGAGCTGCATTTAACTGTTGAAAACCAGATGTGGTTATGAAAACTTCTCCACGAACTTCTAAAAGAGTCGGTGCTTTTCGTTTACCCGTACGGATTGCCAATGGCATGGCGGCAATAGTTTTTAGATTTTGGGTAATGTCTTCCCCTTTAAATCCATCACCTCGAGTGGAGCCATGAATAAATAAACCATTTTCATAAACAAGTTCAACCCCTAGGCCATCCAGCTTTGGCTCTGCAACCAATTCAACATCATTTTCCGTATCTAATCCTTTTTTGATCCGATCCATGAATGCATTTAACTCATCTGTATTCATGGCATTGGCCAGTGACAGCATAGGTTGGCGATGGGTGATAGAATCAAAAGCAGGCAATGGGGCTGCGCCCACACGTTGAGAAGGGGAATCTGGGGTAATTAATTCAGGATGAGCCTGTTCTAACAATTGAAGTTCTTGGAGCAGTTCATCATACTCGCCATCAGAAATAATGGGATCATCCAATACAAAATACCGATAATTATGATCATTTAGTTTTGTGCGTAGATCCGCAATTCGTGATGTGAAGCCAGTCAAATTAATTCCGGTATGCAGCCCGCTGTTTATAGTATTCTACTGGATTCAGCAATTTCTGAACCACGGGTATGAGCATGCCCGTACTGTCTACCGGTGTGGCATAAGCGGAACCATTATTCAGGGTAACAACAAAAAAATAAGCAATTTGGGTGGTGGGCTTTTCTTTAGGGTCATAGGTAAAGAGGTAGCGATCACCGTTGATATCAAAAGGAACTTCCATCAATCGTTTGGTTTTATCTGTTTTAAAAAACAGGCTAACCGACTTTAAGTCAGTTTTGGGAAAATCGATAAATACTTCCAGTTCAAATTGTCTTGAATTAAATAACACTTTATTTGGGTGGTGAAAGATCTTTGGTGTGAAAGAAAATTCCGGTGATTTGAAATCAAGATCAAAGTCACGCTGCCCAAACAAAGCGCAGCATGTGAGAAATGGGAGAATTCGTTTTATAGCAAAGCCCTTAATAGGAAGTGAAGGTAACACATTTTTTATACCAATGATCATAAGTCACTTGCTTTCTAATCATATAGTCCGCTGTACACCTGGCATTGGCTTCGCAAATATCCGTTTCTTTTCCCCGCACATTATAATGCATAACCACCACATATTTTTTAAACGGTTTTTTCGCATATTGACCCATATTGGCTAAGGCAGATACAGCAAAACTTAAATCATCACTGGATCGATTTCGATCGGCCATGATTTCAACTTGGTAAATACGATCACCTCCATCTTTATAAATTTTCAATCCGGTCAATTTCGGCGCTGAATGGTTTCGTTTAAAATATTGAGGTGTCATGCCGGCAATCTGCTGATCGGTGAACTTTGGTTTCCCTGCAAATAAAGTGGAAAATACGATTAAAGAGGTTAAAACATATTTCATGATGATTTCCTTCTTTTTGAAATGAAAACTAATCCCAACAAAATGCCAAATGCCCCCATGACCACCACCATTTGTACCCGTTTTGGATGATAAATAATGGATGCAGCTTCAATCACATAGTCATCATGGATGAAGGCATCGGAGCCAAATTGCCACCACAATGTATCATTGGAAACTGAATCCGCATTAGATGCCGTAATAACACCAGGCAGAACACCGGCAAATTTAAATGAATCATCGTGGAGTTTTACCGTAATGTTTGCTTCTAGAACGTAGGGCATCATTGCCGCCATACACAGTTGGGGAAATCTTTCAGGTAGGTCCTTAGAAAACGGACGAAAATTGGATTCAATGAGTTTAGTTGGCAGGACGAATGATTCACTTCCGCTAGATGTAGAATCATTCAATACGCCAAATAGATTGCCTTCCTCTTCTGCTTTGTAAAATACACCGCGAAAATGGTTCAAAATGCGCTCAATGAACAGATCATCTAATCCATGATCGTCTTTTAGATTTTCGAGCCCCATATTCAGGCAATACATAATAATCTCAGTTTCTACTTTTTCATTCATGTCCCCATTGCTCGGATCTTCCATCGTTTTGGCTAATAGTGGATATTTATTATGAATTCCGCGGCCCTTAAATGTTTGATTGAGCCTGTAAGATGTGGAGAAAAAGTTAGATTGTTTCTTAACATAAATCGGATGCCTTTGAGGGGCAGGCCCTTCAGATATATCGTGGAAAACAGTAGTGTTTTCAAGCACAGCTTGGGAGGTCATGATATGAACAGTTTCCCCGCTTTCTGAATTTCCCTTTTGAATGATATCTGAGGCCCATTTACCGCTTGCCGGTAGCGAGAAATCTCTATCGAATATATCCTTTTCATCTCCTTCACTGCGGTATTGCATCAAATATTTTCCATCAGGAAAAACCCGGACGGTGATCAAGGTTTCAACGCATTGGAATGAGAGAAAGGCGGTAAAAATTAAGAGGGTTAATTTGGTGTTCCGCATACCGGGAATTTACATGTTTCTGAGAGGGGAGAAAACAAAAAGGGCCACGATTGTGGCCCTTTGAATTGCGTTATAATAAATGATTTTTAAAAAGTCATACGTAGTGATGTTTGTAAGGTGCGAATGATTAATAATGCATCGGCACCGGTCACGTCTCCGGTGGGGTCGAACCGACCGGTAATCACATCCGCTTGCATAATGCCTCGCTCTGCACAGAGGGCCATGGCATTGTAGGCAAAGTGACTGCTGGGCACATCACTGAATCGGCTTTGGGCTTCCCCGAAGTAACGTGTTTCAAGTCCTTCATCCCGAGTGGCAACAACAAGTAGGCGCTGTACAGCCAGGGCATAGTTTGCCCGGTTAATATTATCATCAGGATAAAAATTGCCATCTGGTTCCACATTCATGAGCCCATAGCGAATCATATCCTTGATCCAGGTTTCAGCCCAATGGTTTCGAGAATCATTAGGGACAGCAATGGTTGCGGTTTGATTGGCTTGAGATGGTGTTTGAAAACCAGCATTCTGGGTAGAGGGCATCCGGTCAAAAAGGACGCCGATTTTTAATTCTTCAGCAAAAAGTACCGCCAAATCCGCCCGGTTGATCCGCTCTTTTAGGGCCACTTTTTTCCCCACAGCCGTACCGGGCATGGCACGAACAATCTTTTGGGCGAGTTTCCATTTCGCATCCGCTTTGCCGGCATAGTCACCGCGCATATTCACAACTTTACGGAAATAATCTTCCGCTTCATCAAATTGATAGTTGTATAAGTGGGCCACCCCAAACCAATAGTTTGCCCCTTCATGATTTTCATCCCGCTTTAGGGCTGTTTCTAAATAATCCTCGGCCCGCTTGAACCATCGCTTTTCAGAATCACGCATAGTAATCCACACTTGGGCACTCAAGGCTAGTGCTTCCGGATCTTTTCTCCCACGGCTGGCACATTTGGATGCATTATTTTTTGCTTCTTTGTTGTTTCCCATATAGGCGTGGGCCAATCCCAGTCCGCCATAGCCCAGAGCGAATTTTTTATCCAGGTCGACGGAACGCTGGAAGGATTTGATTGCCTGTTGGTAATCACCATTTTCAATAGCACGCATTCCTGCCTTATAGTGATATTCGGGCGTATCCACGTCACTTTCAGGTTTGGTGGCACAAGCTGCTAAGAATAATAAAATTAGAATGGGGGTATTTTTAAGATATTTCTTTAACATAATGTATTCCTTAAAAAGTTTGTTCACCGAGAATATACCGTGAATCATCCATAAATAAAAATAACTGGAATAATACCATTTGATCCAGATCACATCTATATTCATTATATATTGCTTCCAGTCGTCAAATTGGATAATTTTCCTTGTAATTGTATACGAACTTAAGATGGATGGGTATGTTAAAAACCTTTACTAAGATTTGGATAACACTTTGTGTTGTAGGATTTTCACTGCTGTGGGCTCAAGGTCAGACAGCGACGGGTGTCGGATATGGCCTCACAAAGGATGCCGCCGTTGAGCAGGCCAAGCGGGATGCGGTCGAGCAAGGGCTGGGGGCATATATGACCTCCACCACGACGGTGACAGCTACATCTATTGAGGATAATATTTATTCAAAGGCTCAAGGATTTGTTAAATCATTTAAAATTGTGAAAGAAAGCAAAGGTCCTGACGGCAATTTTGAAATTACAATCGAAGCCCAAGTAACAGATATGATCGATCAGGTCATGGCTGATGAGGCGGCTCTACAAACATTGCTGAACGCTATGAATCGTCCTCGGATTATATTTATGGTGAGAGAAGAAAATCTTATTGATAATACACCCACTGATTTTGCAGAAACAAAACTCTTGTCCATGTTTTACGAAAAAGGTTTTGACGTGGTGGATCGTCAACTCGTCCAAGCCCTAAAGGGGGAGCAGGATTACGAACAAGCTTTGGCGGGGAATGTGTCCGCGGCAGCCAAAATTGCAGCCCAGCTTGGGGCAGAAGTTATTGTGATCGGTACGGCAAAGATTTCATCTGGAGGCAAGTTTTACAATATGCACTCGGGGCAAGCGGATATTAATGCAAAAATTATTCGAACAGATACGGGTGAAATATTGGCGGTTGTACCCCAAGCCCGCGGGAAGAAGCCACACATTTCTCCATCCACTTCTGGGGTCAATGCGGCTAATCAAGCTGCCAGTGTTTTGGGGACGAATATTATTTCCCAGCTTATTACCAAATGGAGCACCCAACAGTCGAATTTCATCAAAGTCTTTATTGTACTAAAGGGGGCGGACTTCATGTCTTATATGACATTTGAATCATTCCTAAAAGCCCAAACGGTATCCGGGATTCGGAATGCTTACGCCAAAAGCCTGAATGATGGTGTGGCAGAATATGAAGTTGAATTTGAAGGGAAGTCTCAGGCATTGGCTATGGGATTGGCCCAAACCAGTCCAGACGGATTAAATTTTAAAGTCACCGGATTAACCGGTAATCGAATTACAGCAGAAGTTGTACAATGATGAGGTATCCTATGAAAAGATTATTTGGATTAACAGCTATTTTATTCAACATGGCCTTTTCTCAAGGTGTGGTCACCCAGCTTGATAAGGGCAGTATTAACTATTCGGATCAAACCATTTCCGCAATCGGTATTGGATTTGTCCCCCAAAATGCGATCAATGCGGGGCAGGCTCGGCGTATGGCGCTTCGTATCGCCAAGCAGGATGCCCTCCGTCAATTAATCGAAATTGTGAATGGGGTAACCCTTACCAGTGAAACGACGATGAGCGGCGCCATGGTGGATGATATAATCAATACCAAGGTGCGGGGTTTTATTCGTGGTGCTCGCCAAACAGGGCAACCCAAATATTTAAGCGACACATCAGTTGAAGTAGAATATGCCGTTTCTATGAGTGGTATATCTGATATTTTTCTGCCGCCCGTCACCATTCCTGCGCCTGTGGCAGGAGCACCTGCAGAGGCAACGACACCTACCACTGGCGGAATTACCGGTGTGATTATCGATGCCAGAGGATTGAAAGCCCGCCCTGCAATGGCACCAAGAATTTTAGATCAAAATGGAAATGCGATTTATGGTCCTGGGGACTACAGCCGTGAATATGCAGTCACGAATGGTGTTGCAGGATATTCAAAATCTTTAGAAGCCGCCCAAAAAGACCCACGGGTGATGGGGAATCCTTTGATTGTAAAAGGGGTTGCCACTGCTGGGACGAATCGGACAGATATTACCATTTCAAATGCAGATGTATCTAAAATAGATGCGGCAAACCGCAGTCATAACGTACTGAAAGATTGTCGCGTTTTAATCTTATTGGATTAAAAACTTATAGTGATAAAGACAAAAAGGATGCGGAATCTCATGAAATTCAAGCTGATTTCATTCATATTGATAATTGGCGCATTGGCCATGGGCCAGGATACACCAGTCGCTAGTGCTGATAGCAATGATCTTAAGGTGGGCGATATTGCCCCTTCCTGGGCCTTAATGTATGCCCCAGGCAAATTCGAATTCTTAAAAAACTGGACAGAAGAAGAAGGTAAACGACTTAGAAAATTTCAAAGCCAGCCAGATAGGTATGGGGTATTAATGAGTTTTTTTGCTACCTGGTGCGTGCCATGTATGAAGGAATTACCGATTCTAGAAGAAGTATATCAGAAATACAAGGATGAGCGTATAAAATTCTTCTTAGTTGATATTACGGAAGCCACCAGGAACAATCCTGGGGAAGTCTACGGTATGGCCTATAAAGATGTGCCAAAAGCCGGTCCATTTTTAAAGGAAAAGGGAGTCACCATGCAGATTCTGTATGATACCCGGGGCACAGCTATGAAACGATACAATGCCCAGATTTTACCCCGTCTTTTCATGATGGATGGGAATCGGAAGATTACCCTCACCCGTAAAGGTTTTCATGAAGGGCAAGAAGAAAAATTCAAACAGGAGTTATCCAAAGAAATTGACCGTCTCTTAGTGGAATTACCTCCTCTAAAAAACAGGACCAAATAAAGTTTGTGAGCCAGCCCACAGGATATTTCAACTTGGATAGTGTAAACTTCAAACGAAGATGAGTCAGATATGAACCCGAAAAAGAAAATATTTATTTCCATGACCTTTATGGCTTTTGCATGGAACTATGGCCAGGAAACAGTCTTAACTGATGAAGTTGCCCAAGACTTAGCTGAAGGGAAAAAAACGGTGGCGATTTTGGACTTTGAGGGGCGGGGTATTTCAGTAATGGAAGCGGCCACACTCACCGATCGTCTTATGAGTGAAATGGTCAATACGGATGCGATTATTATGGTAGAGCGCAATCAAATGGATGAAATTTTACAGGAGCAGGGGTTTCAGCAATCTGGCTGTACCACCGCAGAATGTGCAGCTGAGGTAGGTGCACTTTTGGGTGTAGAGCAAATGGTCTCAGGTTCTTTTGGTAAATTAGGAAATACCTATACAATTGATTCCAAAATATTTTCCGTAGAAACAGGTGCAACGATCCGTTCCGTATCCAAGACCTATAAAGGTGAAGTGGATGGACTGTTACCCGTTATTGAAGTGGTGGCATGGGAACTAGTCGGCTTAACACCCCCTGCTGATTTAATTGCCAGGGCAGGAGGAACTCCGGAGTCTGTTGAACCAACCAAAGAACCGCGTAAACCCATGAGCAAGGGCGCAAAACGTACCCTTTGGGCTGTTATTCTCATCGGCGGCGGTCTGGGCGGTGCCTACGCAGCAGGACTTTTTGATGCGAAACCTGTGCCCCTACCTGAAGCACCTACTTTACCGGAGGGTTAGATCGTGATAAAAAAATTATTATTCAGCGTTTTATTGTTTTCTTTTGGCTTGGCGCAATCTGTTGTCAGTTTTGACGGATCAAACGATTATTTACAGACCGATGATACGACAGGCACAGCTTTGCACAGTAATTTTACAATCTCCGGATGGGTATTCCCCAAGGCAGATGGGACACAACAGGTATTTAAGAATGGTGCATTCGAAATTCAATATCAAGGATCCTACTATCGGTATTTTTCAATTTACCCCGGTACATATAGAACAACATTTGGCAAGGCGTCCATTAATGAATGGCATCATATTGCAGTCACGCGTAGTGGAACCAACCTAAACGTATATGTTAATGGTGAACTTCATGTGACATCCACTTCGTTTTCTTCAGGAAATTTTACAGGTGGTACCAATATCGGTCGAGATCAAGACTATGGTGAATATTTTAGGGGCTTCATGGATGAATTTGCCATTTGGAATACAGCCCTCGATTCGAATGCAGTAAAAAGTTTATATAATGGCGGTACGCCGAAAACAGCCAGCTCTATTAACTCATCCAATTTACGTTCTTACTGGGCGATGGATGATGGGAGTGGTTCATCTGCATCCAATGCAATTTCAAGTAGTCCCAATTTGGTCTTTAAGGGCCCCAGTTGGTCTACTTTCACCATGTCACCAAAACCGGAGCGCATTGCAGATATTAATAATGGGAGCACAGGTTCATATCCGCGAAATTTTAATGAATATAATGGTAAACTTTATTTTACTGCCAATGATGGAAACTATGGTGAGGAATTATGGGTGTATGATCCATCGGACAGTACCACAACACGCGTAACGGATATAGCATCGGGGTCCAATTCTGGTTTAACCTATAATTCTATATTAATTGAATATAATGGCAAATTATATTTTGAAGGATATGAAAGCACATACGGGGCAGAATTGTATTCCTATGATGGCACAAATCTGACGCGAATTTCTGATATTTATACCGGTTCAAATTCAAGTTATGCAAAAATGCTGACCGTTTTTAATGATACCCTATTTTTTGTATCTACCAATAATACATATGGTTATGAATGGTACTCTTATGATGGCACAAACATTGTACGCCGTACCGACATTCGTACTGGCGGCTCCGATGGTGTATATCCTTGGAGTGGAAATGCAAAAGTTTACAAAAATAAAATTTATTTCGCTGGATATGACAATACAAAAGGTGTTGAGTTTTTCTCATATGACGCAACCAATGGCGCACAGATTGTAAGCGATCTTGTTAGTGGGAGTGAAGGATCCTGGCCATCCAACTACTTGATTTTTGACAATAAATTATATTTTAATGGTGGATATAGCACATCTTCATCTTCAGCCCCTGATGATGTAGGCAGCAATGTAGCCGGCAGCTCGGGCTCAAGCATGAGCCACAACTCCAATTTGTTAAAATTTGATGGCACAACTGTGTCCGTAGTTGATATGGGATCTAGCGCTAAGTATTTCCAACTTTTTGGAGAATCAGCGATTTATAAAAATAAGTTACATCTAACCGCCTATACCGAATCCAATGGGTATGAGATCTGGTCTTACGATGAAACCAATGGTGGTCAAATGGTGGCCGATTCAATTGCGCCTGGCTCCAATAGCTCTTATCCCTATTATGCACAAGTGTTCAATGACAAATTATACTTTAGAGCTACCGATGGCACTCAAACGTGGGGTGGAAGTGGTTATGAATTATGGTATTATGACAACACGGGATTTGGTCGTGCGGGCGATATTGCTCAAAGTACCAATGCGTCTTATGCACAATACCTTTATGCAGCCAATGATGCATTGTATTTTTCTGCTAACGACGGTAGTACTGGTTATGAACTGTATGCCATCCGGCTCAGCGATCCAAAACCCACCATTGCAAGCATAACATCAACGACTAGTAACGGGACCTATAAAGTGGGTGATGAGATTAATATTACAGTGAATTTTTCAGAAGCAGTCACCTTATCAACCGGTGGTACATTGACAGTTACATTAGAAACGGGGGATACGGATCGAACAATAGATATTACATCCATTTCTAATGCAACATCAGGATCGGGTACATATACAGTATTGCCCGGGGATTTGAGTTCGGATCTGAATGCAAGCAGCATTTCTGTCTCAGGATCCATAATTGATGCGTCCAGTCAGGCCATGGATAATTTTAATGTAGGATCAAATTTAGCTTCTTCTTCTAATTTGGTCATAGATGGTGTGCTTCCAACGATTACCAGTGTAAAGAGTACCAGTGATAATGCCACCTATGGTGTTGGAGCAAATATAAACATTACAGTGAATTTTTCAGAATCAGTGTCCTTATCTAGCAGTGGAACATTAACAGTGACATTAGAGACGGGAGATACGGATCGGGAAGTCTCCATCACATCAATTTCGGATACAACTACAGCTTCAGGTACATATACGGTTCAATCCGGTGATACGAGCGATGATTTAGCTGTATCCTCTATTGCTTTATCCAGTGGTGCCACATTATCTGATGGGGCAGGAAATGCCATGTCCGTATTTACAGTTCCAACCGATAGCAGTCTGGCTGATTTCAATAATATCATATTGAATACCACTAAACCCGGTACGCCGACAAATATTGCCGCAGAAAATCGTTATGGCGGCATTGGATTAAAATGGAATTCTGAATCAAGTGCAACCAAGTATTATGTGTATCGAAGCAGTGATGACAGTACATTCTCGAAGCTGTCAACAGAACCCACAGACACTGTATATACAGAATCTTTAACGGCTGGAGACAAATATTATTATTATGTAACTGGTATTAATTCCGCTGGTACAGAAGGGGATTCGTCCAGACATGTATTTGGTTATGCCACAGAGATTTGGTGGATTGATGATGTGAATGGAAATGATTCCAATAGCGGAAAGGCTGAATCGGAAGCATTTAAAACAGTTGAACAAGCCCTAAAAACAAATACAGACCTTGTTTCCGGAGATACCATTTATGTGAATCCCAGTATTACCAGTACCAATTCAACTAAATATACCGGTTATTATGATTTCGGAAATATTTCCACCGGAATTGACTTGAACCATAATAAAGATTTTGTACTCAAAAGTACAGCTGGTGCCGACAGCACAATTTTTAATGCGGAAGGAAAAAACCGCCATTTTTATTTTAATGATGGCCAAACAGAAAATACTAAAATTATAGGATTCACCTTTTTTAATGGAAAAGAGGATGACAATTGGCCTGGGGGCGGTGCTTTGGTTATTGATGGAAGCAGTACAAAGATAGCATTTGAAAACTGTGTATTTGATAGCAACCGTGTTGTGAATAATAACGATGGGGGCGCCATTGTTATTAGAAATCAAGCAACGCCGTCATTTACTGCCTGTACATTTAAAAACAATTATGTGACAGACGATGATAACAATAGTTATGGTGGTGCTGTCAGGATTGAAAGTGCAAATTCTGAGGAAGACTTAAAAAATACAATCAATTTTAAACAGACAAAATTCATCAGCAATTACGCCAGATCCAAAACTAACGCTTATGGTGGCGCTGTATACGCAAACAGAAATACATTGTTCGAAAATTGCTTATTTGTAAAAAACGGCGCCATTTCAGGGTATGGATCCACAAATACAAATGACTGGACCGAAGCCAAGGGTGGTGCAATTGTAAGCAATGGCGGTTATGACAATACAGGTGTGCTGACTATGATTTCAAATAGCACATTCGATCGCAATTATGTGGATGTGCAAACAGTCAATGGAAACCCAAGGGGTGCGGTAATTTATATTAATTCCTGGGGCAACACGCAAACGAGTAAAGCTTTTATATACAATTCAATTATAACAGGATCATATCGCTTAAAGAATAACGTCAATTATACAGAATATGAAAGTGACAAAATTTTTACAACGGATGGGAGTCAAAATCGATTTACTGCCGATTATTCGGCCATCGAAGGCAGTACAGATCAAGGCTGGGCGGATGACAATGTTTATGATATTAATCCCGTATTTAGTGATACCGCGAATATGGATTATGCACTCAGCATTAAAAGTCCATTGTTAGGTAAGGGAGGGAAATCCAGCTGGGAAGGAATAGACCCACCGACAATTGATATTTTAGGAAATACACGCTCCAGCCCGACAGGGTCCAACCCGGATATGGGTGCATATGAAAATGCACTGAGCAGTTCCGCATCTCCATTACCCGTTGCCAATTTAACCGGTACATCAAAAACCAACAGTGTCTATCTTTCTTGGGCAGCTGTAAAAGCGTCAGTAGGTAGTTCTACAGACGCATCAAATATTCGATACCAGATTTATCAGGGGGACTCGCAAGTTGGAACCTCTGTTTCCACGAGTTTTACAGTACCAGCTTTAACCAATGGTACCGCCTATACATTTAATATCTCGGCTCAGGATACGAGCAGCGGTGAAATTGGGGCAAATTCAGAGGCAATAACAGTAACGCCTAAATTCCTTGGACCAAAATGGTATGTGGCCGCTAGTAATGGTAGCTCTTTAGCAGATACAAGCAGCAATGCTGATTTGGGTGGATTTGATGATCCCATTAATCATTTAACCTCCGCAATGGAGATTGCAGCATCCGGAGATACAATTGTGATGATGAGTGGTACCCATAGTGGTTCCAATAACAGGGGAATCAGTTTTAAAAATGATAAATCGCTGGTGATTATGGGTGACCCCAATTATACGGCGGATAAAATTATTATGGATGCAGGTGCCCGGGATAGACACTTCTCCTTTACCAACGGCGAAGATTCAAGCTATCAAGTTATTGGCTTAACACTCTACAATGGAAAAACAACCGATAGCGACGGTGGCGGATCTATATCCATTCGTAATTATTCAAGTCCTATCTTTAAAAGAGTTATTTTTAAAGAAAATGTCAACTTATCGGATAGATGGGAAGGTGGCGGCGCTGTTAACGTCAGCTCCTATTCCACACCTTCATTCTATTATTGTACCTTTGACGGAAATGTGAACGATCGAACTAACACTGAGAATGACAATGAGACAAATGGTGGTGCTGTTTTTATTGCTTACGGTTCAAATAGTGCAAATAGCCGGGTTTTATTTGACGGATGTATTTTCAAAAATAATATGGCTAAAAGTGATAGGGGCGCTCAAGGTGGTGCCCTTTTCATTCGTGAATCTCAAGCTGATATATTAAACTCTTTATTCTACGGGAATACAGCTTATTCATCTGTTGATGGGACTCAAAATGCTTCTGCGAGAGGAGGCGCAATTAATGTTCAGACGCCGGCGTATTACAGTAATTCCGATAACTCCTGGAAGGGTGGCAGTGTAAATATCATCAACTGTACCATTGTCAATAACAGCGTAAAGAATGGTGGCAGTGATACCTATAATTCTATTTATAGCGGTGTACATTTTGATAGTTGGGGCAAAAATGAAAAAGTCTGGTTCTTTAATAATATTGTCTGGGGTAACAAAAACGGATCTGGAGAATATAAGGAACAAGTTTTCTTAAGTAACGAGGGTGGTTGGGGTCAGATAAATTTCAATTATAACGTGGTACAGAACAGTTCAGATATTTCCAAATTCCAAGATGATAATTCTTTTGAAACGGATCCCACCTTTTCTGATTCAACCAATGGTGATTACAGCCTCTCAAACGCCAGCCAATTAATTGGTGCAGGTGGAGCTAAATATGAAGGTGTTAATGCGCCCACAACTGATATTTTAGGACTCAATCGTCCAAATCCATCGGGGTCTAACCCGGATATAGGTGCTTATGAAAATAGTCTTTCCACAACGCCATATCCATCACCGGTTAAAAACCTTACGGCTGTAGGGGGCAGTCAATCGGTAACATTAAAATGGGATGCTGTGGCAGGAGCAGATTCTGTCTATAAAGTGTACCAACACACCAGCGCTTTTAGTGTAGATGCGGCCTATTATTTGGATACAACTTCGGCTACATCATATACAATCACTGGCTTGAATAATGCCACCCGGTATTATTTTAGAGTATCTGCGGTGAATACGAAAGGATATGAAGGTACAGCCTCAGCTTCTGTAGATATTACACCTGAATACAGTGGTCCGATCTGGTGGGTGAGCGTCGCTGGAAATAATACTAATGAAGGCAGTAGCGGAAGCCCATTTGCAACCATATCTCATGCCATGGGCCAGGTATCTGCGGGAGATACGGTTATGCTAAAGCCAGGAACATATACGGGTTCAGGTAATCGTGAAATTGAAATATCCCATTTTAAATCAGACGATTTTAGTAAGTACAAAAATCTTGTCATTACATCTGAAAAAGGTGCAGACAGCACCATTATTAACGCCAATGACCAGGGTAGGCATTTCACGATTAAGGGGAATTCAAATAACACCATTGATTCTACACTTCAGTTTATTGGTTTAACATTTACTGGTGGTTTATCAAATGAAGATGGTGGCTCCTTCTATATCGAGGCTAATACTTTATGGGACAATAGTGTTCAAACCAATGTGGCGTCACAGATGCAGCCCAAATTTAAAGACTGCGTGTTTAAGGATAATGAAGCATTTAAAAATACTGATGGAGCAGCGGGTGGCGCTCTTCGTATTAACAGTGCCGCGGCTATATTTGAAAACTGCGTGTTTGAAAGTAATTATTCAAATTCACGTGGTGGCGCCATTTCCTTTTCTGGCGACAATCAGGCTAGAATAGATACTACGTGGTTCAGAAATTCTACATTCAAAAATAACGGTGTTAATGATTCCGGCCAGACTCAAAACGCACCGAAGAATTCTTATGGTGGTGCGATTTCACTTGATTTTGGTATGAACTTAATCATTTTGAATTCCACCTTTAGTAATAATGGGGTGGTAAAAAATAATAATAGTAGTCATGCTAGAGGAGGCGCTTTATCAATAGATGAGGACTGGTCTTTAAGAGTTGCTCCACTTGTATGGGTTTATAATTCCCGCTTTACTAAAAATAATGTAACTCATAATGTTAATAATGGTGGTGGTCGTGCCGTTGGTGGCGCCATTTCTGCTGGTGCGCCAATTGTTATTGCCAATACAGTTATAGATAGCAATTCTGTTAATGGCATTAATTGCGAGAATGGATGTCCTGGCGGCGGCGGGGTTTACATTCGAGTTCAAAGTCAGTGGGACAATAATGGTAACGGGACTAACGGCCCCAATTATTTGATTAATAATACAATTGTTAATAATTATGGATCTGCTTCCAGCAACAATACCGTAGAGAGCGGCGGTATATATATTGATCGTGTAGATGAACAGCGGGGAGCTTGGTTTAATAACATTATATGGGGTAATCGTACCAATAACGATTCTGGGGATCGACATAACTTGAATTATATGAATAATGAACAGTTTAAGATTGCTGCTGATTATAACAACGTAGAAGGTATTGAACAATACAGCTTTATCACGGGTGAAAATTCTTATGATTTGGACCCTGTATTCTATAGCACTACCAACTACCAGTTATCCATAGGGAGCCCGTTAATTGGTGCAGGTACTGCAAGCTATGATGGTGCAAATGCACCCAAAAAAGATATATTGGGCAATGATAGACCCAATCCAACTGGATCTAATCCGGATCTGGGGGCTTATGAGAATTCATTGGCTGAATCACCTTATCCTAAGCAGGTTCAAAAGCTAATTGCCAAAGCGGGGAGTAAGGAAGTCTCATTAAGCTGGGAAGCTAATACGGAAACGGATATTGCTAAATATCTTGTTTATAAGTCAGAAATAAAAGGATTTGCCCCAACATCAGCAGACAGCGTAGGAGAAACAACCTCAACTTCTTTTACAATAACTGGATTAAATAATAGGGTAGAATATTATTTCTCAGTAGCTGCAGTGGATAAGGAAGGTTATCGCGGTATTTTTGCAAATGAAGTATCTGCAATTCCAAAATATATGGGGCCAGACTGGTATGTAGCTGTCAATGGAAGCAATGATAATGACGGGGATAAAAACAGTCCTCTAAGCGATTTAAGAACAGCCATTGATTCAGCCCAAGCGGGTCATACAGTAATCCTCTTAGCAGGACAACACTCTGGACCTGAGAATAGGGATATACAATTAAATACTGGGAAACAAATTCGAATTATAGGTGACCCCAATGCCAATGTAAGCGATGTGATCCTTGATGCAGAATTTAATGGTAGTCATTTTAATATTACGGGTGATTACGACAGCACCTTATTTTTTCAGAATATTACTTTCATACGAGGAAGCGGGCAATCAGATCCTGGTGGCAACAACATGCGTAGGGGAGGTTCAATCGAGATGGTGGGTGGATCATTTTGGGATGAAAAAACACAGCAGCAAATAGAAGGCTTTCCTTCACCCAAATTTGTGAATTGTGTTTGGGAAGATAACCATGCTGGTGGTTTTAATGATTGGGGTGTGGGTGGTGCAATTATGATTACGGATGCATCACCAATTTTTGTGGGTTGCAAATTTACAAATAATGGCGCTGGTAATTTTGGGGGCGCATTTTATGCCCAGACATATTCGCCAGAGCACGCATCCAGTCCCGAATTTAGAGGTACATTGTTTAGCAATAACCACGTAGAAACCCAAGATGGTTTGGCTCAAGGTGGTGCCGTGAAATTGTCAGGTCCGGGGGCGCCGAAGTTTATCGAATGTGTTTTTCAAAGCAATCGAGCCCGAAGTCAAAACAACGATAGTTTTGGTGGTGCAGTTGCAACTAATTATTGGCAAACAGACTACGGTACAAACGTACGGTTTTCTAAATGTGTTTTTGTCAATAATGTAGCCGAAAGTGACGTTGGTGGTGCCCATGGAGGTGCAATCCATTCCTCAACACCTTTTGAGTTGGAAAATTCTATCGTAATCAAAAATAAAATTCATGGTAATTATGGCTCTGGCGGTGGTTTGGCGATTCAAATCAACGAGGATAATGGGTCTCAAGGCCATTCACTCTTGATTAATAATACAATAGTCGACAATGAAGTAACCGATAATGCAGGTAACCCTGAATATAGTGGTGGCGGAATTTCGGTAATGCATTCAGATCAAGGAGGTCTATGGTTTAATAATATTGTTTTTGGCAATAATTCAAAACATGACAAATCAATAAATCTAGGTGGAAACGCGAATATTGATATGGGCTATCTGAATGTTGATGATGCAGAAGACAAATCTTGGTTTAATAATCAAAACATGATTACCGCTAAGCCAAAATTCAGAAATCCAACTACAGGTGATTATCGCCTCAGTTTTTCCAGCGCATTGATTGATGCAGGGACCGATTCTTATGGTGGTCGAAACGCACCGAAGGTGGATTATCGTAATTATTACCGCATTGGTGTGCCGGATATTGGTGCTTTAGAAGCAGGAGCCAGTAAATACATTATGGCTTTGGAAGATGATATCACTGAAGATAAGGACACCACGTTTGTTAACCTAAATCAAGAAGTGAAATTCACCATCACCACTGGCGACATCGATGGCAATATTGTTACAGACAGTAATGAACCGGTAAAATGGGATATCTTCCCCAATCAGAAGTATGCCCGTGTCAGTGAAACAGCAGATTCGACGACCAGTGGTGGTACAGCAACAGCAACAGTAACCGTTACCAGTCAAACAAAGGGTAAAGGGTTTCGTTTCCGTGTCATTGCTGAAGTCGGTGAAGCATATATCCGATCCGAAATGTATGTGATTGAAGCAATGGTCACTGGCGCCCCACCACCTGTAAAGGAACTAACAATTACACCCAGCGACTGGACAAATCAGCCTGACTTTACCTTGAACTGGAATACACCCATTTGGGCTGCGGAACGAGAACTTATCGGTGCCGTTGTAGAAATCACAGATGGAGTGAATAAATATAATGAATATTTAAGTTTCCCTTCTGGGGATACCTTGTCCAATTATTCTTTCAGTGCCCCAGAGGCAGGGCAATATACAACCTATTTGTGGTTGGTTGATGAATTGGGGAATGAAGACCCAGATAGTGCCATGTCTGTTACGGCCTATTTTGATAACATTCCGCCTGAAGAATTCAATATCCATTGGCCATGGAGGGATGTTTGGGTAAGTGATAAACCTCAATTCCGATGGGAATCTGCTGGCGACTATCCATCCGGTACAAAGGTATTCCATATTTTTGTGGATGAAAATCATTATGCTTCAATTGCATCTGATCAGGTCAATTATGATCAAAACAGTAAAGAATTTTACATTGATGCACCCAAATCCATTCCTGATGGATACCATAGCTGGCATATGGAGACTTGGGATATGGCCGAAAATATCACCTGGTCTAATGATACCATCAATTTTGGTATAGATATTAACGCACCCATTATCAATCATAACTCTCCCTTAACGGTTGTAGATGAAGGCTCTACGACACCAGCCATTACTGTGAATGTATTTGATGGTGGCTCTGGAGTGATGGAAACATTCTTGTATTATCGACGGTCAGGCTCTGGTAGCGGGTTTGTATCCGTAGATATGAGTTCCGGGTCATATAGTATTCCCGGGGGAGATGTGAAATCTGATGGGTTGGAATATTTTATCAGATCTGCAGATAACGTAGGCAATAACAGATATTGGCCGGCCGAAGGTGAATTCCATTCAGTCAAAGTTCGGACAGAGCAATCAATATCCACGACAGCCCGCTGGCCCAGTGGTGTGCCCGGTGGTAAGGACTCCACCAATTATGTCTTCTTTTCTATCCCTTTTGATGTGGGTAACGCCCGGAGTGCAATACTCTCTGTATTAGACCCAAATAATGAAGGCCCGGATGAGTTTAAATACCGCCTCTACAGCTATAGCAATGGGTGGCAGGAGAACCCATCCTCAATCACCATGGGGAATGGGTACTTCCTCATCTACGATCCAGATAAATATTCGGACAATCCTCAAATTACTTTTGACTTTGGTCAAGGTATATCCACACCCACGGAACCTCCTTATGGCTTTGGTGTCACCCAAGGACAATGGAAATTCTTTGGCTCGCCTTACAATTTCAATGTTTCTTTAGACAATATTTATACTGACGACGGAATCAATATTCGTGACGCGGGCTCCATCTACACTTGGAATAATTCATGGTCCAGTGCCGGTTCATCTCTCCAGCCATGGAAAGGTTACATTTTTAAATCCGGTGGATCAGCCAATCTGAATATAGATGTTCGTGGAACCACTTTCGGGAAAATGGCCAAAGCCATGAATCCCGATGATTATCCCATGGATGCGAACGAGTGGATCGTGGATATAATCGCCATTACCGGCAATGCCCGGGATGAACTGAATAGCGTGGGTGTAAGATCATTCGCTTCTGATGGATATGATCCATTAGATGAATTTGAACCCCCTGGTGTACCGGGCGATGTGGTTCTTCGTATTGATAATCGGAATCGACAAGAAACACCCGACCTATATGCGAAAGATATTAGAAAACCTAATGAAGCGGGTCACTACTGGGATCTCCAGGTGTTTGCCCCCACCAACGGTCAACGAACTTATATCACATTCGAAGGATTGGGATATATCCCAGAAGAATATGACGTATTCCTTATCAATAAGACCACGAAACAGGCCAAGAACTTAGAGTGGGACAGTCAGTATCGATTTGCCAATACGGGCTCGGACAGCTACTTAAAACAGGAATTACGATTGGTGGTCGGGACGAAACAATTTGTTGAGGATAATAATGCCGGCGTGAGCCTTTATCCCGATGCATTTACATTGGCCCAGAACTATCCCAACCCATTTAATCCTCAGACATCCATTATGATCAGCCTAGAGGAAGATGCGAATGTGGATTTGATTATCTACAACCTGTTGGGTGAAGAGATCACAAGGTTAGCTGCCAATGAATACCGCCCAGCCGGTTATTACAATTTCATCTGGAATGGCCGAAATGGCTTGGGCGATAAGGTATCAACTGGCGTGTATTTCTATCATGCAATGATCAGAAATGGTCAGGGTAAGGTGGTATTGAATAAAACGCGAAAGATGGTTTTCCTAAAATAGGCGTTTATTTTTTTAATGATGACAAAAGGGGCCAATTTGGCCCCTTTTTATTTATATGAACCCTGTTGATTGTATCACAGGATTTAGGGTACTTTTTCTGTAGATTTGCAGTTGAACAGGAGGATCTCATGAAACGGTTACACCGATATTTTATATTAACCATATTATTTTCCGGGCTTTTTGCTCAGGTGAATGATGCCTCTCAAGCAAAACCCACGGCGGCTGTACTTGATTTTGAAGGAAAGGGAATAACTACTCAGGAAGCACAGGTGCTCACCCAAAGATTGGGCTCAGAATTGGTACAGACCGAGGCACTTATTATGGTTGAAAGAAATCAAATGAGTGAAATCATGGAAGAGCAGGGATTTCAGCAATCCGGTTGTACAACTGCCGAATGTGCAACTGCAATTGGCGCTTTGCTTGGTGTTCAAAAAATGATCACAGGGTCATTTGGAAAAATTGGGGACTCCTATACCATTGAAGCCCGTATGTTTACTGTGGAATCCGGGGAAACGGAAAAGACGGTGAGCAAAACCTATAAAGGTGAAGTGGATGGGTTATTACCGCAAATCCAGATTGTAGCCTGGGAACTGGTGGGTTTAATGCCACCTGCTGACCTTCTGGCGATGGCTGGTGTTGAAGTAAAAGAAGAGGTTGTAGAAGAAAAACCGAAGAAAAAAGGCGGCAGTAAATGGTTTAGAAACACTCTTATTTTACTCGTCCTTGCAGGTGGGGGAGCCTATCTGGCATCGCAGGGTGGGGGAGATGCGGATCTCCCTGAACCTCCGCCGCCTCCAACCACAGGGGGTGGAGCATGAGACGTATTATAATTGCTATAGCTCTCCTTTCAGTATGTTTTTCACAGCAGACATACCTAAGTGAAATACAACCTATTTGGGATAATTCTTGTACTAGTTCATGCCATAACGTAAGTAATCCAAGCGGTGGATTGAAACTTTTGGCTGAGTACAGTTATTCTGAACTGGTAAATGTAGCCTCACAGGGTTGGCCTACTTTTTCGCGAGTGAAGCCGAGCGACGCCATGAATTCAGTGCTACATCAAAAAATTGTGGGGAATACATCTTTTGGTGATCGGATGCCAAAGGGAGGGACCCTTTCCCAGGCAGAGGAGGATAAGATAAAAAAGTGGATTGATCAAGGTGCGCCTCAGGATTGGAGTGGGGGTACTACTTCAAGTTATTCATTTGATTTCGGAGGATCATCGACTGCTAATGGAGCATCTATCGGAGTAATTCCTCCTATAAAAGCTGAACCGAATTGGAGTATAGAGACATGGGTTAAATTTCATGAACCCCCTTCAACAGGTACAGTAACATTTTTGATGAATTATAATAATCAAGATCCTCAGAATTTGAAAGAGCATTTTTATTTAAAGGTAAAATCAATGGGATTTGGCGTCTTCGAATGGGAAGTCTTCATTAGCGAGAACCTTGGGACTCAAGTTGAAGTTACGAGACAAATCAACTTTATAAATAACAGTCTTTTTGACGAAAAATGGCATCATATTTTTATTCATAGCAATAATGGTAGTGGTGGTGGATCTGAGTTAGAAATACGTTTTGATGGTGTACAAGTAGCTGCAGTTGATTATCCTGCTGGTTTCCCGAATACAGTTGATGATATTTTTTTCTTTGGAGTTCCTTTTGACGGCTTAATGGATGAGATTAGATTCAGAAAAGACGCCCCCCTTTTTACTGAAGTGCCAATAGCTCGATATAATGCTGAAAAAGGGACTAAGCTGTTATTTCAGTTTGATGAACTCTCTACTACTGAGGTGAAGGATAATAGTGGGTTCAATAATAATGGGGCATTTATTTCAATGCAAGGGCAAAATGCTGGCCCTGCTAAATATGGTCCGGATGTTTATGGAGGTGGCGGCGGCACCGGAAAACAAAACACCATTGAGATTGTGGCTCGGCTGAACCAGGATATTGGGGTAGGAGATGTCCATGTAGGAGTATGGTTGCCAGGGAATAATGGAGGCCCGAATTTTGTTGGTAATGCAGATGGTAAAAATTCACCATCACCGAATGAAGGATGGGGTTTTGAAATAAAAAGTAGCAGCATCATGCCCAGTGACGGACCCTATAAAATCGAAGCATTTTTTGACCAAAATAATAATGATACCCCTGATGGCAATGAGCTGTTTCTTCTATTTCAAGATATATATACGGATGACCAGGGATATGCCTTCGTTGATATGACGCTGGGAGGCGGTGATAACCAGCAGCAGATTCTCAATGTGT
>CAYVNB010000004.1:0-34799 GCA_964452665.1 uncultured bacterium
CTCCAACTGCTGGGCGAATGTATGCTCTTGAGGCAAGGAAAGGTTCATCTCAAATAAAGTATGGTCCTCATTCGACTGGCGGTGCATTAAACTATGTTTCGACACCAATCCCAGCGAGTTTTAAATCTAATATTATTATGAGTGGAGGTGATCATAGTTCATATTTTTTGAAAGCAAATATAGGATCATCAAACTCAAATTTTGGATATTTATTTGAAGTTTTACATGATGAAAATAGCGGATTTAAACTGTTAGACTATGTCAATGGAAATACCGGTTATGCTAAAACTGATTTAATGGGAAAAATTAGATATAAAACAAATTTGATAAATTTCCCAACTGCATTTGAATTAAAAGTTAGCTTAACTGATGAATTAAGTAACGAAACTTATCTTGGTCTTACAGATAAAGATTATAATAGAAATCCTTACACTAGATATTCATCTTCTCAAAAAGATCAAATGGATGCAGATCATTTTCAAATTTCACTGATGAACTCTATACAATTATCACAAAATTCCAACCTATCATTGGTATTTTATAGAAATAATTTTAAGCGTAATTGGTATAAACTATCAAAAGTTAATGGCACTTCAATAGGATCTTTATTATCAGCGGGGAATAATCATAAAAATTATTCATTTCTTTCTGTAACAGAAGCCGCTGATAACACTTACCAAATTAAAGCAAATAATAGAGAATATTATTCTCAAGGAATACAATTAGCTTCCAATATTAAATCTAATTTTATTTTTAAACATAATTTAATGATTGGTTTAAGACTTCATAAAGATCAGATGGATCGCTACCAAAAAGTAGATAAATATGGTATGCAAAAAAATGTCCTTAAGCTTACAACAAATGGAATTTGGGGTATTGGATCAAAAAATAATAGAGTGGATGATGCAACTTCAACCGCATATTTTATTGAAGACCAGTTTACTGTTGATAATTTTACTGTAACAGCTGGAATTAGATATGAATCAATTGAACTAAAACGTAGGGATTGGAAAGGTGATGTCACATCAAATAATTTGAGTTGGAATGATCCTAATAGACAACTAACTCCATCGCAAAAATCAAAAACACTCAATATTCTAGTACCTGGAATTGGTTTTATTTATCAGCTTAATCCAGATATCGAACTTTTAGCAGGAATTCATAAGGGATTTTCCCCTCCAGGACCTGGTTCAAATGAATCAGATGATATAGAACCAGAAGAAAGTGTAAATATTGAGGCAGGTATCATTGTAAATAAAGGTTTAAATAAAATAAAAACCGTTTTCTTTAATAATCATTATTCCAATCTTCTTGGTGATGATACTCAGTTTTCTGGTCAAGGAACTTATGATCAATTTAATGCCGGAGAAGTTAAAATTAACGGAGTTGAATTATCTATAAATAGAAATCTTAGATTTGGAAATTATTTAGCACCTATAGAATTTAGTTATACCTACACCAACTCAGAATTCTTATCAAGCTTTGAAAGTGAATTTGAACCTTGGGGATCTGTACAAGAAGATGATGAGTTGCCCTATCTACCCACTCATCAACTTTTTACTGAGTTTGGACTTCTATCCCCAAAAGCAAATATTTTTTTTAGATTGAAAAAAATTAGTGCAATGAGAACAAAAGCAGGAAGTGGTACTTTAGATAATGAATACTCAACGGACGATTTAACTCAAATTGATATAACTAGTGAATATAAATTAAATAATCGATCGAATTTATTTTTTACTATAAAAAATTTAACGGATTCACAATCTATAATAGCTAGAAGGCCTGCAGGATTAAGGCCAACATTACCTCGAACCTTTTCAGCCGGAATAAAATTTAATTTATAGATATAATCAAAACATTGCTTACCAATAATAATATTATAAAAAGATATTATTAATTCTACTTCCTCTAAAGTTCCTTATGCCTATCCCGTTTTAGATAAAGAAACAAAGCAAAAAGTTTTAAAATATTTCACTTAATAATTACATTTCAATACAAATAGTTTTGCCGAATTAAAATAAAACCCTTGCAACTAAATTGATCCAAAAGTAAAATAGACTGACCAGTCGGTTTATAGATGAATCAAGAGAAACAGGATCTACGCAAAAATCAAATTTTAGACGCTGCCCTAACCGTCTTAGTAAACAATGGATACGAACGATCACGAATGGATGATGTGGTCCAAGCATCCCAGTTGAGTAAGGGTGCGATTTACTGGTATTATAAATCCAAAAAGGATATGTATCTAGATCTGGTTGACTATTGGGTAAATCAATATTCAGCCATGATAAATCATTTGGTAGAGATTGATCAATCAGCTTCAAATCAATTGAGGGATTTATTCAAATATTTTACCAATCAATATGAATCAGACCCAGACCCCTTTTCTGCACTTACGGAATTTTGGTCTATGGCACAGAAAGATTCAGACTTTGGAGCAAAACTCCAATCTGTTTATTCAAGATTTTTAGATTTATTAGAGAAAATTATTGTCAAGGGAATTCGCGATGGTGAATTTAAAAATGTTAACGCGCGGATCACAGCAATGTCAATTATGCTCAATGTAGAATCGATTAATTGGTTTACTTTATTTGAACCGCATGGGGTGAAGGCCAGAGAATATATGCAAACAATAAGTGATTTTATCTTGGCTGGTTTGGCGAAAAAGAAATGAGGCATCTTTATGAATGAATCAACAATACAATCAAATATCGGTGGTCAATTTCTATTGGAACCAATTTCCAAAGCTACTGTCTATTCTAGAGAAGACTTCTCTGAAGAACATACTCAAATTTATAATATGGTACTGGAATTTGACCGTGACCGCGTCTTGGCACAAAAAGAAGAGATCGAGAAATACGATCCCGATCTGGCCAAGGCACTTATTAAGGAAATGGGTGAATTGGGACTATTGGGTATTGATGTCCCAGAAACCTATGGCGGTATTGATCTTGATAAAATCACCACAGCGATTGTAGCGGAAGCACTAGTCCAATGTCCATCCTTTGCTGTGACATGGGCTGTTCAAACAGGAATTGGTTGTCTGCCCATCGTCTGGTTCGGCACAGAAGAGCAAAAACAGAAATATCTCCCAAAGATTGTTACGGGTGAGATTATTTGCGCTTATGGATTGACGGAACCATCCGGAGGCTCAGATGCAATTGCTGGTAAAACCACTGCTACATTATCTAAAGATGGTAAATATTATACCCTGAATGGAGAAAAAACATTTATCACGAATGGTGCTTGGGCCGATGTTTATACTGTTTTTGCACAAGTCGATGGTGACAAATTCAGTGCCTTTTTGGTTGATCGGGATACAGAAGGTTTTACCTTAGGAGCAGAAGAAAATAAATTGGGCATGAAGGGATCCTCCACTACTCCACTTATTTTTCAGAATGCCAAAGTACCAGTCGGCAACCTCCTCTACGAAGTTGGAAAAGGAACCACTATTGCATATAATTGCCTGAATATTGGCCGTTTCAAATTAGGTGGATCCTGTTTAGGCGGATCGAAACAGGTAATTACAAATGTTGTTGAATATGCAAAGGAAAGACGTGCTTTTGGACAATCAATTGCTCATTTTGACGCCATCATTAAAAAGTTTGCAAATATGACTGTTCGAACTTTCGCTACCGATAGTATGATATATCGCACCATTGACCTGCTCCAAAAAGCGACCGATCAAATTGATAAATCCGATCCGGATTATTATATCCACTATGGTGAAGCCATGGAAAAATTTGCCATCGAAACATCCATGGTAAAAGTTTTTGGGAGTGATACAAGCCATATGGTCACAGATGAGGGATTACAGATTCTGGGCGGGTATGGATTCTTGGAAGAATACAGTCTTGCCGGTGCCTACCGTGATGACAGAATCAACCAGATATGGGAAGGCACCAATGAGATAAATCGTCAAATCATTACAGGTTTTATGCTGAAAAAGGCATTGATGGAAGAATTACCGATACGGGAGGCGATTCGTGAAATTGAGAGTTTTATGTCAAATGGTGCATTGGAGCTGAATGATCAAACATTAATGAAGGAATGTCAGTCAATTGAAACAGCCAAACGATTTGCCCTCTTCCTGTTCAATGAAGCTATTTGCAAATATGGACAAGACTTGAAACACGAACAGCAGCTGACAGAAATATTTGCCGATATTTTCACCGATATTTACACGGCCGAAAGTACAGTGGTCCGCGCCAGAAAGATCATGGGCAGTGATCTACCTGAAACCACTGTGGTTGATATTGCTAAGGTATTTACAGCTGAAATGGGCAGTCGAATCATGGTGCAGGTACATACAGTTGTCAATGCAATCTTTAATGGTAACCCCATCCCACTGGTGGATCAAAAAGTGAATGAATTTAGAACACGTATCCTTTTAAAGACCAATGTGATCGGTTTGAAAAGGAATATTGCGAATCATGTGTTTAAAAATAACAAATACCCCTACTAGGAGATTATAATGGGAAATAAAGCAGTAATTATTGATGCAGTCCGATCACCGATCGGTGTAAAGAATGGTCAAATGGTTGGAATCCGCCCTGATGACTTGACGGCTCAAGTTGTACAAGGTCTCTTAGACAGAAATGAAAAAGTGAATCCGAATCAAATGGAGGATTTGGTTGTAGGTTGTGCTTTTCCTGAAGGTCCGCAAGGTATGTTAATTAGTCGCTCAGCTGGTGCTTTAGCGGGGCTTCCTCAATCAGTACCAGGGAAAGTCGTCAATCGTTTTTGTGGATCTGCTATGGATGCTGTTCATCAGGTCAGCACCGCCATCGAAAGTGGTGATGTGGATGCAGGCATCGCTGCGGGCGTTGAAGATATGTTCTCTATTCCCCCTGGAGGATTTGCGCCAGATTTCCACCCTGAACTGGCGGAACAAGAATATTATATCGGTATGGGTGAAACAGCAGAAAACCTGGCCAAGGATGGTAATATTTCCCGCGAAGACCAAGAAGCCTTTGCCATCCAATCACATGAAAAAGCGTTATCCGCCTGGGAAGAGGGTAAATTTGATAATGAGGTTGTTCCAGTTGATATGTACGGTGAGGTAAAGATTACCAAAGATGAAGGTCCCAGGGTACCTGATGTAGAAAAAATCAAAAGTTTAGGCCCTGCTTTTGTTGAAAATGGAACCGTTACCGCTGCAACCAGCAGTCCCTTTTCTATTGGTGCTGCAGCTCTTCTAATCACTAGTGAGAAATTTGCCAAAGAAAATGGATTAGCCATCCGGGCTGAAATCGTTTCCCGTGCTGTTGCCGGTGTGGATTGGACCCGTATGGGCATGGGCCCAATCCCGGCTACCAATAAAGCACTTGAAAAAGCTGGCCTTAAGATTGAGGATATTGAAGTCATTGAATTGAATGAAGCATTTGCCGCTCAGGCTCTGTATGTGATACAGGAAGGAGGCTGGGACCCAGATAAAGTTAACCTTAACGGTGGTGCTGTGGCATTAGGGCATCCTCTCGGTTCATCCGGCGCTCGCATCATTGGTACCCTTATGAATTTGATGGAACAGCAGGATAAGCATTTGGGGTTGGCCACCATGTGTATTGGGACTGGCCAAGGCATTACTACCATCATAAAAAGACCGTAAATATTAAGGGAGATCATGAGTCAACAATTTGAAAAAGTGGCTGTGTTAGGTGCCGGTGTTATGGGTGCGCAAATTGCCGGACATTTTGCTAATGCAGGTATACCTGCACTCCTATTTGATATAAGTCAGGAACTGGCACAAAAAGGAACTGATGGCCTCACAAAACTGAAACCAGCCCCGCTATATAAACCAAAAAATGCTGAATTAGTTACACCCTGCAATTATGATGAACATCTGAAAAGGCTCAGTGAAGTTGACCTTGTGATTGAAGCAGTCGCCGAACGGCTGGATATTAAACATGCGGTCTATAATAATATTGTACCTCATTTAAAAGAATCAGTTATTCTAACCTCCAATACATCCGGGATACCATTGGAAGATCTCACAACTGTCCTTCCTGAAACCTTAAAAAAACGATTCATGATTATCCACTTCTTTAATCCTCCCCGATACATGCGCCTTCTGGAATTGGTGAAAGGCCCGGATACAGAAGATGCAGTCTATGATATGATCGCAAAATTTGGCGAGGATGTTTTGGGTAAAGGCATTGTTCATGCCAAGGATACACCCAACTTTATTGGTAATAGAATTGGTGTGTTCGGGATGGCAGTTACCATGAAAACGGCCATTGAGCAAGGACTCACGGTAGAAGAAGTGGATAAATTGACCGGCACAGTTGTGGGACGTCCTAAAAGTGCCACTTTCCGTACGGCAGATGTAGTGGGACTAGATACCATGATCAACGTACAACGGACCTCGTATGAAAACCTCCCCGATGATGCGGAACGGGAAACATTCAAAATTCCCGATTTTCTTCAAACGCTCGTGGACTCTGGGAATCTGGGCGCCAAAACAAAAGCAGGATTTTATAAGAAAACGGATGATGGGATCCTTTCCCTTAATTTCAAAACAGGGGAATACGGTCCACAGAAAAAAGTACGTTTTGACGGATTCAGATTGGCAAAGGATCGCCAATCCATGGGTGAAAAAATCAAAGCCATGGCTTATAGCGATGACAAGGGTGGAAAATTTTTCTGGGAAGTTCTTTCCCGTACATTGATCTATTCTGCCAACAGAATTCCTGAGATTAGCGATGATATCATCAATATCGACAATGCCATGAAGTGGGGCTATGGTTGGGATGCTGGCCCTTTTGAAGTTTGGGATGCTATTGGTGTGGCCGAATCCGTTTCCCATATGGAGGCAGATGGAAAATCTGTACCTCAATGGGTGAAAGATATGCTGGCTTCAGGCCGTAACTCTTTCTATTCAGTTTCAGATGGAAAGCTTGAATATTATGATGTGATTTCTCAATCAGTTCAAACTAAAAATCAAAGTGAAAAGTCTATCAACCTAAATGTTCATAAAACAGGTGGAAACATCGTCAAAAAAGATTGGAGCGCTAGTCTGATTGATTTGGGAGATGGTGTGCTGAATGTCCAATTTCACTCCGTTTTGCAACCTACACTAAATCCAATTGACGGTTCCTTGGGTCAAACCATTAGCGATGGGATGGATTTATTAGAAGCGGACAAATATCAGGCTTTAATAATCGGACATCAGGGAGCCAACTTTTGCGCTGGAGCTAACCTGGCAAATATGATTCAGGCCATAGAAGCCAGCGCCTGGGATCAAATGAACGATACCATAAAGCAGCTTCAGGATTTGACTCAACGGATACGTTTTTCCAAAGCACCTGTTGTAGCTGCACCCCATCATCTTACTTTAGGTGGTGGGTTTGAATTAATAGCACCCGCAGCACATCGTGTGGCAGCAGGTGAATTGTATATCGGCGCTGTAGAAGTGGGCGTAGGACTGATACCTGGTGCCGGTGGAAATCTGCGCTTAATTTTGAACCTGATGGAAAACAGCGGCAAGGGCCGTATTAATGCCTTTCAGGTATCGCAAAAAGCATTTGAGACAATCGGTTTTGCCAAAGTAGCCACCAGCGCTGATGAAGCAAAATTTCTGGGATACTTGTTAAAATCTGACACGATAATTATTAATAATGACCATCGCATCTTAGCTGCCAAGAAAAGAGCCCTGACAATGGTGAATGATGGCTTTAATCCACCCCAATACCGGGATGATTTAAAACTACCGGGCACAGGTGGCCGCACAGCAATGGCCATGGCCTTAAAAGGCTTTAAGGCTCAGGGGAAAATTTCATCCCATGATGAATTGATTGCCAAAAAATTAGCCTTTGTTCTCACAGGCGGCGATAAAGCTGGACTAACTAAAACAGTAGATGAACAGTATCTTCTGGATATTGAACGTGAAGCATTTGTCTCTTTGGCGGGAGAATCTTTAACTCAGGATCGTATCCGCTATATGTTAAAAAAGGGCAAACCATTGCGTAATTAATTTTTTTAAAAAAAACTGTAATTATTTTATTTTGTATTAATTTATCTGGCTAGAAATGACTATAAAAAATTAGTTTTATCTCCGCAAATTATAAGTAAACCAAAAAATGGCTCCAACCACTTATAATCCATTATTTAAAAAAATTTTTAAAGTATTCGTTGTAATTCTTACGCTTTACATTTTTCTTTTAAGCATTAAACTATTAGGCCACTCCTTTAAACTGTTTGGGAAAGGGTTTGCAGAAACACTCATTGAAATGACCTCCAATCCCTTTGCTGGATTACTGATTGGAATAGTAGCAACAAGCCTAATCCAAAGCTCTTCAACAACAACATCCATCGTTGTTGGGCTTGTTGCAGGTGGCGCCCTAAACTTGGCAAGTGCAGTGCCAATTATTATGGGAGCAAACATTGGAACCACCATTACAAACACACTTGTATCCTTTGGACATATTACGAATCGAGTCGAGTTTAAACGTGCTTTTTCATCAAGCGTTGTTCATGATTTTTTTAATATACTTGCTGTGATAGTCTTATTTCCACTGGAGATTTATTATAATATTATCACACGCGTCGCCGTTAAAATGGAAGTATTATTCTCTGGTGCAGGTGGCTACAAAGCTTTTAATCCATTGAAAGCAATCCTTGATCCTGTTATCAATATTTTTGATAATCTTTTTTCTTACTTACCCTATACTCACATCATGCTGATGGTTTTCTCGATTATTTTGATGTTTTTTGCGCTAACAAAACTCATCAAAACAATGCGTTCATTAGTTTTAACCCAGCTCGAGATAATTATTAATGATTATTTATTTAAAAATGTTTTAACAGGTTTATTATTTGGAATTCTAATGACGATCTTAGTCCAGAGCAGCTCTATTACAACTTCTATGATCATACCGCTCGCAGGTGCTGGTGTTGTTACCATTCGCCAACTTTTCCCCTATACTTTAGGAGCCAATATTGGTACAACTGTAACTGCCTTATTAGCTGCCATGACAACGCAAAATCCTATAGCTGTAACGGTAGCATTTTCTCATTTGATTTTCAACATTTTTGGTATAACTATGCTATATCCTTTTAGAGAGATTCCAATTCGATTAGCAGAATGGGTTGGTGAAATAGCTAGTGTATCATCCAAAAACTTGACCCTTTTCATCATTGGGTATATATTGCTTCATTTCATCCCAGTTATATTCATAATTTTTTAATCATCAGGAAGGCTATGCTATGTTGAAAGAATTAACAAATATTTGGAGAGCAAACGACTTATCTAAGCAAGCATGGGATCAATCTTGTGAAATGCTTGAACTTTCAAGAAATATTTTTTCGCAGTCTATTATTTATCTGCGGGAAGCGCAGGATATTGAAACGCTTAAAAAATTAAAAAAGAGAGATAAAGAAATCAACGAATTTCAACAGGAAGTCCGCCGAAAAGTACTTACCCATTATTCTGTACAGTCAGAAAAAGTCGATATAGCCAATGGACTAATCTTAATCAACATGGTAGTGGATATTGAACGTATTGGTGATTATTGTAAGAATATCCTTGATCTAGCAATTAATCATCCTAACCAAATTATTTCAGAAGAAATTTCGGAAGACCTGACTACAATTGAAAATGAAGTTCAATCGAGATTCGATAAAACGTTTGAAGCCATTAATAAACAAGATACAAATATTGCCAAAGATATGAAAAAAGGTTATCATGAACAATTAACAGGAAAATCTGATGAAATAGTGAACAGTGTATTACGCGGTGAACTTGATTTTGGATCTCCTTCTAAAACAGCGGCGGTCACTTTGTATGCAAGGTATTTAAAAAGGATCGGTGCACATCTAAAAAATATTACGACCACATTGGTTAACCCCTTCGATTCTATCGGTTATAAAAAATAAAAATGAAAAAATGCCTTTTGGTCATACTTGTATTTGAGATAAATACGCTTAATTTGGCCTCTTGTCAAGAAATTACGGGGAAAACTTTTTTCCATTATTCCCAACCTAGTGGAGATGACGCAAACAGTAGCTTTGGTTTTAAACGTGTTTACTTGACGGTGACTAAAAAAGTATCGGAAAATATTACCTATAAATTTCAAGCCGATGTGGATTACAAATCATCTCCTCAAAATATGTATATCAAAAATGCAAAAGTGGATTGGAAGACCAGTCAAGTGAAAGTCGTCATTGGTATGCAAGGCATGAATATGTTCAAAGTCCAAGAAAACACTTGGGGAAAACGATATATCCAAAAGATGTCCATGGATTTATTCAAGTATTCCAGTTCAGCAGATATCGGTATCGGATTGTATAAATCTATGAATAAAATTGGTTTTAGCGCATTAATTACCAATGGGAATGGATATAAAACATCAGAAAATGATGACCATAAAAAGCTATCCTTCCAGGCAGTGTATGGGGAACAAAAACTGAATAAAAACGATGGATTTAATGTGGGTACGTCATTCTCTACAGAACCCTACAATTTTGATTCACTCATGGTAAAGAATAAAACAGTTATAGGTGTATTTGGCGGTTATGCAGGAAAAAATATCCGTGGTGGCTTAGAATGGAATCAAAAAGAGGATACTGGCGCAACGGTAACCAGTCAGGTCATATCCACTTATGGCCACTATCAATTGAAGTCAAATTTGGGTATGTTTATCCGCTATGATATGTTTTCACCCAATACCAAAGTAAGCAGTGAAGATAAGAATTATTTAATCACTGGATTGGAATTCTCTCCGGGCAAAGGTCTCACTATAGCGCCAAATTATCGGAAAATTGGAGATGATACGGAATTAATCGTTAATTTTGAATTCAAGTTTTAATCTTATATTATTATTAAAATTCGCCGTGACGAATTAGTATATCGTTATCTAAAAATTAAAATAAACACCTAACTTGGTGTGAGAGAATGCTTCCATTTTCCCAAATGTATTTTCTGGGTCATCTTTATCTCCTGAAAAAAGGGTGACCGACATATCTATATTCCAGTTTTCCCAGGGTGAATACGCCGCAGATGCACTTAACATTTTCCCCTTTTCACCGATGTCTATCATTGTTGCACCTCTTAATTCCAACCTGCCATTCATGAGCGTACCCAAAGAACTAAGCAAGAAGGACTGGTCAGAAAAAATTGCAAAAGGGGTACCCATCCCCGGTTGAAATGTAGGAGGGGCAAAGGTAACCAATTCCTGGGTTAATGTTTGAAACCAATCATATTTTTGATTGTTGATTGAATACCCTAATAACTGGCCGGTAATGGTTAATCCTGATGCAGAAATATATTCCACTTGTAAAACATATTGTGCATAGGTGATTTCCTGATGTAACTCGTAAAGATTTAGAGGTGTTTTGAAAAGATTCAATTTTAATAATGGGCTCTGCGTCTTAAAGATCGCCCCTTCACCTCTCACAGAAAAATCCCCAGTAAAGGTAACAAAATCCAATCCCCAAACGGTGGTGGTGCGATATCCCAACTGGGGGATAATCCTTTCTGTACTCCCCGGCTGATTTTCATCCTTTGGATAATATTGAATTGTTGATAGACTGGGCGATCTGTCATTCCCCCTAAACATCGAAAATCCAAAATCACTTTCACCTACTGTGGTTTGCACCCGGAAACCCAATTCTAATTCATCTTGAACAGAATAATCTATGGTTGGTTTTTCAGGGATGGATATGGGGAAATCCGTCTCTCCATAGGGAAATCGGTTTGGGACAAATTTTGGCGTAATGATACCTTCTAACTGGTAATTCCCGTAGTACAATTTTGTGGCGATAGACCACGTGCCGATTTTTTTCCCGACCCCGGGCTCAAAGAGGTAATAATAGTCGTAAGGATTCAGATTATCTGTTGGATTGTTGCCATCAGCAGAGCCCCATGCATGAATCTGTTTCCCGATTTTTACTTCTCCCCATTCTGGAAAGTAAGCCAAATAGATCTCCCTAAGATCAAAAGTGCTCTCAGAGGGTTTATTTCGATATTCAATTACAGAATTGGTTTTTAAATCCCAATTCCCCATGGTAAAACCAAGATCCAATGATAATAATCGATAGGGTAAATTGATTTGAGACTGATCGGAAGTACGTGTCATCACATTCGGGTTTATTTCACCCGAGAAATTTATCTGGGCAGGTAAACTGGCAGGTAGTAGCAGCAGTGGAAGTTTAAAGATATTTTTCATCATCAAGTTAATTTAGAGGCGAGGCATGCCACGCCTCTACCTTGGGATTCGTTTCAAATTCTTTTCTTGAAACAGGGCCGATTTCACACCCGAATCCACTTCAAGTTTTTCAAATGTAACTTCTGTGGAATGATTCTTTTGTACATCCTTCACATAAACTTGATCCATCACAAAATAGTCTTTAAGCTTTTGATACTTAAAGGTTTTTTCTTTTTTCAATTTACCTCGTTTATCAAATGAATGCTCCTGAAGAATTGTTAGAGAAGATTGATCAATCCATGATAAATGTTTCGAGTAAGTAGAATTGGCAGATGTTCTTGGTGTGGATTCCAATACATAACACAGGGTACCATTAATCGTTTCATCATCCAGTCGATTATAATCATAGTCCGCAATATCTCGATTGGTTAGATCCTCATAACTCATATCCGATCCCATAAAGGCATCCCCTTTTCGCTTGGATGAGATTCGTCTTACCTTTTTGAATGCCGGGAGCCACATCCGCATTTCGTCATCTTTATTATCATGCTCAATTTTTAAGAAAGCTACACCCCTGTCATCCTTGGGCGCCATAAACCAAATAATCTGCTTCTTATTCCCATCCATGGATTTGGACATCATCATATTGGTCCTTGTCTTTCCCTTTGAATTGGTCAAAACCATTTTTGTAGTGTTTGACATATCCTTAGGTAAAACTTTATCATCCACCATTTTGGCAATGTCTATACCAGTCTGCCCCCATGCCATGGTTATTAAAAGTGTCAAAAGCGTGAATCTCATTTTGTATTCCTTTCGATCAATTTTTTCTTTAATAATTCGGCCAATGCGGATAGTACCGTTAAGGTACCTAAGGAGGTAGACACCATGGCAAAGACCATGAGTCCGCCGATGTATTGGATTGGCACAAATGCAGAAAATAATAAAGCACCAAATCCCATATTTGAGGCCGCATCCAGGATGATGGGATACCCCACATCATCTACCACTTCTCGCGATAATTTATCTTCACCAATGGTACGGGATAATCGGCGAAATTGAGCAATATAATGGACAGCAAAATCTACCCCCACCCCAATAATAATTGAAGAAAGGATTGCCGTCACATGGGAGAGTTCAATTCCAAAATATCCCATGAATCCAAAATTGATTAGTACAGCCGATGTAAGTGGTATAACCGCCAAAGCGCCCCAAAGAATTTTCTTAAAAAAGATGGATGCAATAATACCGATGATGATTAGAGAAAATATGATGCTAAAAATGGTGGATTCAATTAACAAATTGATCAAATCCCGCGTAATCACAATTATGCCCGTAAAATTGGTCGGCATAGATACAGGGAAAACCGTATCCATGAATTTTTGGGTGGCATCTACAATCTTAAAGATCTCATGGGTAGATAAATTGGTACTGAAAGCAGTCACCAATCCTACTGAATAATCATAGTCCACCATGGTTGAAAAGTCATCGGGATCGCCAGACATGGAATACATGGTAAACAGGTTATTCACCTTATCTCTGGATTCAGGGATGGTTTCGTATGCCGGATCATCATCCATGACGGTTCGATGCATTTGTTCCACCACATTGGCAATAGAATAACTGGTTCTCACTTGCGGGAATTCCTCCAATCGATTCTGAAGTTTGGTCATATTTTTTAATATAACTGGATCTTTCATATCCCCCTCTAATCGCACCCGGAGATCAATCGTCCCATTCATCTTTTCACCAAGGAAATCCATACTGTTTCGTAATTCGGATCCTTCTTTAAAAAATTTGGATATATCCACATCAACCGATACCTTGAGCAGTCCACCAATGCCGATGATTACAATCAATAATCCTGTAGAAAAAATATACTTTGGATGGGTCAGAACCAATTTGCCTAATTTATCGATTATCTTTTCAAATATGCTTTTGGTGGTCATCGCTTTTGAGTTGGGATCCCATTTTTTTAGATTAATCAGGGATGGCAATAACGTGGAACTCAAAAACCATGCAAAAAAAATGCCTGCGCTGATGGTGATGCCATATCCAATAAGGGGTTCTAGTGGAGACGTCGTCATGGCAGAGAATGCAGCAACCGTGGTAATACTCGTAAGGAAGATGGGAATCAATAATGAATCCATAGTGGAGGCGATCGCATGTCGCTTTTCCTTAAATACTCGAAATTCTTTGAAAAACTTGGTCATGACATGGACGCCATCGGAATTGGCAATGGTCAGCATAATAATAGGCATGGAGGTATTGGCGAGGGTGAATAGAAATTTACCCGAACCGGTCAATCTAAACATCCATCCCATGAAGCCCATCATACCCCCTAATGATAGTATGATGACGGTAATAACCATGGCCACCGCGGCGATATTCCGCAAGTTCAACATTAGAATGATAATCATTATGATCATCCCCGCCACCATGAGTCCACGCACGTCATCCCGAATCATGGGGGGCATAATTCCGGTGAAATAAGCCTGCCCGCCATAATGTACGTCGTACCCTATCAATAAACTGTCTGCAATAGCTTTTACTTCTGAAACAAATCCCACCATTTCAATACTGTCAAATGGCTGGACAATGGCCACGAGATAATCCCCATCTTGGCTCACCAATTGCTTTTTAATCTTATCATTCTTATCCAAGTAGAAACGGATGTCATTTGCTTTATCCTGAGATAGAATTCTATCCAGCTGAAGATCATCAATTTCCATGAAGCCATCGTAATTATCCATGCGCGTGTACGTGGAAATAGATGTTACTTCATCTACCCAATGTGATGCTTCTAAGGCTTCGGACAGGTCCCACATTTTTGCCAGCGCATCTGGATGAAACCCATCCTGTCCTTCATGGCCAAATGCTATAAAGATTACTTCTGTGCTGCCAAATTCATCCTGGATATCGTCCCATGACATTCTGGATGGCAAATCTTCCGGCATCATTTTAAGCATATCATCATCAATGGTGAAAAACTGTAATCCCGAGGCCATAATGACGGTGACCAATAAAGAGACGAATATGGTTCGTTTCGGGTGATCCAGACTTTGGCGGATGAAGAATCTGCGAATGGGGTGGTCTGAATATTTAGATTCTATTTTGCTCATAATATTGATTAATGGCCACACGGCCTTTTTCGTTGAAAATACCCCGGGCCACTACCTTAACAAATCCACGGATTGTCTCCCCTATGGGCAGATCATTTTTTAAAAAGAATTCCGGTTGAAAGGTGCTGTTGACAATATTCACATACACAATGGATGCCATTTTCATATCAATATCTTCTCGAGCTAAACCCATTTCTTGAGCAGACTTTAGAATCTTGTAAAAATCTTTTTCATGGCTCATTCGAAATGTTTCTACTTCTTCCCAGAATTGGGGATAGAGTGATTTCAGTTCTACCAGTTTATGAACGGAATGGCGTCCGGCAAAGGTACAAATAGCTTCCATGATTTTAATATACTGAACGGCAGGATTGGGCTCTTCTTTCATCACTTTTTTGAACACATTATTTATTCGATCCAAAGCGAAATTCATGATACAATGAATCAAATTCTCCTTTGTGGGAAAGAACTTATAAATGGTCTTTTTGCTCATGGCCAGGCGCTTAGAGAGGGCATCTACCGTAAAGGCTCGCACACCCCCGTCAGCAACGGACTCAAAGCCTTCGGTCAGAATTTGATCGATCTGATTTTCTTGATTCATAAGTAATGGAAACGATATTCGTATATTTCGTTTCCAAGTATAAAATAATTTACCTCATTGAATCAAACCCTTTTTTATGAAATCATTGCTGAATACGCCTAACTTTCGCGCTATAAAATGCAAACTTCAATTAAGCTTCCCGTCATCATCATTGCCAATGGCGCCTTTCCTACCCACCCCATTCCGTTAGAATTATTTGAAGATGTGGGAACGGTCATCTGTACAGACGGCTCCTTCAATACCTTGGGTAAACTGGACCTCACACCCCATGTGATAATCGGTGATATGGATTCCATTGACCCCAATTATAAATTCCATGGGTTAGAAATACATGACTCGAGCCAGGAAAATACAGATCTGGAAAAAGCCCTGGACTGGGTGGTGACAAATGGGATTGAGTCTGTCACTCTTTTGGGTGCTACGGGCCTACGAGAAGATATGACTGTAGCCAATCATTATATTCTTTTTGATTATTTTGAAAAACTGAATATTGAGATGATCACGGACTATGCCACCATTACCTGCCACAAAGGCCAACGATCTTTCGATTCATTTCCAGGCGAAACGGTTTCCCTTTTCCCCCAACGGTTTGGGACAGTAGTTTCAACTACGGCCCTGAAATATTCATTGAATGAAATGGTTTTGGATCCATCCGCCCGAGCCATTTCGAATCAATCCCTTGGCGTTACATTTTCTGTGGTCGCAACTGAACCAATTCTCGTTTTTCGCGGCCACCCCGAAAACTAATTCATGCACTGGCTCGACCTTTCTGTTCTTGTCCTCTATACAGGACTCCTCTTAGGGTTAGGTTTTTACCGATCAACTCAAGTTGGAAAAGATCCAGAATCCTATCTATTAGCAGGACGGAAACTGAGCCTCCCCGGTATTGTGATCACCCTTGTGGCCACATGGTATGGTGGCATTTTAGGCATTGGTGAAAACACCTATAATTATGGAATCCAGACTTGGTTCATTTTTGGTCTGCCCTACTATGTGTTTGCATTTCTTTTTGCCTTTTTCATCGCTGGAAAAATCAACCGTCTTAAGACCATTTCACTTCCGGACCAATTCCATGAATCATTTGGAAAAACCGCCGGTTTAATCAGCGCCCTTTATATTTTGATCTTGGCCAGTCCCGCACCTTACATACTTAGTATTGGCATTCTTCTTCAGTTTACCACGGGACTGCCTTTTGGGTATGCCCTTCTCATCGCCACGGGCATCAGCCTCAGTTACATCTGGATGGGAGGATTCAAAGCCGTGGTTCGGACCGATTATTTCCAATTTAGTTTTATGTTTTTAGGCTTTGTTCTCCTTCTCATTTTTTCCATTAAAACCGGTGGTCCCCTATCTGAAATGGATTTGCCTGAATCTCATTTGGACCCTACCGGCGGGGCATCCATTCAGTATATCTTGGTATGGTTTTTTATTGCATTATGGACATTTGTGGATCCGGCATTCTACCAACGCTGTGCTGCTGCGAAATCACCTGAAACGGCCAAAAAAGGGATTATTATTTCCATTGGATTTTGGTTCATCTTTGACATGCTTACCCTCTCCACTGGGCTTTATGCCAAATCACTCCTTTCAGCCGGTAACCCCTTATTTGCCTTTCCACAGTTGGGCGCTTTGGTCCTACCACATTTGGCTTACGGTATATTTATTACGGGACTACTGGCCACAATCATGTCCACCATCGACTCATTTGGATTCATTAGTGCCATTACATTTGGGAGAGATATTCTTTGGCGGATTCAATCGCCCACATCGAATGATCAGGAACAATGGCATGCAACATCCACGGACTTTGTCCGGAAAGGATTAGGCGTCACCGCATTTATCGCATTGGGACTGGCATTTAGCGTCCCATCTGTGATCAATCTTTGGTATGGCATCGGGTCCATCCTCATCCCGGGATTGGTACTTCCATTTCTATTATCATTTCAGACTAACCGACCATCCAAGGGCATAAACATTTTGATGATTGCTCCTGTGATCGTTGGCACTACATGGATGATTTTTGGTAATTTCACAGGCGGAAATCCACTTGGACTTGAACCATTCTATCCAGGCATGCTAACATCTGGGTTTATTTACTTAATAAAGGTAAAAGGACAAAAATGAAATTTGGAAGACCTCTAATAGTCACCTCTATTGATAGGGATGTCCCGATTTATTGGGACGGGGTGTATTTTGAAATTAGTTTTTGAAATTGAACAAGGAAAAATAGATGGCCAAAGAAATTGAACGCAAATTTTTAATGGACCTTAATGGTTGGTCCACAAATGTAATTGGCGTTCCCTATCGCCAAGGCTATTTGGCCGTTACTGCAAAAGGCATTGTGCGTGTTCGCATAAAAGGTGACGTGGCCACACTCACCGTAAAATCCAGTGGTATAGGTATAACGCGAGATGAATTCGAATATGAAATACCCATGGATGAAGCAAGGCCACTACTCAAACTATGTGAACATGATATAATAGAAAAAACACGGTATAAGATTATGGCTAAAGGGAAGAGTTGGGATGTGGATAATTTTCACGGAAAAAATGAAGGCCTTTGGCTTGCGGAAGTGGAATTGGAATCTGAAGATGAAGTTGTAAACTTACCCAAATGGGCAATCGAAGAAGTGACTGGTAATGAGCGCTATTATAATGCCTATTTATCCAAACATCCATATTGCGATTGGGAAAAATGAAATCCTTTTTTCTAATTATCCCCGCTCTTCTGTTTACACAACCAAGTGACGAATGGAAAACCATTCATACTGATCGTCTCTATTCTGTGAGCGGTATCGCCCCGTTTAAGGATGGATATTTGGTAGTCCATGATAATAAGAAAAAAGGACAGCCCCGAATCAGTTATATTGATAGGGAATTAAAAATTCATCCAGTGGCATGGCCTGCGAGAAAACTCCCATACGATTTGGAAGCAATCATTATGCTCCCCGGTAATGAAAACCGATTCATTCTTATGGAAAGTACAGGGATTTGCTATGAACTGGACATTGATTCCACATCACTTCAGACAGATCTAATTCATTCCTTTACCTTGCCGAATCTCAAACCAACAATGAATTTAGAGGGCCTCACCATTTTCCCTTCAGGTCAAGGCCTAGTATTTATCTATGGCGATCGAGGTTCGGACAAACGGAAGTCCACCCTTTTCACTGCATTTTTTAATCCAAAGAAAAGATCATTTTACGAAGTGAGCAAGTTCACGGTTGATTTACCGAAACCCAAAAACCATAAAAGAAATATTGCAGACCTTACCATTAAGGCGAATGGAAGCGTATGGACTTCCGCCACTTCTGATCCCAGTGACAATGGCCCATTTACCACTGCCATTTATGAATTGGGAGAGATTGATCATGCAGGTACATTCACGCCGATTCACCCTGAACTCCAACAGCCCATTATGGTTTTTGGGGGACAAAAAGTGGAAGCCATGATCTTTCATAATGGCCATTTGGTTTTAATGACCGATAATGAGAATTTTGGCGCAACATTTAAGCAAATAGATTAATGATTCGTCCCCTCATTACAATTTTTATTTTCGCCTCATTCCTTAACGGCCAATTTAATCATCAAGAAAAACTGGCGTTCAAACGCCCAATGGGTAATTCTACCTATACCATTGAACTGGACGGGCGCACCAATGAGACAGGGTTTTTTCATAAACACTTAGATTTTGGCATTCACTATCCGTTCAAAAATGATTGGAAGGTTGGATTAAAATATCGGCAAATGTACCGTATAAGTGAGGACGATTGGAAATTGGAGCAACGCCCCCAAGCAGAATTGATTAAGTCCATTAAAAGATCCAAAATCAAATGGCAAATTCGTTCCCGGATGGATTACCGGATACGCGACGGGAAAGATGATGCCATGCGGAACCGAACCCGACTCCAACTCAAATCGAACAATACGGTTACACGGTTTAAACTAACACCATTCATCAGCAACGAATTTTTTTTCACCACTGATCCATGGCTGTACTATGTGAACCGCATTGAGGCTGGGTTTGATCTCCCCAAGGGTAAGTTCGGCGAGTGGTCTATCTATTATAAATATAATCAAACATTGACCGATGGCATATGGGAGCCTGCATACACATTCGTCTTTAAATTGGTAATATAAACCATGAAAATATTGATATCAAAACTGCCGAAACACGCATGGTGGGGCCACGGCACACCCATATATGAAAATAATCCAGCTATGAAGGAGGGGGTCGTACCCAATCAGGAATTGGTTGAGATTGAAATGTTTATGATGTCTAAATTATTTAATCGACTTCCCATTGAAGCGATTGAGATTGACTTCCCCTATTTTTTGGATAAGCAAAATACCGAGCAGCGCCAGCATGATTTTGTCTTCGTCCGGGATCTGTTTGTGAGCGATCAGAATGGCAAAGTCATCATATCCAAATTCCGAGAAAAAGCACGCCAGGTAGAGGCGGACATTATGCAGATCATGCTTGAGTCCATGAGATATAAAACGATTCGTATTCCAGAAAATTCTACTGCCACGGCCGAGGGTGGTGAATTCTATTACTGTCCGGGAGATGGAGTTTTATTTTCAGGCGCTTGCCGGAATAATGTTGAAGGGGCCGAGTGGGTGGCCCAGGAATTCAATGTAGACGAACTGGTCATCATGAAATCCAATGCTTTTCACTTGGACACCTTATTTACTCCCGTTATCAATAATGAGAATAAATTGGTGGCCATCATCGGATGCACTTCCCTAATGGAAAAAGACTCTGTTGAAAATCTCCGTCAATTTGCAAAAAGAAAAAACATTGAATTAGTTGAAGTACCGCCAGAAGATGCCATCGGGACTGATGATGAGCTCGGTGAATTTGCCGTCAATTGCCAACCACTGCCTGGTTATCTGGTGGGGCCTACGCGATTCCGTTCAAACAAAGTAGCGCCCTTGTTAAAAGAATTGGGCGTTATGCACATTACTGTACCCACCACCCAGTTTCGTCTCAGCGGTGGGGCCATTCACTGCCTAACGAATGAATTATAATTAAATTGATCTAGAGACGCATAGCAATATGTCTGTACTATTATTCCATATCTACTGAATATTCGCCCTTTGTTGCGAGGCTATTCAATTTTGCTCTATTTAAGAAAACTTCCTGAGCGGCAGAAACATTATCCGCTTTACCGCCCCATGCTTTCAGCGCCGGCTGTTGGAGTGCGCGACCATAAGAAAAAGAAAGATTCCAGGGTTTATTATCTCCAAGAATCTGGTTCATCCGATTGAGGTGGGCCGTGGCATCTTCATCACTCTGACCACCGGATAAGAAAGCAATTCCTGGAACAGCTGCAGGCACCACTCTAAAGAAACATTGCAGTGTGGCTTCTGCCACTTCATTCACGCCAGCACGGTCAGATGCATCATATCCGGTTAGCACCATATTTGGTTTCAACACCATTTGTTCATACTGCACACCTTGAGAATACAGCTCAAAGAAAACCGTATGGAGGACCTCTTCTGTCACCACAAAACTGTCATCTATATCATGGGTACCATCCATGAGGATTTCAGGTTCGATGATTGGCACAATATCATTGGCTTGGCATAGGGCACCGTACCGGGCCAATGCGTGAGCATTCGTACTGATACAATATCCACTGGGATTATCTTCTGTAATATTAATGACGGCCCGCCATTTGGCAAACCGAGCACCCATTTGACGGTACTCTTTCAATCGTTCATACAATCCATCCAATCCTGATGTGATCTTTTCTCCTTCACTCCCGGAGAGATCATGAGCACCTGCATCCACTTTAATACCAGGGATGACACCTTTGGCCGCTAAATATTCCGGATAAGGTATCCCTTCAGCCAATGAAGATTGACGGAGTGTTTCATCATACATTATTACACCACTGATATAATTTTCCATTCCTTCTGCAGAGAATAGCAAATCTCGGTATATATTCCGGTTCTCGAATGTACTTTCAGTATCGATTTGAGCCAGCCGTTTACCAATCGTACCCGTACTTTCATCTGCAGCCAAGATACCTTTTCCAGATGCTACCATGGCTTCAGCAACCGCTTCCAGTCCATTCAAATTGAAACTCATTTGTATTATTTCCTTTTTGTTTTATTGACCGATTTCGGCCATTAATTCTCTATACCAATCAACAGTCGGATCAAACGGTTTTCCTCCTTTGATGCGTTCAAAATCAATTAAGCAAAGTTCACTATCCTTATCATCATCCAATCCAATGACACCACTTTGACCATCCACTGCCATTTGGGCACCTAACTGCCCAGAAGATTTGATTAAATCCAGGTCTTGTTTATTGGGTGCGGCACTTCTGCCAAAATACCCGCTTTTTTGAACCAGTGTTTTTTCTGCATCAAGTCGATCGGCAAACTGTTTGGCAAACCACTGGCCGGGATTCAATAAATCCAGTGCCACATGACCAAATGCATCCCGTTCAACTCTTTCCCCTACTGCTTCCATCTCTTTAATGATGGTTTCCGTTCCTGCACCTTCACTTAAGAAAATATTCACTGAATCTTTCTCATCCATCAATGCTTTCAACCGATCACATTCCTTATCAAAATCAATATCGATTTCAGGGATGTATACTGCATCAACATCCCAGCGATCCTGATCAATTAAAATTTCCGGTAAAAAATTGTGTTGTTTTAAGCGTTCATGATATTCTTTGGCCGTATAACCCGTGAGCCAACCGCATTTTCGCCCCATAACTTCATGGATAATTAATTGCCGGTAACTTGTTGTATTCTCATTGGCGATATTTTCAAAAAAGATGGCTCCTTGCTCTGCAGCCGTCCATGCGCCTAAGGTTTGCGTAATTGGATATATATCATTATCGACTGTCTTGGGCAGACCCACAACTGTAAGGTCATAATTATTTTTCTTAAGGTAAAATGAAAGTTGTGCTGCCATAGTATTGGTATCGTCACCACCGATTGTATGTAGAATGTCAACTTCATCTTTCACCAATTGATCTGCCGCCACTTTCAGTGGATCTTCGCCATCATTGACATAGCCACGCTTCACACAATCAGAAATATTTGTCAACTTTACACGACTGTTGCCAATGGGACTTCCACCATATTCATATAAAATGTCTGTCCTTTCTCGGACCGAAGATGGTATAAGAATAAATTTTCCCAACAGTAATCCACGATAACCATTGAGGTATCCCATGAGTTCAGCTTCTGGAGCTAATTTGTTATATGACTCAATCAGCGCACCAATGGAAGCAGAGAGGCAGGGCGCAATGCCCCCTGCCGTTAAAAACGCAATATTCATACAAACTGACTTTTCATTGTTAATATCTAAAACTTTATCGTAAGAATGACGATGCTAATTCAAAAATTAATCAAATGATTAAGAATCTAAAATTATGATTGATTTTATTTAATCCCTTGCAGAAAAACATACTTCATACCTACAATTCATACCACTTTTCATAAAATATGCTTGAAGGAGGTTCTATGCATACTCGTAAATCATACACTCGTTTCATCATTTTTGCACTAATTGGGTTTTCAATATTGGGAGCAAAACAAAAATTTAGTGAGGATTTATATAAAGCATTAAAATACCGGAATATTGGACCATTCCGTGGTGGAAGATCTGCCGCGGCTACTGGCGTACCCGGCGATAAATTACTCGCTTATTTTGGCGGCACAGGCGGTGGTGTCTGGCAAACAAAAAATGGCGGTCAAACCTGGGGGAATATTTCTGATGGATATTTTGGGGGCTCCATTGGTGCTGTTACCGTTAGCGAATGGGATCCTAATGTAATCTATGTTGGCGGTGGCGAAGTAACCGTTCGGGGCAATGTATCCCATGGGGATGGGGTTTGGAAATCCACCGATGCTGGCAAAACATGGAAGCATATGGGATTGAAAGATTCCAGACGAATTCCCCGTATTCGCGTCCACCCTCGCAATCCCGATTTAGTCTATGTGGCTGCTTTGGGACATCTTTTCGGCCCCAATGAAGAACGGGGCGTTTTCCGAAGTAAAGACGGCGGAGAATCCTGGGAAAAAGTGTTATATATCAATGATGAAGTGGGCGCTTGTGATCTCATTTTAGATCCAAATAACCCTCGCATTATTTTTGCATCCACCTGGCGAATCAAACGGACACCTTATAGTTTGGAAAGCGGAGGCCAAGGATCAGGGCTATGGAAGTCCACAGATGGTGGTGACACATGGACAGAAATCACCCGAAGTAAAGGCCTACCAGAAGGTATGGTTGGCATTATCGGGATCGCTATTTCTCCATTGAATTCTGACAGAATGTGGGTTCTGATTGAAAATCGTGAGGGTGGTCTTTTTCGTTCTGACGATGGCGGCGAAAATTGGGTCAAAACCAGTTCAGATAATAATCTTCGTCAAAGGGCATGGTACTATACCAGACTTTATGCAGATACAGAAAATGAAGATGTGCTATATGTATTGAACGTACAGTTTTGGCGCTCAAAAGATGGTGGTAAAACATTTAAATCTATTAGCACACCCCATGGAGACCACCACGATTTATGGATCGACCCCATGGATGCAGACCATCTAATCATTGCCGATGATGGCGGTGGACAAGTTTCTTTTGACGCTGGTGCAACTTGGAGTACATATCACAATCAACCCACAGCTCAATTCTATAGAGTAGATGTGGATAATCAATTCCCTTACCGTGTTTATGCGGGGCAACAGGATAATAGTACTGTTTCTATTGCGTCTCGGACCATGGGCAGCGGTATTACTGAGCGGGATTTTCATCCTGTTGGCGGCGGTGAAAGTGCCCACGTGGCACCTCATCCTGAAGACCCCAATATTGTCTATGCAGGCTCTTATAGTGGATTCCTGACGCGCTATGATCATACCACAGGTGAGCGTCGAAATATCACAGTTTATCCGGACAATCCCATGGGCCATGGTGTGAAAGATATGAAATATCGCTTCCAATGGAATTTCCCGATTGAATTCGATCCATTTGATTCAGACGTCTTGTATGTGGGATCTCAGCATTTACACAAGTCAACGGATGAAGGTGAGTCCTGGGAATTAATTAGCCCTGATTTATCCACCAATACACTTTTAATGCAGGATGAGTCGGGCGGTCCTATCACTAAAGATGATACTGGCGTAGAATATTACTGCACTATTTTTGTCATAACACCATCCACCCACGAAAAAGGGGTAATCTGGATTGGGACTGATGATGGCCGTGTCCATATTACAAAGAATGGTGGTAAAACATGGAAGGACATCACGCCTAATAATATGCCGGAATGGGGTATGGTCAATTCAATTGATCAATCGCCTCATGATCCTGCCACTGCTTACATGGCGGTGACTCGGTATAAAATGGATGATTTCAAACCATACCTATATAAAACCAAAAATTATGGTAAATCCTGGAAATTGATATCCAAAGGAATTCCTAATGATGCATTTACCCGTGTAGTTCGTGAAGATCCGGGTAGGAAAGGTCTCCTTTATGCTGGAACTGAAACAGGTATGTACATTTCATTCGATGATGGAAATAATTGGGAATCTTTTCAGTTAAATCTCCCCATTGTTCCTATTACAGATTTGGCCGTGAAAGAAAATGATCTTGTTGTGGGTACCCAAGGCCGTTCATTCTGGATTATGGATGACTTGACACCCCTCCATCAATTGTCTGATCAAATTGCCAAATCAAAGGCACACCTTTATAAACCAAGGGATACATATAGACTCCCCAGCGGTGGCGGTTGGGGCGGTCCAAGCCCTACTTGGGGTGCCAACCCGCCTAATGGTGTCATGACATTTTATTATCTGGATGATGAAGTGAGTAAGGACGATGAATTCACATTAGAATTCATGGAAGCCAATGGAGATGTAATTAAGACCTTCATTCATATGAAAGATAAGAAAAATTCTGAGCCGGTAGCAGATGTTAAAAAAGGCATGAATCGTTTTGTTTGGAATATGCGTTATCCCGATGCGAAGAAGGTGCCAGATGCAGTCATGTGGGGCGGCTCTCATATTGGCCCCAAAGCAATCCCCGGTGATTATAAAGTACGGATGACGGTAAATGGGAAAAGCAAAACCCAGTCTTTTAGAATTTTAAAGGATCCTCGTATCAATACGACACAATCTGATTTTCAAGATCAGTTTGATCTTCTGATGGATATTCGAAATCGAACCACCGAAATCAATGAGAAAGTTTTAACCATCCGCAGCATTAAAAGTCAGGTTAATACACTCACAAACCTAATGAAGGAATCTGGGTTCAAAAATGAAAATCTCACTTCCACAGGCAAAGAGCTGGTTGAGTCCCTGACCAATATTGAAGTGGAATTGATCCAGGTGAAATCTAAATCCAGGCAGGATCCATTAAATTATCCCATCAAGTTGGATAATAAGATCGCAGCATTAGTGCGGGTCGTATCCAGTGTGGATGCACGGCCTACAGCACAGTCATATAATGTGTTGGATGATCTGGTCGATCAAGCTGAAATCCATTACAAAAAGTTAGATAAAGTTCTGACAGATGACTTATTCAAATTTAATAATATGGTCAGCGATGCCGGCGTACCTGCAGTGATGATTATACCATCAGAAATGAGTGTTGAACGGTAAGTCCTATATATATAAACCAAATAAAAAAGGCCCCTTGTGGGGCCTTTTTTATTTTTTCATTCTTAAATATTTCTGAGGCAATGGATCATCTTTAGTTTCACTATTCCATAAAATACTGATAATCCACCATCGGTCATTATCATAAATAAGTTGGATAGAATTGATTCCCCTTGCAAAGGGCTTTTTATCGCTGAAGGAATTCCGACTATCATAAGTAGAAAACACGTGGGTGACATGTCGATATGTTTCTGTTTGGCGCCCGATCTCTCTTTCGAAAAAGCCATTCCCCACCAAATTGGGTTCCGCCCATTCAATATAACCATTAGGACTCATAACACGAGTATCGATAATACCTTGTTTGGTTTTCCCAACAGATCTCAAAGTACCGGATGTATGAAACAAATATCGAAACCGATCCCAATCCCGTGCTTCTCCTTTTTCACCAGATATCACTTCATAGAGTGCTGAAATAATTGCATCCAGTGATGTCACATCTTTATGATATGGATTTCCCGCTATTAACGAGCCAGAGATCAATAAAAATAAGATGGATTTCATGATTACCTCCTAAAGTCTTTCATGGAAATTAAACTAAAATGGAAATAATATCTCTGTATCAATTGATGCAAATAAAATGAATCAAATTCTCTGGACACCCACCCAAGATCAAATCGATACTTCCCAAATGGAAGTTTTTAGAAAACAGGTCAATGCCCGTTTCAATCTATCATTAAAAGGTTATCATGATTTGCATCAATGGTCTGTATCAAATGTCGCCAATTTCTGGAAAGCCATCTGGGGATTCATGGCTATCGAGGTTTCATCCGATTATACCCAAGTGGTGAATGATGAAACCAAAATGCCTGGAGCCAATTGGTTTGATGGGGTTCAATTCAATTTTGCAGAAAATTTACTTCGTATTCGATCTGATAAGCCGGCAATTCATTTCAAAGGTGAAGGTAGATCTGTCCGCACCCTATCATATAATGAACTTTTTAAATCGGTAGAAAAAATAGCATCCGCTTTAAGAAAGATGGGTGTTCAAAAAGGAGATCGTGTCGCAGGATTTATGCCCAATATGCCCGAAACCATTATAGCCATGCTGGCCACTACATCCATCGGGGCTATTTGGTCCTCCTCCTCTCCCGACTTTGGTATTAAAGGCATTCTGGATCGCTTCGTCCAAATCGAACCAAAAGTCCTATTTGCTGCTGATGGGTATTTTTATAATGGCAAACGATTTGATTCGGTTGAAAAATTAAATAGTATTTTGGACCAGCTCCCATCTGTAGAACAAGTAGTCATTACACCCTATACAGCATTGGATCCCGATATTTCTTCAGTGAACAATGGCATTTGGTGGAATGATTTTTTAGATGAAAGCCCCATAACCCTCGAATTTGAACAACTTCCCTTTAACCATCCCATTTATATCATGTATTCTAGCGGCACCACGGGACTGCCAAAATCCATTGTTCATGGTGCTGGAGGCACACTTATCCAACATCTGAAAGAACTCCGTCTTCATGGTAATATTGGCATGGATGATACCGTTTTCTACTTTACCACTGGCGGATGGATGATGTGGAATTGGCTCGTGAGCAATTTAGCCATTGGTGCGACTGTGGTCCTTTTTGATGGAAATCCTTTCTATCCCTCACCCAATACTATGTGGAATATGGTAGATGAACTTGGGATTACCCATTTTGGCACTTCACCCAAGTTTATTGATGCCTGTCGGCAAGAAAATCTTTCACCTAAGGAAACCCATTCCCTTTCCACCATGAAAACCATATTTTCAACAGGGTCACCATTAGTTGAGAAAAGTTTTGATTACGTTTATACCCATATCAAAACCGATGTACAATTGGCGTCCATTTCAGGTGGGACGGATATTATTTCCTGTTTTGCCGGTGGGAACCCCACTCTGCCTGTTTATCGGGGTGAAATTCAATGTTTAAGTCTTGGAATGGATGTGGCTGCCTACGATTTCGAAGGCAATGCTTTAGAGAATGAAAAGGGTGAGCTGGTATGCCGAAAGGCCTTCCCTTCTATGCCCATTTATTTTTGGAATGATTCAGATGGACAAAAATATCACCATGCCTATTTCGATAAATTTCCTGGAATATGGCATCATGGAGATTTTATTGAAGTAAATGAACATGGGGGGGTCACTATTTTTGGCCGAAGTGATGCCACATTAAATCCCGGTGGTGTACGGATTGGTACCGCAGAAATATACCGCGTCGTGGATGCATTTGAAGAAGTAGCAGACAGCCTTGTGGTCGGCCAACCTATGAATGGTGATGAGAGAGTAATTCTCTTTATTATGTTAAATGAAGGGGTATTATTGAGTGAATCATTAAAATCTTCAATTAAAAAGTCTATTCGCTCCAATTGCTCCCCGCGGCATGTACCGGCCATAGTATTGGAAACAAAGGATATTCCCTATACTATTAATGGAAAGAAAGTAGAAATCGCCGTTAAAAAAATTATCCAAGGTGAGAATGTAGATAATAAAGATGCTTTGGCGAATCCGGAATCATTAGAACTGTTTAAAAATTTGGATGCGCTATAATAGAGACACAACAAGTTACGTCTCTACCAAGATAAATGGATACGTTCAGTCACGCCCTCTGGGGTAAAGGATTATTTGGATACCGCGGAAAGCCATGGATGGCTCTATTCTTTGGTGCCATGCCTGATCTTTTTTCATTTGGTATTTTAATTATTATCCGGATTTTTTCGGGCAATTTTCAATTGGGTGGAGGACCACCGACTATGGAGTCAATCCCATGGTGGGTTTTCATAAACTATGATATTTCCCACAGTTTTGTCAGTGCATTTTTATGTATATGGATTGTGAATCGATATCGGAAAGATATTGCTTTTGCGATGTGGGCATGGCCCTTTCATATACTATTGGATTTTCCTTTCCATTCAAAGGCATTCTTCCCAACGAAACTGTTGTATCCCTTCACTGATTTTTCGTTTGATGGAATACCTTGGAGTCGACCGGAAATCTGGTTTCCTAATTTGGCAGGGATCATTGTTTTGTTTATTTACAGAAAATATAAAACTTAGAGCCTAGCAAGGCTCTTTGTATATAGAGTCATAGACTAACTCTACTCGCTTGATCGTCCTTGTATCAAGACAATAAATATCACACTGGTCAAAGGGCTTGGCATAGATATGTAAACTGACAGCAGGTTCATTATATACATTCTCAACAGAATGAATATCGGCTGGCCCATCTAAAAATCCTTTTTCACCTTTTACCTCCTCGATCATGGTCAATGATAATGGCGAAACAGAATCCAATTGGTAATTTTGAACTTTAAGGGCGCCTAATTCCACCCGCATCCAGCACTTTTCACCTTCATGCCCGTGTATAGGTGCAATATGTCCAGGTTCCCAACATACAATCAATATTTCAAAGTCTTCGTCTTTATATACCAAATGGCGCGCATAGTTATCAGATTTAAAGCTGATATATTCATTCATGATTTTTTCAGACAAATTATAATTGGCCAAATATGATGATATTTCCTTTACAGGAAAATTCTCCCGAGCATAGGTTTTTAAATTCTCTATAAGTGTATTCATGTTTTAAAAACTTTTTTAACACCAATGGTTAGAACAGGAATAACAAAAATAATCCAGTATCCCCATGTGATCGCCCCGTAACCTTTCCCAATTAGTGCGACAAGACCAATTGCGTTAGCTAAAAAGATTGATATTGCCAATAGGATAATTCCAATACCAGCTCGCCACTGGCTTGACAAACCTTGATGGGCGGCAGCAATTCTTTCATTGAATCCGTGGATCATACCGACTCCCGTTTCAATAAAAGTCCCGAATAAGACAATTTGAAAAATAAGTTTAAATCCGCCCCACCCTAGTTGATCCAATACAGTATTTACCGGAACAGCTGCTTCAAGCACATTGGGATATTGACTCAACATCGCAAAGAACATGAATAGTGCTGGAATCATCCCCATAGCTCCAGCAATTGTGCCTGAAATAAATGCTTCTTTTTTTGTTTCAATATGGCGAACACAAAAAAACATAGCTGGTGCAAGTCCGATATTATAGGCGGCATATTTGATACCACCCATAATCCAATTAGAATCATCAGGTTGAAGTTGAAAATTGGCACTGATCGCATTGCCAAATTTTGAAAAAACAGCCAAAAACATGACTGCAAAAACGCAGTAAAGTAGGATAGACCAGAACGAAAGTAATTTTTCAATCAAAGTTGAGCCGAAAAAAACAATAGCCCCAACAAGAATCATCATCAAAATGATCCCTGTTATATTGGGTATTTGAAACATATCATTTATAATCTCTCCTGCAGCAGATCCCATTACGGAGACGACTAGAATCATTCCCAACATATAAAGTACTTCATACCCTATCCAGCCCTTACCCAAAAGATCTTTAAGAAAAGACCGATATTCATAATTCCTGCCTCGCCTTGCCAATTCAAAGCAGACAGCCAAGACGGCACTCCAGATTATGGTGGCTATAGCCATATTTACTAATCCTGCCATTGGGCCAGCACTAAGAAAAAATTCTACCAGTTCTCGTCCAGTTCCATATCCGCCACCAATGATTAGAGATTGAAAAACAAATCCGGGTAAAAGATACTTTTGAAAAAATGAACTGTTCATCTGATTAAAATGAAAATGCCTGTTTCATATGTAGTAGGATATCTTCGCACCCATCGACTAATGGGTCTACACATGGCAAATTCGTTTCCTTTCTTAAATTATTCAAATAATTGACACGATCATCCTTAGATAATCCAGATGTATTTAAGCTTATACCTACACAAACGATATCTGGATTAGTTCTTCTACCTGCTTGAATATGAAGATCAATGCATTCTTGAATTGACGGAAGGGAATAATGCTCCCAACCAGATATAACCTTTCGAGTTGCATCATGGCATACTATAAATGCATCCGGTTGTGATCCATGGAGTAAACCGAGGCTAACTCCAGAATAGCCAGGATGAAAAAGAGAGCCTTGACCTTCAATGACGTCCCAATGATTAGGATTATTATCAGGGGAAAGTATTTCAGCAGCACCTGAAATGAAATCGGCTTTGATTGCATCTATTGGAACCCCTTCACCTGCAATCATGATCCCAGTCTGTCCTGTAGCTCGGAAAGTAGAATCAACACCAGCATCGATCATTGTTTCATTCATTGCCAATGCAGTATATTTTTTCCCGCAAGCACAGTCAGTAGCCACCATTAATAATCGTTTACCTGTACGTTTTTTACCTGTGCCAACTGGTATATTTGATGGTTGTACACGAATATCAATTAATTTTGAACCCGACTGCTTAGCCGCATCAACGATTGTTGGATTATTATTTAGTTTAATATGTAAACCATTTACAATATCTAAACCATAATCTACCGCTTCCGAAATTACTTCCCACCAATCATCAGGAATGATACCACCAATGGTAGCCGTACCAATAACTAAGCTACCTACACCCTGATTTACAGCTTCTTTAATTGTTAAATCCGGGACACCTAAATCCAATTTGCAATCGGAGAATCGTAATTGACCTGCAACTAGTTCACGCCTCCATTGAACAAGTCCATAACCAGTTTTTGCATAAGTTGAGTCTTTTTCAGATCCGATAAGGACTAAATAGGGTGCATTTAACTTCATTTTTTATATCCAGGACCACGCACTACGCGACCTGGCATGGCTCCGGTGTGTTGACCATCTTTAAGTACCTGCTCACCATTGACCCAGACATGATGAACACCAGTAGCCAATTTATGGGGCTCTGTGAATGTGGCATGGTCTTGTATAGTGCTCGGATCAAAAATAACCACATCTGCAAAATAACCTTCTTTTAAATAACCTCTATTTTTAATCTTTAATTTATCTGCGGATAGACCAGTTAATTTGTGAACTGCACTTTCAAGAGGAATAACTTGTTCATCCCGAACATATTTTCCCAATAATCTTGCAAAATTACCATAAGCTCTAGGATGAGGATTAGAGTTTAAAAATCTACCTTCAGGCGCTATTGATCCGGCATCAGATCCAAAGCTCATGTATGGTAATTTAATTTGTTTCTTCACATTTTTTTCAGACATAAGAAAATAGACCACACCAACACGACTACCATCTTGGATGACGAAATCCATGGCTACGTCAGCATAATGTTTTCCCATATCGTCTGCCACTTCTTTAAGTGTTTTTCCGGTATATTTTCTTAAATCAGGATTCCGAAAATTCGCGAAAAGAACGCCTTCAGGTCCAGCTAAATATCCCAGATTTTCCCATTCATCTGTATCAGTGGTCATTTCAATTTTAACTTTTTCACGAATGGTTGGATCTTTTAAACGCTCAACCCATTTTTCATAACCTCCTTCTTGAACCCAAGGAGGCATATGTGCATTTAGACCAGTTGCCCCGGCAACGTATGTATACATATCTGTAGCAATATCTAAACCACTCTCTCTTGCTTTATTAATCTTTTCAATCGCCAAATCCATCTTGTAGTGATTGGGTTTGCCACCCGCTTTTAAATGATAGACCTCAGCGCGGATATTTGCTTCTTTTGCAATAGTCAGTAATTCATCCAATGCTTCTAAAAATTGATTACTTTCACTTCTAAGGTGAGAGATATACATACCATCATATTCAGATGCGACTTTACAGAGTTCTATCAATTCTTCAGTAGATGAATAAAATGCGGGTGCATAAATCAAAGATGACCCTATCCCCAATGCACCTTCTTCCATGGCCTCCCTAACCAAAGTCTTCATATTTTTCAATTCTTGTGCTGTAGGTTGCCGATCTTCAAAACCAATCTCATGGATACGTAAAGTTGTAGCACCCAAAAATGACGCTACATTAGTTGATACTCCTCGCCTTTGTAATGATTCTAAATATTCGCCCAATGTGGTCCAATCAATGTCGTATTTGAGTTCACCCATATCAGCCAGTTCTTGTTCTTTCATTTCCTCATTTAGGGGCCCCATTGACCATCCTTCACCAAAAACCTCCAGCGTTACACCTTGCTTGATATCACTCAAAGATCTACCATCAGCAATTAAGGATGTAGTGGCCCAGCTAAGCATATTGATAAATCCAGGCGTAACAGCTAGTCCTTTAGCGTCAATTTCTGTTTTCCCTTTTTCAGATATTTTTTCCTTAATTAATCTGATTTTATCTTCACTGATTGCCACATCCCCAACGTAAGGCTTAGAACCAGTACCATCATAAATCGTACCGTTCCTAATTACTATATCATACTGTTCGCAGCCAAAGATTAAATATAGTAAAGGCGTTAGGAATATTATTTTTCTAATCATTTTTTATCCAATAATTTTTAAAAGCTTAGTATGATTCTATGGTTTATTTTTTAGAGATAATTATATCCTAAGATATTCCAGTAGTAATAAAACCAGATCATAAATAAACAACATAAAGATATAATACTGAAACGAATCCTTTTCCAAATACCCCAGTAATTATTTTTCCATACTATCACAGATTGATATATTTGATACCCTCCTGCAATGGTAGCTAGAATTGGGAATAATAACCAGAATTTCATTAATGGAGTAAACCCTACACTGAAAAGTGTATCTCCATCAACGGATAATGCTATAATGCCGAAAATGAAAAATCCAAGATTCAATCCCGAAGCCACAATTGCTGAAGTTGTAGCATCCTTTTCTTCTTTAGGCAATGATTTATAAATTGACCATTGGTATGCTAAGCGTAGCATAACACCTAAAAAGACAATCACAGACAAGCCAATAAACAGAAAATTAAATGATTGGCCCTTCCACATTGAAATTTTATACATCGACATAAATGGCAACGAATCATAAATCATTCCATTTATTTCACCACTTTCATTTTCTTGAAACGCTATTTTAGCTTTTCCACCTCTTTCTTGAAATAGATTTTCATCAATTTCAATAAACTGCTTAGAGTCATCTCCCATAGTAACAATAATTGTATTCTCAGAACTGGGTGCAACTTTAACCGCGCTTCCTAAATTGAAAAAAGCCTTTTCAATTGTTGAAAAATTTGATCGCCAAAATGCATATGAACCAGCATAGCGATTTGCTCTTTCATTAAAATCTTCAGAAATAGATAACGGTGGTAGATCAACAGGAAAGAATTCGTTATAAAAAGCTGGAACAATTACAGACCGAACTTTGGCACCACCAACTCCTGAAAAAGAAACAAAAATTGCAAGATCATTTTCCAAATCAATTGCTAGATCAGAATGAAAATATTGTGTATCACCACCATG
>CAYVNB010000005.1:0-23065 GCA_964452665.1 uncultured bacterium
TTTATTTAACCCAAAAGCGTTTCATTTTAGCAATACCATCTTCCTTGTCTTAACAAACTCGTTTGCCCGCAGTTGGTAGAGGTACACACCCGCACCTACAGGGTCACCATAATCATTGGTGGCATCCCACTTGATTGAATGGTAACCCGCAGGCGTATCGTTCATATTGAATGTTTTGACTTTTTGTCCAAGCATATTAAATATGGTAACAGTTACATCAGTTACTTCTGGTAAGTCAAACCGTAGTGATGTAGTGGGGTTAAATGGATTAGGATAGTTTTGCGAAAGTGAGAATAATCTTGGCATATCTCCACCAATTGGAATGCTGAGAGAATGTGTGTCCACAACTCTATTTTCACTATTCCCAAGCATATATAATGGAAATCCACCAGTGATTGATGATTGATTGTACTCAAATACTCGAAAATAATATTTCGTTTTAGATGAAAGTCCAGAAACTGTTACACTATCATTTATTCCATTATATAAAACATAACAATCATTGCCCAAATTATCGCCATTACCAAAAATTAGGTTTCCTTTATATGAAACCCCATCTAATGGAAAATGATCGATTTGATTATTTTCTTTTGCAATTAATATTCTATTTGTTCCATCCCCTTTTTTCCAATGAATAGTTGCTGAATTATGTGAAATATTAGAAAAAGAAATATTTGAGCTATTTTCTGATGGAAATTCCATCAAATCGTGTGAAGGAAAAGTTTTTGCGCTTGTAATACAGTCCCAAGGTAGATTATCAAAATTTGCCCAAAAATCACCCTTGATTCCTCTCTTATTTAATAAAATTGCCCAAGTATAACCATCGTGTGTTCGTCCAAAAAAACTGGATGTGCCAGAAAAGGCTCCCGTATGCCACCAATTATTGGCTGCATTTACTTGCCATCCTTTTGCATAGTATTGATTATTTGCAGATGGAGCAACCATTTGTTCTATTATGCTTGAATTAAGTATGTCAGGCTTTGTCTTGAAACCGTCAATGGAAACTAGTAGTTTAACCAAATCCCGTGATGTTGATACCCATCCACCATGGGAACCCATCGCTTCTAAGTTATGTCCGCCATATTCCCAAGGGACATAATCTCCAGTACCATAACAAGAAAGTGTTATGTAGCCATCTCCTTTATATTCAACTTCCCGCTCCATTTTATCAACTAATAGATTTTTCCCAAGATGAGTATCAAATATACCCAAAGGATGAAAAATTTCACTAGTTACATAATTTTCATAATTTTTATCCGAAATTATTTCAATGATCTCACCTAAAACAGAATAGCCAATATTTGAATACGCATAATTTGTTCCTGGTGAAAAATCCAGACCCTTTTCTAACAAAAATTGTATAAAATTTTCTTCTGTACCAGGATTTTGGTATCCTAATTTTGATGTAACGTGTAGAGGAGCAACGATTGGGTCACAACCATCAAAATGCCACGGATATGGTGTAGTTGGGTCAGGAAAACAATTTAAATCTCTATTCCATCCTGCCGAGTGTTCAAGTAAATGCTGAACAGTTATATCATATATTCTTGAATCTGTGATATTGACATTTGATAGTTGGGTATGGTTTTCTAATAGCCCTCCTACACCAAAAACTTTATCGGTCAATGAAATTGAATCATTTTCTACCAGTTTCATAATTGCAACTGCGGTAATCGGTTTTGATATACTTGCAATTCTAAATAGATTATAAGGTTGTGTTTTTATATTCCCATTATTATTGGATGTACCGAATGCTCGCATATAAATTAATTTTCCATTTTTTGCCAAAGCAAATGTTCCACCTGGAATACTGTGCTTATTCATAAAATTTTTCGTCAAATTATCACAATCATTCATTTCAGAAACTGGAATACCTGTTTGCGAGAGCAATAAGTTAGATAATAGGTACATTATAACAATTATTTTGGAATCAACGCGTTTCAACTATTTAGTTACAACCTGATGTATCTTGTTGCCCAACATTGCCTGAAAGACAGTCTGGATATGGAGGACAGAGTTGATTATTAGTGACAGAGAAGAAAAATGAAAGGTTGGGATATATATCACATATATTATCAGGTATCTTTCCAGTGAGTTGATTTGAAGATAAATTTAACCCAGTTAGATTTTTCAAGTTTCCTATCTCTTGAGAAATTTCTCCTGTGAATTGATTGTTAGCCAACCCGAGGCCTTCTAGATTTTTTAGTTTCCCAATCTCTGGAGGGATTTTCCCCGTAAATTGATTATACCATAACTGCAAATGAGTCATATTGACTAAATTGCCTATCTCTTGAGGAATGGAACCTGTCAGCTGATTTGTCCCTAAATTCAATTTAATTAATTTAGTCAGCTCACCTATCTCTTGGGGGATGGAACCTGTCAATTGATTTGTAGCTAGACTCAAAAAAGTTAGATTGGTCAATTTACCTATTTCCGGAGGAATTGGACCTGTGAGTTGTTGCATGGATAAATTCAAACTATCAGTATCCGCTATTGAATAACACTCCCCCCATAGCTCAACGTCGCAAGAGTTTTCATCGTCACACCCAATGTAAAGTAGAAATAAAGTCGTAAGAAAAAGGTATGTATTTTTCATTTTATTATCCTTTATTTGATCCAGAGGCGTTTCATTCTATTCTTTTCATTGCACGATCTCCCCAAAATATTATATCATCGGTCTCAATTGTAATAAGATAATCGAGCACCTCATTTCTTCCATAGAGGCGAGTGATGATTAGAAACATATTCGATTCATCAAAAATATATGATATGGGTTTAGGGTTATCAAGTTTACCTTCATCATAATAAAATCCGTTTCTGTTATATTTTAAATCATATATATCTCCAGCAGATTGCCATTCTCCTGTACTTTCGACTTTACTTGCTTTTTGCCATCTACCAACTATCCTGAAAGAATTATCTTTTTTGTCTTCACATCCTGTATTCATTAAAACAAGTAAGAATGTTAATACTCTTGTATATCGTTTCATTTAGATTTTTCTGGATTATTATGCGATTCGCTTGGTCTTTGAATGTTAAAAGTATCTTGTTGAGGATTTTTTATATGATTTATTTCTAAACCATGGCCAGAAAAATTTTGATTCATCTCATGATTGGCCTTTTTTGCGGGCTTTCCATTGGTAAGTTCAACAACAATAAGCCCTGCTAAAAATCCTAAAAAAAAGTAGGCAAACAATTTATCCATAATTATATCCGTTATTTAACCCAGAGGCGTTTCATTTAATTAAAATTTTCGATTTAAGGTTACAAAAGGAAAAACTGGATATTCACCAGTACTCAACAGAACGCCTACCCAAGCTCCCATTTTTATCTGAGTTTTACTTGATATATTATATTCAGCACCAAATGAAGCAGTTGGCATAAAACCAGAAAATCCCGGCACTATAACCCCTTGCACTGATAATACAGAATAATAAGAAAGTTTAGATTTTTTATAAAAATGTTTCCATCCTGCAGAGCCTGTAAATGCATATATCGCATTCCCAGCGCCTATAAAAAACTCATCTATTTCTTTCTCTTGATAAGTATATGTATAACCAATAAGACTCATTCCTGTTTTATCATCAAACATCCCAATTGACATATTATGTTTATTTATATTTTGAGAAAAAATAGGAACTGCGAATAATATCACCCATAGGCGTTTCATTCAACTGAGAAGCGTTCGAACCAATTCCTAAGGTAAAGCTGTACGCGTATGAAATTAGTCGGGGGCCAACTTCTACTGTGCCAACCATCGGTGAGCCGGATCATAGCTGTAGGCACTTTCCGCAGTTTCAAGGCTTGATAAAACTCTTCGGTTTGCCCCATTGGCGTTCGAAGATCCTTCTCCCCCGTCATTAGCATGGTAGGAGTAGTTACGTTACCCACGTACATGAGGGGTGAACGTCGCAAATGCTCGCTCGGATCCTCCCAGGGCAAATTTTCAAAGTTGTAGTACCAAGACGAACCATCCGTCGTTCCAACAAAGCTCATCCAGTTGACCACAGGTGCTTTAGAAACAGCAGCGGTAAATCTGTCCGTGTGGCCAACTATCCATGATGTCAGGACTCCTCCTCCACTCCCGCCGTAGACAAAGAGATTTCTCTCATCGATGTATCCGCGAGAAATGACTTCATTCACACCTGCCATGAGATCATTAAAGTCCTTATCTGGATATGCATTTTTTATGGCATTACCAAAAGCGCTTCCATAGCCAGAACTTCCACGAGGATTTGTATAAAGAACCACATAGCCATTTGCGACATGATTCTGATTTTTGAAATCGAATCCTACATTATACATGGCATGAGGTCCACCATGGATCCTCAAAATCAAGGGATATTTTTTTGAAGGGGTAAAATCTGGTGGTTTCACGATCCATCCCTGGATATTGAAATCGTCTACTGATTTATACCAAATTTCTTCCACCTCTCCCAGTTTGACTTCCGATAAATGTGTTTTATTCGAAACGTAAATTGTTTGTATTTGTGATGGTTTTCTGATCGTGAAAGAGACTAAGTTTTTCGGTACATGGTAGCTACTTAGTGTCCCCACCACCAGGCCGCGTTTGCCGATATCTGTAATACGAAGAATATGGTTCCCCTTGGTTACAGGTCGTGGTTTCCCGGATAGTGGTGCAAAGTAGAGATTCGAAGTCCCATTCATAGACGCGGTATAGTAGACGCCACTTCCATCCTCCGACCAAGTCAGATTACCTGGTCTGCGACCCATTTCCTCCGCGATCTTTTCGGGCTTGGAGCCATCGGATTTCATGAAATAGATTCCTTCTTCAATGTAGGTGTCGTCGCTCCAGTCGTGACCGGTGTAGGCAATATACTGACCATCTGGAGACGGTACTGGACCACGGTCCGGACCTTTTCTATTTGAGAGCTGACGAATATTTCCAGACTTAACATCCACTGAATAAATTTCGGATTCTCGCCACTGGTATTCCGCATCTTCAATTCGAAGAGACTGAAAGACTATAGTTTTGCCATCTGGCATCCATTTAAATGAATCAGAATGCCAATTACCATGGGTTAGGCGGTGCGGTGTTCCACCGTCGGCAGGAATTACGAATATATGACGATATCCCTTGGGTCGATAACCTACACGATCACGACGGTAGTTGAGTTGATCGATTATAGTGGGCTTTGCTGTCCAATCTGCTTTGTCCGGCTTAGGTGGCATATTAATCTTCCACAATCCATCATCATCTGGAGGTACGACCATCTGGAAGGCAATGGAATTTCCGTCAGGCGACCATATAATATTCGAGGGTGAATCATTAACGCGGCTGACCTGGCTTACTGCGCCCTCTGCATCCATCCAGCGGACAAAGATCTGAGTTCCACCTTGTTTTCCTGGAGCAAGAAAGGCAATTTTCGTACCATCAGGTGACCACTTAGGAGATGATCCATCAACCAAAAACCGGTTCTTTTTACCATCAACATTCATTATCCATAGAGAGTTTTCCCAATTATCATTTATAGCATCTACCCACCTTCGGGTGTAGATGATCTCTTTACCGTCATTGGAAAGTTGAGGGTTTTGTATATCTTCCCAACTAAGATAACGATCGACAGTGAGCCGCCCTATTTCCTGCTGTGCAGACACAGAAGGTCCTAAAAGAAATAAAACAAAGAAAAACAATTGAATAGGGTTGTATGTTTTTTTCATATTCTTTCCTTTCTTTTTATAATGTTGATACCACAAAAAAATTTCGCATTAATTCCTAAACTTTTTTAGTAACTATATTTAATAGAGTTTTTATTTCATCGATAGAATTAAATGTGTTTGGAGAGATTCTAAGTGCATTAACGGGTTTCCGAAAAGGTCTCAAATGAATACCATAATTTGTGTCTAAGATCTCAGATAATTCATTGGCATCCTTATTTTTTACTTCAACTGACATAATTGCTGAAGCAAGTTCCCAACTACCTGGTGAATGCCAAACTAAATCTTTATTCCTACTAACTATGAATTTAGTTTCAGTCCAAAGCGATTTATAGTACTTATATTTGATTTTCTCACCTAAAGCATTTTGGTATCTAATTGCGTCTCCAAGTGCTACGACTGCTGGCCAAGCACGAGTAGAATAATCTTCATATTTTCTCGCGGATCCATCTTGACGATCCTCTGGCGTCTTATACCACATTCTTGGTAATTCTTTACGCAGATTTTTATTTATATAGAACATACCCGTTCCTTTAGGAGCCTGAAGCCATTTATGGGGGCTCATGGAATAAGCATCAACCTTTGAAGAAGATATTTTCACTGGTATCATACCTACAGACTGTGCGCCATCAACAAAAACATATTCTACACCTTTCTTTTTTGCTTGTTCTGCAAGTTCCTTCATTGGATGGCGAAGACCAATTATATTATCAATATGAGGAAAAATTAAAACTCGAGTATTTGGGCGGATTTGAGATACATATATATCAATAATTTGTTCTTTATCTAAGCTTGATATTTTTCCCAAAGGAAATTCAAATGAACGCACTTTAAAATCTTTTATTTTTGATAAACCTACCCATGACATTGATGCTCCCGCATGATTTAGAGAACTAAATAAAACTTCATCATCATGATGTAGTTGGATACCATGAGCTAATACATTAAAGCCTTCTGTAGTATTATGCGTTATTGCAAGATCATCTAAATTACAATGAATTAGTTCGCACGCTAATTCCCTGGTATGTTCTGTCACATCTTTCCATATTTTCCCCCAAACATACAGTGAAGGATTTGATTCGCAAATTTCAAGATATTTTACATGTGCTTCATGAATTAGTTTAGGAACTGTACCTATGGCAGCATGATTTAGGTAAATACTCCCTTTTTTTATTAGATATTTCTTCGCCAGAATCTTTGGATCAATAATTTTATCTTCACTTAAAAGATTAGCAAATAAATTATCATTTAATAGGACTGAACTACCTATTAGTGATGTTAAAGATTGTAAAAAATCTCTACGGGTACTCAACATTTTATTGCATTATTCATTTGATTTAGCATCAATCATTGTTAAAACTACATCAAGTAATGAAACAATTAAAACTAATGTTATTCAATATAATATTGTTTAATTCTATTGTGGTTAGATTTGTGAATAACTTTAAATTAAGAAATAATGCTCTGGCTTTATTTTTTGAGTACAAAGGGATTGTTAATAGCACTAAGACCTTGAGAATAAATTATTTTACATAACAATAACCATAAAGAGTCTATATGCTACAAAAGATAAGTATATTGTTAATTACTAGCTTGGCTTTCTCTAAAGGATATAGCCAAAACGTCATTTATGCTGAAGCGTTTGGGCCTGGGATATTGGGCAGTTTAAACTATGAACGAATGTTCGGTGAAAAAATTTCAGTGAGAATAGGAATAGGAGGCTACGCAACAACAAGTACTGATGATATTGGGCTGAAAGAAAGAATTAATGTTACCGCAATCCCGATTGGAGCCAATTTTGTTATTGGTAATAACCATAAGTTTGAATTTAGCGGAGGCGCAAACATGTTAAAATTTTCCTCTTCCATTGACGTGCTGGGCTTAGAACTTCATGAACTTGGTGCTAATGTCACCGCTTTTTATGGTGGTGTTGGTTATCGGTATCAAAAAGATACTGGTGGGTTATTTATTAGATTGAATGGCTATTACTTAATAGCTAATGCAGGCGGTATTGCAACTGGTGGTGCAAGCCTTGGGTGGGCTTTTTAGCTAAATAATTATAATAATCACAAATATTACATGGAAGCTCTCGTTCAATACTTTGAAAACATCTCTACAGGACATCGAACTATCATATTGGTTGGGGGATTGACTTTTTTTCTACTTTTGGAAGTAGGTCTACCCCTTTTTCGCTTTGAGTCCAATAAAATAAAACATATTGCACTTAACCTGTTCTTTACTCTGACCACACTGATCATCAATCTGGGTGGCGCGTTTCTCATTTTGAAAGCAGCAGATTTCAATAATACGAATCAAATGGGATTACTTAACTTGATTGCCATGCCCTTATGGCTAAAAGTGATCATGGGACTCCTTATCCTCGATCTTGTCGGTGCCTGGTTGATCCACTGGATAGAACACCAGGTAAAATGGATGTGGGGTTTTCACGTTATTCACCATACCGATCAGGAGATTGATGTCACATCAGGACTGCGTCACCATCCCGGTGAAAGTGTCCTGCGTCTGTTTTTTACTGCATTGGCGGTATTTGTCTCTGGTGCTTCCTTTGGTATCGTAATGCTATACCAAACTGTATCGGGCTTCTTTGCCCACTTGACCCATGCCAATATTCGGTCCCGCCCATGGATCGAAAAGATATTTTCACCCATCTTTGTCACCCCTCATTTTCATAAAGTTCATCATCATTTTACCCTGCCTCATACGGACCGGAATTACGGCAACATATTTTCCATCTGGGACCATCTATTTGGCACCGCCATTCATGTTAAGACCATGGACGAACTTATCTATGGTCTCGATACGCACATGAAATCAAAAGAGACCTGGCATATCTCCACCTTATTGAAAATTCCATTTAAAAAATACCGGGCACCGGTTGGCTCCAAATTCGGCCAATAGAATTTTTATCAAATGAATACAGTTGATTGGCTTGGATGGATCGCCACGGGCCTATTATTGATCGGCTACTATCTAAATGCAAAGCAGGTTGTATATTCTTGGATCATATGGCTCTGCGGGAATTCACTAATGTTTATTTATGCTATTCTCATCGAGTCCCATTCATTGGCATTCCTATCTATTGTATTGGTATTTTTGAATATATTTGGATGGCGTAGTTGGAGAAAAGAATCGTGATTAAGACAATTTATATAACAATTTCATTGATGTTTTTATCAGGTTGTGCCAACCCTCATTCAACCGCAAAGTATATTTTTGAGGACCATTACCATTACGGCAAATTAAATAAGGAATTGCTCTTGAACCATGAAGCACATCCGTGGTTCAAAAAGAATTACAATACCTATTCACCTAACTTGGATCAATTGGATGGATTAGATCTCAGTGAGATTACCATTCGAATTTTTATGGGAACCTGGTGTCATGATAGTAAGAGAGAGGTGCCGCGATTCTATAAGATTTTAAATACACTTCAATTTGATGAATCCCGCGTAACTATGATCGGCCTGAAAAAGAATAAAAAAGGGTATTTTAAGGATTATTCTGAATTTGGTATCACCAATACACCGACAATAATCATATATCGCAAGAATATTGAAATTGGCCGGATCATTGAAAGGCCATACCAATCATTAGAATCTCATTTAATTCAAATATTGGAAGAGTCAACATGAGAATGACCCCCAAGGAGAAAAAGGAATTGGATGATTGGGTGGAAATGGAATATCCAAAAAGCATCAAACGGATGGAGGCGTCCAGTCCATTTCACCGCATTGGAAAATACTGCATCGGTGCCGGCATTCTTTTATATGCCATCTTTGTGTGGACTCACATTAATTTCTTGAAACCTACTGCCATAATCTTCCTGCTCTTAGGGATGGGCATTGAAATCGTGGCGCTGGTTCAATATTTTAAATCACTATCACATGACGATTGATTTTTCAGGAAAAACAATTTTGGTTACCGGCGCTTCTGGCGGTATCGGTCAAGCCATCGCCCAAGCATTTGCAGAAGCGAATGGGACTGTGATTATCCACTATAACAGCAACCAGTCTGGGGCGAATGATACGCTGGTATCTCTCTCGGGTGATAAGCACACCACCATTCAGGCTGATCTATCTGACGCAAAGGCAATTAAATCCTTGGTAACATCATTGGATACTATCGATGTCGTTGTGAACAATGCAGCGGTCGTGGAACAATATGATTTTAATGCCCTTAACTTTGACCAATGGCGCGATGTATGGAATCGAACGATCAGCGCCAATCTATTAGGTCCGGCCCATCTTATGTTTTGCGTCGCAAAGGTCATGCAAAAAAACGGTGGTGGAAAATTTGTAAATATTTCATCTCGTGGTGCCTTTCGAGGCGAACCGAAGGCTCCTGCCTATGGCGCCAGCAAAGCGGGGTTGAACGCATTAGGACAATCCATGGCACAGGCCTTGGCCAAAGATAATATTTTTGTCTATACCATCGCCCCAGGATTCGTGGAAACCGATCGAGTAAAAGATATTGTAAATGATAAGATTAGAGCCCAGAGTCCATTGAATCGTGTGGCCAAACCAAAAGAGGTGGCTCAAACCGCCCTATGGCTTGCGTCGGAAGGAAATGATTTTTTGACGGGCTGTATTGTGGATGTGAACGGGGCATCCTACCTCCGTTCTTAGTTTTTATAAGTTTCTACTACTTTAGCAACTGCATTTTTTTGGACTGAACGAACCCATTTGATTCAATTTGGTAGAGATACATCCCTGAGGGCATCTGATTCCCGGATCCATCTTTCCCGTTCCAACTTACATGATGAACGCCTGCTGGCTTATCCCCATGGAAAAGGGTTGCCACTTCACGCCCCACAATATCAAAGACCTTTAGTGATACAATTCCTGCTCGATTTAAAGTAAACGGAATTTGGGTCGATGGATTGAATGGGTTCGGATAATTTTCAGCCAATTCAAATGTCCGGAGTACATCCGGTTCATCCACCGCCAAAACACCGCCACCGAAATTCGCAGAATACATGCCATTTCCATGGGTAGCAATCGCCACATAACCATCTGCAGGACGACCGGCAATCATATCCACCACCACATTTCCAATAGTAGATGCACCTTCTTGAACCCATACGGTATTTGAACCATCAAACTTGTCAGTTGAATACAACCCGGTACTGGTGGCTGCAAAATATTTATATCCGGTCTTGAGAGGAAAAATATAGACATCTCGAACAGAAGGGCCTGCCCCGGAGCCATTAACCGTTTCTTCCAAGTTGCCGCTTACATCCGTCCATGAATCACCACCATTTATAGAATAGTAAATACTCTTCACTTCATAATTAGAGTAGGATACAACGATTTTATTCCCATTATAAGGATCGACAGAAATACCACTCACATACCCGGATGTACTGATATTATTTTTAATCTGTACCGCCTTATCATTTTTATGGGCGTCATCCAATCGATATATATATCCAGAGGATGAACCATAATATAACCGATGGGGAGGATTATTCATGCTACCGCCAAAAGCAGAAATGCTGCCAATGGCCGATGTACGCTGCAATTTTTCCCAATTTTTACTTTCGTAACCGCTACTACCACTGGGTTGTTCATAATTTTCTAAGTTCAGATAAACATTGTTATTACGATAAATATATTTACCCCCAGCATAATAAAGAATTTGATCATTCAATGGGTCAGAATAAAGGGGATTTATAAATAAAGCGTCATTCTCTCTATCGAAATCTGGCGGGTGTAAATAGGCCCATGAATAATTATTATATTTCCCCTGACCATTTCCATAGGACCATCCAAATGGATTTGACCAATCCACCATCAAGGTATATCCCCGTTGCGAAGATACCACATAAGCATTGCCCTGCTTAATTACCGAGCAATAGGAGCCATCTCCTCCAGATACCTCGTCCCAAGGACTGGTGCTACTGGATACCAATGATTCCAATGTACCGTTATCTTGAGTGCCACCCATGATCAGATCAGGATAGATCCCTGTTGGGTCAATCGCGACGGTATAGAACTGGGTTGTGGTATATCCATTATTCAAAGAGTTCCATCCGCGACCACTTTTAGTTGGTGTATCCATGGTATGAAGACCTCCGTCACTCGCTGCTAACACTTTAAGCGAATCATTGGGAAAAAAGATTACGTCATGCTGATCCGGATGATGGTCATCCCATCCGTAACCTCCAATTTTCCGACGATCTGCCGTTGATTCCCATCCATTGGGAGAATAGTATAGATTCGTTCCGCCTAAATAGACCAACTTTTCATTATATGGACTGATCCGCACGTAAAGATCGTACCCACTCTGCGAATTAAAATCATTCGGAATATTATTGCTTAAGTCTATCCATTTCCCACCAGCCCCGGATCCATCCCCAGATAGGTAATGATACTTCCACAAGAAATGACCATCAGAATCATTCCCTATGAAATAGGCGATGGAATCATTTGATTCAGAAATATCTGGAACTAATCTTGAAAAATTGGAAGGAAAATTGGAAGGGTCTATGCTGGCCCATGTTTCCCCATCGGTGGATCGGAGAATTGGGCCAATTCCCTCGTCATTACCTAAAACGGCAATCATAAGACCTTTGCTGGTCATCGCCAAGTCACTATATCGATCTGAGCCTTGGCCTAAGATTACTTCCCAAGTATCACCTTCATCTTTACTCTGATAAATCGATCCATAGGATGCGGTAAAAATATGGCCCGTCGTAGGATGAACTTTGATCCGCCAAGAATAATTCAATTTATTATCAAATAATTGTGGTGTTTCAGTTGAAGTGGATGAGATCAAACTCCAATTTAACCCATTGTCTGTAGATCTATAGATTCCGTCCCCTCGGAATGGTGCTCCTCTCGCACCGGCTGAATTCCCGGATAATTCCCCTGTGGTGGCATACCAAATATTGGTCTTTCCATCTCTAGGATCTTGAACAATGGCTGATACACTATGGAGTTGGTCAGACTTGGTCATCTTTGTCCAGGATTGACCTCCATCGCTGGAGCGCCAGATTCCCCCGGATACCCCACCGGCCATAATTATATTGACATCATTCTTGTCAAATGTTACCCCTCGTGTTCGACCACCTACATTAAAGGGACCTCGGTTAGACCAATTCAGTGCATTTTGATCACTTTTGGATCTTTCTAATCGGACGGGTATAGTATTGCCGCCAGGTAATGATTTAGCAAAATTCAAAGATCGCTGTTTAATGCCTTCAGGAATCGAATTGGTACGAGGACTTTTTAATCTCAATAATTCAAAGGCCAATCGATTAACCGGTCCACCTTCTTTACCGCCCTCTGCCAATTGAGGATCGGCTATGCCAGGGTTCTTGGGTGCAGAAAAACTGCCACCTAGAAAAAATACGCCGGCAAAAAGTGAAAGAACGGTGATTCCTTTTAAATCAAAATTTTTCAATAGTTCCTCCGAAATAAAGTGCTTAATGAGTCAGGGAATTTACAAAAATACTAGGTATTTTTTTAAAAATCTTGATATTGATGTGAATCAGGTCACAATAGTTCAAGGTTAATTTTTTCCCATTTTAGTTCAATGATCCTTCCTTATATACCAAATCAATCCAAAAGTTAATCGTAGTTTTTCGTGGATTATCTTTTGTCAATTACTGCCAAAGTCAATCGACTCACTGCAACCATTTCTCCATGATCATTTTTAATTTCAATATTCCAGACTTGAATTGTTTTACCAATCTTCACAGAAGTGGCTTTCCCGTAGACCGAACCATTATTTACAATTCTTAAATGATTACAATTGATCTCTACACCAACAACATTTTTTGTGGTCCGATCTACCTGCATGCCGCCGGCAATACTTCCAAGTGTTTCTGCCAATACGGCTGAAGCACCGCCATGCAGCAGACCGTAGGGTTGAACGGTTCGATTATCTACAGGCATTTTCCCGCAAATAAAATTATCCCCGAAGTCAATAATCTCAATTCCTAAATGAGCAACCATTGTATTGTTCCCAAAGGAATTCATTGTTTCTAATGCTTTTGCTTTATTCATAATTGTGTCCCAAAAAAGATATTTGAAAGCTGTAAAAGTTTGTTGGACTTCTAAAATGGATATTAGAACTCAATTTTCCCAATCAAAAAGTGAGCCCTGGCCATCACGAAATAGGTTACTGTATTGAATCCAAAGCAGTTGAATCAGGCTCTGGAGTAGGGGGTACTTCTCCCCAATAAGTAGGAGATGTGTTGAGCTGCCAAGAAATATTTTCATTTGTCTGATACACTTCCTGCTCATCCCCTACACGGATATTGCTTGAGGACCATTCTGCGTTGGAACGGCCCACAATAACCTGACCCAATGTTTTACCATTATGATCAATCAATACCAATCGCGTACCTGTTGTATCACTCACATTGAATTTTTCCCATTTGGCAGAATTTTTAGAGACCAGTGAGGTTCGCTTCACTTCTAATATATTGCTGAAAAAAGAGTTCATTGTATTCTCTTTCACTACCAAAGTATCATTCCCTTTAATGGCCCAGCTTTCACCATTAAATTGAAGAGTGATCGCTTCTTCACCTTTCGTTATATTAAAACTGAATACATTATCCCGTTCAAGGTCAAATACATAATCACTGCTTGAGCCACGGCCGCTCTGCTGCATTTGATTAATTCCAAATAAAACCACCAGAATCCCCAAAACAACAAAAAGCCGTTTCATACCTTTACCCATAGAGTTCCTCCAAAATACTGCTTGTCCGCTTTTGGCTTCTCATTCGGATCAATCCAAAGCCAACAATTAATAAAGAAGGCATTACAATATTAATCCACTTCCATGTTCTTTTTGCATCGTCGGATACATCCTCTAAAGGACGAGATGTAATTTCACGGGAACGGAGGTCAATCAAGTCACGGTCACCAATAAGATAGTCCACCGAATTCATAATAAAGATATGATTTTCAGGAGAACGGCCACCGCCCTGATCCGCCATAAAATCTGAATCACCCACGAGGATTACCTGACTCATGATCCCATTTTCATCCACTTTTTCTGAACGGGCACTCAATACCTTATTCGACTGGTTAAACAAACGGATAAATGGATTTTGTTTGGGATCTGGATTCAAATTGAACTGTCCTCGCATTTCCCCGGATTGGTCCGATGTGAAAAGTAATGGGACATAATTCACATTCCCCATGGATGCAGAATCCTGGGTAATTTCACTGGCGAATACCAATTGGATTTGCTCTAACCCCGCCACGATAGGTTCATTATTATTAAAGGACCGAACCACTGGTAAAAGAGGATATTCCATGGGTACATTCATTCGAATCGGGCCCATTTGCTGCTGCACATTAACACGGCCGCATATTTTATCCGTCACCAGATTTTCCGAAATGGCAAAGCCATAATCATCTACCAAATCAAAGATATTGGATTGAATCGGGAATGCCTGTTGAATCTGCAAATTCGCCTTCACACGGTTCTGAGTAAGAAAAAGGTTTCCGCCCCGATTAAGATAATCAGAAAGATGCTGATACTCATCTTCACTGAGAGAATCAGCGACACCTCCCATGAGCAGTGCCGTCACTTTAGCTGGAACTACGTCACCCAAACTCACTGTTTCAACATTGTAACGCTGACCCAAAATATTTTGAATGTTTTGAAACTGAGCAGTCTGCCCTTCGACTTGAGTAATACCCACTGTCGGTTTATTGGTTTCAACTAATTTCTTAATTTTGGATGTGATTTCATATTCCAATCCTGTAGTAGTTTGAATAACAGGTAGCACTTCCTTTTTATCCTCATACTGGATGACCATCCCCATGAGGACTCGTTTTACTTCCATTTTATCATTTTCCACCACCTGCATCTGGACCGGCATAATGCCTGCTTTCTGGGCTTCTTGCTCGATATCTTCATCATCTTCAGGACGGAAAAATTCAAATCGGATATTTCCGTCACCCAATGCTTCGTACTCCTCTAAAATATCCTGAAGGTATCGGCGGTTGTTGGCGTATTCCCCAGGTAGGTCATCAGAAAAATAGACTTTCATGGTTAAGAGATCATCCACCTGTTTGACTACCGATTCACTGGAGGAAGATAATGAATACATATTATTTTCCGTCAAATCCCAACGGTGAAACCAGTTTTGAGAAATACTGTTTAATAAAAACAGAATGACAAAAAGTAAAATTCCGGGAATAAAAACCGACTTTTTCAAATCAATATTATTGAATAATTGTTTCATTATTTCCACCTCCGCACTTCAACTGTCTGGATAGTGAGAAAAATGAAAAATCCAATCATGGAGAAAAAGTAAATCAAATTTCTTGAGTCAATCACCCCTCTTGAAATATTCGATAAATGGTAATCCACAGCTAAGAATTGCAGCATTGCTGCCAAGGAATGGGGTACAAAGACCAATGTCTTATCCAACATGAAAAATATAAGAACCAAAAATACACCAATGATAAAGGACACAACTTGATTTTCCGTCACGCTGCTGGCATAAGTACCGATGGCAGTATATGTCGCTCCCATCAAAGCCAGGCCTAGGTATCCACTAAAAATTGCGCCATAATCCAGATTAGTTCCCACAGATATTAATGTGAAAAAATGGATGGAAGTGGCTCCCAGTCCCAACAGGATCAAACAAAACCCGGCTAAGAATTTTCCCACGACAAACTCATATGTATTCAAGGGTAATGTGGAAATAGTTTCCATGGTGCCAATATTATTTTCCCTTGCAATCAATCCCATAGAAACCGCCGGGATAAAGAACAGAAAGACGTAGGGAACTATGTCAAATAGGGTCCGGAGGTTAGATTGCCCAAATAAAAAGAAGGTATTTGTAAAGAAATATCCACTGACCACTGCAAATATGACCAGGAAAATATAAGCCATAGGGCTATTGAAATAACTCCGCATTTCTCTCCGGAAAATGGTACGAATATTATGCATTAGCGCCTCCTTCCGTCGTTAAATTACGAAATATATCTTCCAGATTGGTGGTGTGTGGATTCATCTTTAAGATTGTCCAATTATTTTCAACTGCATAATTGAATAAATCTTCCCGTGGATCTGTATCTTTACCATATTCAAATTGAACGGACTTGATTCCATTGGATTCATCCATTGAAATATATTTTACTGAAGGTATCTTAGCCTGGATATGTTCCACAGATTCAGCTGCTGCCCCTTTAATATCCATATTGAGAAGTACATTCCCCATAAAATTGCTCATGAGTTCATCGCTGGTACCATTGGCTACGATTTCACCTTGATTAATAATAATGATCCGATCTACTGTGGCCTGAATCTCCTGAAGAATATGGCTGGACATAAAAACCAGTTTTTCTTTCCCCAGGTTTTTGATGAGGCTTCGAATTTCAACAATCTGGTTCGGGTCTAACCCTGTTACGGGCTCATCAAGAATCAAAATTTTTGGATCATGGATCATAGCCGCTGCAAGACCAATCCGCTGTTTATATCCTTTTGAACAATCGGAAATAATCTTGTGAACAACACCGGTCAAACCACACTGTTCCACCACACGGGCCAAGGCATCCTTGAATGCACGACCTGTGATCTTCCGAATCCCTGCCAAGAATTCTAAGTAATCATAAACGCGCATTTCTGTATACAATGGGTTCAGTTCGGGTAAATAGCCGATCTGTTTTTGGATTTCATGGGTATCATCAATGATGTTCATATCATTCACCTCAATGGATCCACTGGTAGGAACCAAATATCCCGTCATCATTTTCAGCGTAGTTGTTTTCCCTGCCCCGTTGGCTCCCAAAAAACCGATAATTTCCCCATCCTGAATATTAAAGGATATTGATTTTACCGCTTCAACCGAACCGTAATTTTTGGACAAATCTGTGATATTAATCACTGGCTTCTTACCTCCTCAATACTAGTTTTCACTTTTAACTCAAAAAATAATTGCTTGAAATACAACAAACTGTCGTAAAAAGTTCCGGCGAAATTATAATGAAGATTAAAAAAGAGCAAGATTAGGACTGAGAAACTACTGATTTATTAATTTATAGATAATATCTGTATGTTTTGGATTCGAACCGCAGCATGCACCAATTACCATTGGTTCCAACTCCAGATATTTTTTAATCGTCTTACCAAAAGATAGATCATCTACTTTTTCATCCATTTTGCCATCTGGCTCAGGCTCATTTAAACCTAAATTTGGATATAAACCCCATTTACTTGCCCAGTTTTGGGTCAAATTTTTTAATGCATGATTAGTTGCATTAATAGTATTACAATTTAACATTAGAACATCTACTTTATTCTTTGCCAGTTCAATTGCAGATTTTAAGGGGTTTCCCGATAATAAATGATCGCCATCTTTTACAATCAGACTCAACCATATTTTTTCATTCTTTGCCGATTCAAGTGCCACATCAATCTCATCCAGATGTCCCATCGTCTCAAAAAGGATTACATCAACTCCCGATTCAATAAACCATTCTACATTTTCTCCATAGGTATCTTCTGCGGCACTGCGACCGGGAAATGTAGCAGGGCTATAACAATCTTCAATAGTTGTAATTGATCCTGCCAAAACTTTGGGATTTGCTAATTGAGCCAGTTCCACTGCTTTCATTAAGCTTGACCTTGCCCTTTCTTGAGCCCGCTTTGGGGAAAAGTTAGCTTTCCGGTAGGTCCAAGTCGTAGTTCGAAAGGTATTGGTGCCAATAATATCAGCACCTGCATCAACATAATCCTGATGGATGGAAGAAACCACTTCAGGATCCGTCAAATTCGATTCCGCAGACCATAAGGGCAGGGGCAATTCTACCCCTCGACCCATCAGTTCTGTTCCCATGGCTCCATCCATAATCAGTGGTTTAATCATTATTTAGTGTGATCTTTTACCTGTTCTGCTAAGGTTTAGTTTATTTTAACCATTGGATCAATTTAAAAATAATGAATATTGCGAGGTTGATAAGTATAAGGGTAGTAAAAGGAAAATAGAATTTTACATTGTCTGAACCTAACCTAATATCTCCAGGCAATCGACCAATCCATCCTAACTTATCTGAAAATTGGTTTAAAATTATACCTATAATAATGGCACCAAGACCGAAATAAATAATCCATCTGCCTAAATCTTTCATAATACAATATTACATATCAAAGGATATTAATTTCAAATTTTGTTGAGATGCTAACATTCCATCTCAACAAAATTACTACCGATTCAAAAACAAATAATCCACGGCTAACTGGGCCATGGATTTCATTCCATATTTTAAATTTCGCTCATCTGCAAAAAAGTAGGGTGAATGGTTCGAATAAGCCGTAGAAGGATCTTCTGCCACCCCATTAAAGAAATACAATCCAGGGGCATGATCAGTGAAAAAGGGGAAATCCTCTGCTCCCGTAACAAAGGGACGAATCGTTACATTTTCATCACCATAAACCCGCCTTAAAGATGGAAGCATCTCTTCTGTTAAAGTAGGCTCATTATATGTCACTTTTATCCCACTGAAAATTTCCAACTTTGCTTTAGCATTTGATGCTTCAGCAATCATTTCCACTTTCTTACGGATACTTTCATGAATCTGCTGGCGAATATCTTCTGTAAATGTACGAATCGTTCCTTCCATCACCACTTCTTCAGGAATAATATTGTTCCGTACACCTCCATGGATCGAACCAATGGTGACTATGCCCGGAACTGCTGTAATATCCACTTCTCGTGCCATGATAGTCTGTAATGCCATAATAATTTGAGATGAAACCACGATGGGATCCACACCACCCCAGGGCGCTGCGCCATGAGTCTGAACACCGGTGACAGTAATCCGCATCCTTTCAGCAGCAGCCATGGTAGGCCCGGAGCGATACTGAGCCGTACCAACTTTCCCTGGCCATGCATGAAGACCAAAGATTGCATCAACTTTCGGGTCATTCATAACTCCTTGTTCCACCATAAATCGCGCCCCGCCTTTTTCACCCAGGGGTGCTCCTTCTTCTGCGGGTTGAAAAATGAATTTTACCGTTCCTGGAAGGTCACCCTTCATAGAAGCCAAAATTTCCGCTGCACCCATCAACCCTGCTACATGATTATCATGACCACAGGCATGCATCACATCCACTTCATTACCTTGATATATCCCTTTTGCCTTGGATGCAAAAGGAAGATCGACCTTTTCTTTAACTGGTAATCCATCCATATCAGCGCGAAGGGCAACAACTTTTCCCGGTTTTCCACCTTTCAAAAGAGCTACCACACCAGTATGGGCTACCCCGGTTTGAACTTCCATTCCTAGAGAACGAAGGTGATTAGCTACTTTTTCAGCGGTCCGAAATTCTCTGTTAGATAGTTCTGGATTTTGATGGATATCTCGCCGCCATTCAATCACCTTTCGCTCCAATCGATCTACTAGATCATCAATCTGATTATTCAGGTAATCTGGTGTCTGGGCAACAGTTAGAGTTAGGGCAAACAGCCCGATAATAATTCGATTCATGGGGTGCTTTCTATTAGTATTTTTTCAAATCTCCATCTCGACGCTTGGCTTTTTTCACCATATTCTCAACATCTTTTAAAAGCTGCTTCGCATCGTAAACAATACCATCCTTGATCGTGTACTTTATACCACCTGCCCGGATCACTTCATTGTTTTCATTAATCTTTACGGCACCGGTACCATAAAGCACTTTAAAGTTTTCTAATGGATTTTCATCCACAATGACAAGGTCAGCCAGATTCCCCGGTGCAATGATGCCAAAATTGGGTTTGGTCCCTAACGGTTTGTGCAATGTCTCAGCTCCATGAAGGGTTGCGGCACGGACCACTTCTAAAGGATGAAATCCTGCTTCCTGCAAAAGTTCTAGTTCTTCAACATAACCAAACCCATAGAGTTTATAAATAAATCCGCTGTCTGATCCTGTGGTCACCCGGCCGCCGGCATTTTTATATTCATTCAGGAATTGCATCCATACCTGGTAGAATTTTTTCCAGGCAATTTCATCGTTAGTGCTCCAGTTGAACCAATAGGACCCATGGGCAATTCGGCTAGGTGTGTAGAAATCCCATTGCGATGGTAATGTATATTTATCGTGCCAATCCGCATTCCGAGCCTGCATCACATCCCGGCCGGCAGCGTAAATGGTCATGGTAGGATCCATGGTCAGATCCAATTCGATCAATTCTTTTTTTAATGCTTCCCATTTTTCGCCATTAGGCTTTACCAAACTCGACTGTCGGGCCACTTGGCCGAACCGATGCTGTTCATCATTATAGTTCATATCCACTGGCCAAGGCTGAATGTCATTTCTTTCATACATGGATTCAAAGAGACCATAGAAATGGGTTTGGGTGCCCAAACCGAGTCGTGCTGCATCAATGGTGTTCATCCGGGCTACGCCTGTCTGAGCAAGGTGAGCAGTGGTTCCCAAATTTTGCTTTTTAGCTTCATCAATTAAGGCAGCCATTATATCTGGTTCATATGAACCTAACTTTAGACCATCAATACCTTTTTTCGCTGCATATCTTACCCATTTTCTGGCTGTCTCCGGATCTCGAACAGGTCCCCCCTTCCAATCCTCTCCTTGACCGGGACGCTGGTAGGCCCAAATCCTGGGTGCTGTAATTTCATTTTTAGCCGATCTTGCTTTTTCGCTAAGACTAAATTCCATATTTGAAAGCCCAACACCCCTTACGGTGGTTACCCCATGGGCCAGCCAAAGTTTATAGACATATTCTGCTTCAGGCGCTTTGACTACACTACCAAGATGTACATGCATATCATTAAATCCTGGTAGCACAAAAGAACCATGGGCATCAATCTCATGGTCACCTGCCTCCGGTCGACGTTTTTCATTGATGGGTACGCCAGGATAACCGACACTTCTCACAGATGTAATTGTGTTTCCCTCAATAACAATATCTACCGGCCCTCTTGGTGGACCTCCAGCCCCATCAATTACAGTAGCACCACGAATTACGAGCCTGCTGTATGGGCCATCTCCTTCAGCCCGATCTGGCCCCGGTACTAAACCTTTTGGAAATCCATCCCCCTGGGCAATTAATAATGTAAATGATGATAATAAAATAAAAAATTGTTTAACACGTTTCATGTTTGCTCTTTCATTAATTTTAATGATTAACTCCTCAAGTTAATTAAATAATGTATAGAAATATAGTCACACCTCAAGGGATAATTCATCAATCCTTTTTATGGATTTTTCGTAGGTGCTAAGCCGACCTCTTTTTTGAGCTCCCTTGGCAAATATAAATAATTTTTGGATCAACATTTTTCCGACCGTCCGCTTTTGATCGGATGTGATATCGCATAACATCAATTTTTCCAGTGCTTCAATACGATAGGATTCGATACCGCCCTTTACATTTGAAAGCTGATCTTTGTGGCCACCGTATTTTATAATGAGTGGCTCCTTTAAATAAAGAATGGGATATTTAGCTGTAACTCGCAGCCAAAGGTCATAATCTTCACAGACTCTGAGATTTTCATCAAACCCACCCACCTGTTCCAGGATTGATTTATGAAACAATACAGACGAAGGAGACATTCTGCACCTATCTAGGCATTTTTCGAATATGTGGCCACCATATTTCTGATGCTTTTTCATCTGATTAACCCGCACACCATTTCGAATCCATATCTCCCCAGTATGGCAAAAATGATAATCTGGCTCTTCTTGGATTGCTTTCACCTGTTTTTCAAGTTTTTTGGGAGTCCATTCATCATCCGAATCGATTAAGGCAATCCATTTTGAATTGGCTAATCGAATGCCCTTATTTCGAGCGCTACTTACACCTTGATTCGATTGTTGCACATATTGGACTGAAGGAAAGTTTTCTAGAATGTATTCTATGGATCCATCAGAGGAGCCGTCATCAACGACAATAATTTCTGTAGGTGGATAGGTTTGTTCTAAAACGGATCGGATGGATCGACCAATCCATTTTCGGCGATTATAGGTCGGTATAATAACCGATATCTGCAAGTTCCTATTCAAACAACGGTGAGGGATATGATCCCGAATCTACTCGTCTCTGAATCTGGTCAATAACATATGCTTTGTCTTTTTTATAGGTCACTCCAAACCATGATGCGGCACTACTCAGAATATGGACACTCTCCTGATCGCTCTGAATAAGTTCATTCACAACAGATGGAATTAAAAATTCACTTTTTAAGGCCTGTCCATCTTTCTTTAAAAATTCTACAAATTTTTCTTCCAGGTAATCAAATAGGATCGGCGTAAAACCCCACATATTCATGGAAACAGGTTCACTGCCATCTAGTTTAATATTACGGTTCGATGAAATACCACTTTCGGATTTCTTCAGATTTTCTGTTTCAATCACTGTTTCCAATTTTCCATCTTTTATTGTACAAAGCCCCCG
>CAYVNB010000005.1:23165-32681 GCA_964452665.1 uncultured bacterium
ATTGTTTCCCGATTGGGCCCTACCGCATCTAATTGCTTCAGACCTCCATACCGAGAACCCATCCCGGCAGCCATGATTAAAAGTGAAATATCGCTCATGAATTTTCTTTTAGATTGAGATTATTTGTTCAAAAATTTCGCTGTAGTTTACTGAAGACTAATTCTTCTGAAAACTAAAATGATAAAACAGTTCAAAAGAGATAAGATTGATTTAGTTTTCCAACAAAAATAATGAAGAGTCTGACCTATAATGTATTGGTTTATTAAGAGTATTATTTGGATTCACTAGAAGATCCACCCACAGGTTAATGTAATGTCGTCCCCTTGTCTGGGTGGATAATATAGGCTTTACCACCAACTGATTCAATTGCTGCCAACACATCATCTGAATTTTCTGGGGCGTAAGCAAACATACATCCGCCGCCGCCGGAACCATTAATTTTCCCCCCTAAAGCACCGGCGTTCATGGCTGCATCCATCATGGATTCGATCTTGGGTGTACTGACCTGTAGTATATCTCGCAATACTTGATGATGTTCATATAATAGTCTACCAATACTGGCATGGTCCAAATCATTCTTCTTCAATTCATTCAATCCTTCATATAGTAAATTTTTGTTTCTCAGTGTACCATTTAAAAGATTGACTTCATCATTATTTAAATCTGAGAGGTCTGCTTCATCATCTAATGATTGGTATGTAATTTTTGGATTTTTACCCTTTAATTTTTCAATAATATTTAATCGGTTTTCCTTACAGCGACTCAAAATGGCCATCGTATCTTTCAGTTCACATGAGTCTCCCAAAACAAATGATCCCAAGTTTGGTTTTAATGAATGGATAGAAATTAGTGGTTCAGATTCCAAATAAATCATATGCCCCATTGCAGTGGCATATTGATCCATCATACCTCCCGGTTCATTAAATTCAGCCACTTCTGCCAGATATGCCAATTCTCCAATCTTCTGCTGATCCAGATTAACAGGGTCATCTGCCATTTTTGATAAAAAATGGATCCAACTTACATTGATTGCTGAAGATGAGCTGGTTCCCGCCCGGATAGGTATATCACTCGATAATTCACATTGAAATCCAGAAGAGAATGTTAACCCTTCTTTGTGACATCTATTGATACCACTTTTGAAATAATCACGAGGTTTGGTATATGCAAGGTCATCCAATGAAAAGGATTCGGTTTCATTTAGGTCCGGTTTATGAATGATAACTTGTTTGTCACTCCTTTTGGTACCTCGTATCCTTACTCGCAGGGAAATGGCCATAGCAATTACAGGCAGTCCAAGGTAATCCTGATGTTCGCCAAAAATGCAAATTCGACCTGGGGTACTTATTTCCATACTTTAAATAAACCTATCGATGCGATCACACCCAACCCAACAATAAACAGGCCGCTTCCCAATGCACCATAGATCAGTTGTCCTAGACCCAATAAAAATCCATATACAGCACAGCATCCCAATAGCATTGAGAGGATCCCTTTGGGTACAGGCCAGGGTTTATCCTTATTCATATCAGAATATTTCGCCCAACCAGGCCCGCCTGGATTCACCTTCTTTACAAAATTCCGCAATGTTTCATCATTATCAGGCGGTGTAAAGTATGTGGCTACCACCCATATGATTGTAGTTAATAATGCGCTGATTACGATCTTTTCCCATCCATCCAAACTGGAATCAATAAAATTAAAATAGCCTGCTATAATGATTGAACTAATCATGGCTACGATCTCTGTATAGGCATTGATCCGCCACCAGAACCAGCGGAGAATGTAGATCAATCCTGTGCCAGCACCGATCATGAGTAACAAGGTAAATGCCTGTCCCGCACTAGTAAGCATTAGTCCTAATCCTGCACCCATAATAACAGAGATGATTGTGAATAGTCGCCCAATATTCACCAATTCTTTTTCTGATGCATCTGGTTTAATAAATCGGTGGTAAAAATCATTCACCAGGTAACTTGCTCCCAAATTCAATTGGGTGCTCATGGTGCTCATGAATGCGGCAATTAATGAGGCCGCCACCAACCCCAACAATCCGGATGGAAGCAGTGTCAACATTGCTGGATAAGCCACATCATGGCCCAGCTTATCCGCCGGCAAATTGGGGAAAGCCTTCTGAATATCACTCAATTCAGGGAATACTACCAAGGACGCAAGGGCAATCAAAATCCAAGGCCATGGACGGAGGGCATAATGTGCCACATTAAACAGCAAAGTTGCGCCGACCGCATTCTTTTCATCTTTGGCAGAAAACATTCGTTGGGCAATATACCCACCGCCGCCGGGTTCGGCACCGGGATAATAGCTGGCCCACCACTGAACCGCCAGTGGCACCAATAGGACGGGTACCCATACATCCGGATCGGACAAGTCCGGGATTAGGGCCAATTTATCAGACACATTAACATGGGTGATCAGGTTTGTCAGACCTCCAATCTCTGGCAATCCTAATATGTAAAGCATAGCCCAAATTGAACCGATCATGGCAAGGATAAATTGAACAAAATCTGTAATAATAACTGCCTTTAATCCGCCTAAGGCAGAATAAGCCAAAGTGATGGAACAGGCAATGGTCATAGTGAGCCACCCGGGCCACCCTAGAACAATTTCACCAAATTTAATCGCTGCAAGACTGACTGCCCCCATCACCAATACATTAAATACCAATCCAAGATAAAGAGCACGAAATCCACGCAAAAAAGCTGCTGCCTTACCGCTGTAGCGCAATTCATAAAATTCAATATCAGTCAATACCTCAGAACGACGCCACAGGTTAGCATAAACAAAAACTGTCAGCATCCCAGTAAGTAAAAAAGCCCACCAGCTCCAATTTCCAGAAACACCATTTTGCCGCACCAGATCCGTAACAAGATTTGGTGTATCGGTGGAAAATGTAGTGGCCACCATTGATACACCCAAGAGCCACCATGGCATATTTCTCCCCGCTAAGAAAAAGGATTGGGTATCCTTCCCTGCTTGTCTTGACACCCACAAGCCAATTATGAGAGAAAAGGCAAAATAGAAGCCAACAATGGTCCAATCTAAGGAAGATAATATCATATGGAATGCTTTATTTTTTCACAGTCTTTAATAGAGATTATCCAAACCAAATATCGGCTGATTTGTTTTCCACTTTCCTCGAGTGAAATCGGGAATCTTGATGGAGGCACTGTTCAATTTAATCGATTTTTCAGACAGAGGTACAATTACACTCATACTCACAGCATCATATACATCGATCACGGGCTTATTGTCACCTTTTAAGGCTTCTAAAAAGGCACGGGCGATGAAAAAATCCATTCCACCGTGGCCAGAACCTTCCGCATGTTCTTCAAACCGTTTCCATAAAGGATGGTCGAATTCCTCCATATATGGCTCATCTGATTCCCAGCGGTGCGGCTGAGGGCTACGCCCTTCTATGTAAATTGATTTACTATCTTTAATCCATAGACCTTGGGTCCCTTGAACCCGAAAATTTAATGAGTATGGTCGAGGTGAATTAGTGTCGTGACTTAGCATAATAGTCTGCCCATTGACACATTTGATTACAGTGGTCACCACGTCACCCAATTTGAAATTCACTTTGGCATTCGGATGATCTGCTCCACCCTGTTCAACAATATATTTATGGAGGCCGCGGGATTGGGTCGCCGTGGAAGTAAGGTGAACCATACAATTCCCACGGTTAATATCCAGCATGGGACTTACTGGTCCCAACCCATGGGTTGGATATAAATCAGCATTTCGATCGACAGAATGTTGTGTTCGCCATGCTGCTTCCGAAAATCCTTTTTCTCCAAATTCCACTCCACCACCGTAGCCTTGGATGCCATCATTGAATTTCACGTGTCTGAGATCATGTTGATACCCACCTTGGCAATGAATTAGCTCTCCAAACAATCCTTGTCGAACCATATTGAGAACGGCCATAATATCACGGCGATAATTCACATTCTCCATGATCATACAAAGTTTCCCCGTCTTTTCTGAAATATTTACCAGATCCCAACATTCTTTAACAGTGAGAGCTGCAGGTACTTCCGTCCCCACATGAATGTTATTTTCCATCGCTGCAACTGCCATAGGATGGTGCCATTCCCAAGGTGTGGCGATATATACCGCATCCAGATCTTCATTAGCAACCATATTTCGAAAATCTTCTGGTCCGTCTTTATAGATTTTAGGTGCAGGCCGTCCTTTATTTTCATATACCTTCAAGACCATGTTGATCATTCGTTCATCAATATCGCAAATCACCGGGACATCCACATCATTTCGATCCATAAATAATTTAGTCATCCATTGTCCTCTGAGACCTGTACCAATTACGCCAATCTGTAATTTTTTGGAAGACCCAAAAACGGTTGTGGGAATCATGGCAGTAGCCACACCAGCCGCCATAGCTGTTTTAACAAATTCCCGTCGATTTATATTTTTCATAAGAATACCTATAGAATTAAATGATTCGATCAAAAATTATTTCAAAATAAATCCATCTTTCAATGGGTCATCTGGATTAATCCAAAATGTACTTTGTCCTGTAATAAATGCATTCCCACTGACTTCAGGTATAACCGCATTATAGGAACCTAATGATATTTTATCAGTAACCTTCACTGAAAAAGTGGAGCCAATGATGCTTTCTATTGTTATCGATTTTCCCAATTCCATCTCTCCTTTTGCATAGTGGATGGCCGCACGTGCACTTATCCCTGTACCCGTGGGAGAACGATCTACTTCTCCATCAGCAAAGATGCAGACATTACGACTATGATGGTTGGGATTCAACGCCGGCCCGGTAAAGATCGTGCCATAGAGAAAATTCATTTCCGGTTCGGTTGGGTGAGTCATCTCCACCGATTCCATGACAGATTGTTTGATCTTCATCCCTGCATCTATAAGATCATTATAACTATTTTTCGTACAGTCTAATCCAATTTGTGATACATCCACAAAAGTATAAAAGGCACCTCCAAAAGCAAGATCATATTTGATCATCCCATAACCTGGCACATCAATATGAGCATCTAATTCTTGCACAAAGGAGGGAACATTTTGAAATCGAACTCCAGTAACTTTACCGTCCTTTACTTTGGCATAGGATCGGATAAATCCAGAGGGCACATCCATTCTTACTTCCGTTTCCGGCATCTTCATAGGGATGATCCCAGTTTCTACGAATACTTTCGTCAAGGCAATTACCGCATGCCCACATCCTGTGGAATATCCTTCGTTATGGATAAATATTACACCAAAATGGGCTTTTGGTGTATCCGGCTCCACAATAATTGCTCCATACATATCAGCGTGCCCTCGAGGTTCCCACATGATTGCTTTACGCACCGCTTCATGGTTCTGGATGGCATCTGACCTTTTCTCCAATAGTGTTTTTCCATTTAATCTAGGATATCCACTCATGATTATGCGCAGGGGTTCACCACCAGTATGGGCTTCAATGGTACAAATTTCCGACCAATCATCGGACAGTTTTTTAAAATTGGATTTTTGGAAGTTAATCAAAAGACAATCATTATTGGGCTATCATGGTAAGTAAAATATAAATTACAAAGGTAGCGGCCATAATTGCGATAGAAGCCTGCTTGGCAGAAGCCCAAGGCGTCATATCCACCGGTGCAGGCTCACGCAGGTCACTGATCGCGATCTCCTCATCGGATTTTGGATTTAATTTACCAATAACCAACATAAGGAAAATCGATAGGATAAAGCTGATAAAATAACCGTGGATATAATGGAGATCGCCATCGCTATTGGCGAAGAATGCAGGGACATCATGTATATTGATAAAGGTGAAAAATGCATATGCTCCCATCCCGATCACCATACCTACTTTCGCTGCAATGGCCGGGATGTGCTTCGTGGTGATCCCTAATAGAAAAATTCCGATTATGGGGACACCATACAATCCATTTACTTTTTGCAGGTATTCGAAAATAGACTGCATCTGATCCAATAATGGTGCAATAATTATTGAGGTAACAGCCAAAGCAATACCAAACTTCTTTCCAGTGGAAACGATCTGCTCTCCGTTTGCATTTCGATTGATGTATCCTTTATAGAATTGAAGTGAAAATAATGTGGATGCGCTATTCAGAGCCGAATTAAAGGAACTCAATATAGATCCCAACAAGACGGCTGCAAATAATCCCAAAGACCAATCAGGCAGTACGTGCCTGACAATGGCACCGTAAACTTGATCCTGTTTATCAATTGTGAGATCAACCATATGAAGTGCAATAATTCCAGGCAAACAAAGCATAACGGGACCCACCAATTTCATCGCAGACGCAAATAGTACACCTTTTTGACCTTCAGCCAAACTTTTGGCTGCCATGGCACGTTGGACGATGACCTGGTTTGTTGACCAATAAAACACTTGAATAAACATAATACCTGTGAATAGGGTCGGCCAAGGCACAGAAACAATATTACCATCTGTATTTGTCTGGGTCAAAGGAGTCAAATATTGAGGATTATCATTCACTAATTTTGCCAGACCTGAAAAGAATGATCCATCACCCAATGCAACCAATCCCAAGAAGGGGATGGCCAACCCTCCGACCAATAATCCAATCCCGTTGATCGTATCACTCACAGCAACCGATTTTAAGCCTCCAAAGATCGCATAAGCGCTGCCCAATATACCTATCGTACTTACAACAAACCATAAAGGCAGATTGAGATCAAACATACCGATCAATGCTAATGAACCCGTATAGAGAATTACCGGCAGAAGAACCGTCACGTACCCAAATAGAAAAAGACCTGATACCATAGACCTTGTGGTTTTATCGAAACGTTTTTCTAAAAATGCAGGTGTGGTTGTGAATCCACTGGCAAGGTAACGCGGTAAAAAAACCAAAGCTGTTACAATCATCGCAAATGCGGCCAGTGCTTCCCAGGCAATTCCCACCAGCGCCTTATCCCCAAATACAGCACCATTCAAGCCTACCAATTGTTCTGTAGATAAATTTGTTAGTAGTAAAGAACCTGCCACCACAGGCCAGGTCAAAGCTCTGCCACCTGTGAAATATTCTTCTGCAGCATTATCGGATTTTTTCATGCTGTTAACGATCCGATAGGTTAACACAGCTACAGTACCCGTAGAAAAAATGAATGAAATGATGGAAATGGTATTCATTATTTTTTCCAATTAGATTTATTCATTTAATGAGATCTCTTGACGACATATTATTTGAGTTTTAATTTGGAAATTTTGTTGAGATCATCTCCCTTCTGAAAGGGGATCAGCATAAATGAATATTCATATTCACCTGGGTAAAGTGAATATTTTGAATGGGGTCTTGCCCCCCAACTATTATCCCCTCCTACACCCATTTGTTTATGATCAATGAGCCAATCTACATGATCTTTTGATTTTAGATCCAGTTTCCCGTGTTTTTGACTATTGGGGGTATAATCCAGATCGGAATAAGGGTATTGATGGACACTTCCATCAAAAGTCGGGCTACCCTTGGCCATGAGACCGATTTCCCCATTGGACAGAGCCATCCAAAATACATCCGTCTTGTTTCCCGTTTCCTGTGGCCTCACATAAGGATAAGATTGTTCCCAAACAGACCCAGAATAATGCCCCACTGCAGCAGATGTTTTCCGGTCCCAATATGATTCATGAGGGCCTCGCCCAAACCAAGTTACTTGATCAAAATCCCCAGGGAGAGAAAATAACAATCCGATTCTTGGTATCTCGGCTTCCACAGAAGCACCGGCAGTAATGAATTGATCCAAAGCCAACACTCCATTTCCAAATACTAGATATCGAGATCGAACAGAAGTTCCACTCAAGCTATCTTCACTAACCATAATTATTTCTGCTGTATTATTTTTTAAAGAACTATTCAGAACTTTCAATTTCATTCGCGTTCCAGCATTCTTCCAAACATCTGTTCTATTTGGCATCCCATTTCCAAGATCATTATCATTCGGCGCTCGCCAGAAATGGGCTTCGGCAGGTTTGGTAATAAGGTCTTTTCCATCAACAACATATTCAGAAATTTGCCCCGATTCTCGGCTAAATATCACTTTGAATCCTTGACCATAAATTTCAGCACCTCGATCATTTTTGAATAAATTTATAGGTGGATATTCTTTAGGGTCATGGACGTCCACCTCCCTGTAAATTGGTAATTCAAATTGATCCCAGGCGACCAAATGACCACGGGGAACCAAGGGCTTTTTAAATCGTGTTTTGGCTTGAATTGTCAAAAAATATCGGACACCCGGTTTGGGACGGATATTGGATAGATTAAATTGCAATGTCTTCGATTCACCCGCATCCAAATCCAATGTTCCAAATCGTCCGGACGATATGGTTTTATCATCTCCTTTAACAAACCATGAAAAGTTATAATTATCGAGGTCAGTAAAATCAAAATCGTTGGTTACCTTGATTCGACCACTTTGCAAATTATCTGCCTTGAAGCGAATCGGCTGATACACCTTTTTTACCTCATGTATATGGGGATTAGAGCTCCTGTCAGCAGCAATCAATCCATTGGCAAGGAAGTTGGAATCATTTTCGGTGAATTCCGTCCCAAAATCTCCGCCATAGGCCCAATATTCTCTGCCCGTTGAATCTAACTTCAATATGGTCTGATCCACCCAATCCCAAATAAAACCTCCCTGCTGATTGGGATATTTTTGGAAGGTCTCCCAATAATCGATGAGGTTCCCCACACTGTTTCCCATAGCATGGGCATATTCACACAGGATATGGGGTTTGTCTGATACCGTATCTGCAAATGCAGAAATTTCTTCTATATCATCATACATAGGAAAGAATATATCTGAATGGGCATTGGTTCTAGCAGGTTCATAAACCACGGGCCTTGTGGGATCTTTTTCCTTCAATAAGTTGTAGAGCTTTATAAAGTTTTGCCCATCACCTGCTTCATTCCCCATGGACCATAAAATGATAGACGGATGATTTTTATCCCGCTCGAACATGCGATTGCCCCGGTCAAGGTATTGGTTGGTCCATGCCGTATCATTGGCAATGTATCCATACCCTTGTTCATGAAATCGCATGCCATGAGCTTCTATATTCGCCTCATCAACTACATATAGGCCATATTCATTGCATAATTCATACCACCGTTCATGGTTGGGGTAGTGGGCAGCCCGAACTGCGTTGATATTGTGTTGTTTCATCATCTGGATATCTTTAATCATGGATGCTTCTGTTATTGAACGACCCTTTATTGGATCCCATTCATGGCGATTTACACCGCGGATCATTATGGGATTTCCATTAATCAATAACTGTCCGTTCTTGATCTCAATATTTCGAAAACCTACCTGTTGGGTCATGGATTCGATCAAGTGACCATCAGAATCAATAAGGGATAATTGCAGTTGATATAAATTAGGTTCTTCTGCCGTCCAAGTCTTAACTTTTTTGACAGATGAAAAGATCTTGACAAAACTTAATGAATCAGCGGAAACTATTTTTGTCGAATC
>CAYVNB010000006.1:0-29091 GCA_964452665.1 uncultured bacterium
TTATAAAACCGGCGATCTTCTGAAGCGATAACCGCATTTTTCATATTATTGGGAATTTGATTAAGACCGACAAAAATGCGCTTTTCTAAAAAGAGTTCATCCAGGATCTCACCATCAGCAGAATAGATACGCGTCACCAAATCCGGATCATAATTTTCTAACTGATCAAGAGAAGGAAGGTCTTGGGCTAAATAAAGAACATAGGCAAAAATAAATACCAAACCCACACCCGATAGAACGAGAGCACGCTTCAGCTGCTGTAGGATATCCCGAATGGAAAGTCGAATTGCCATGATGAAATTTAAGCCATCGCCCGTCGCAGAACAGGCAGGAACTTATTCAAGTTTACTGGAAAGAGGCGGATAGGTTCCGCAGAGATCAATCGTTCTTTGCAGGGTGGATCATATTCTCCGGTTGAACCAATTGATCAAAATCTTCACCACTCATATACCCCAATGCCACAATGGCTTCCCGTAAAGACGAGTTATCACTATAGGCTTTCTTCGCCACTTCCGTTGCTTTATCATAACCAATGTGGGGATTCAATGCGGTCACCAGCATGAGTGAGTTATATAAATTGGTATGGATGCGCTCTACGTTTGCTTCGACCCCATCAACACAATGTTCTCTAAAGGAGCTGCAGGCATCGGTGAGCAACCGAATGGATTGTATAATGTTATAGGCGATGACGGGTCGATATACATTGAGCTCAAAATTGCCGCTGGCACCGGCCACTGTGATGGTGGCGTCATTCCCCATGACTTGTGTACATACCATGGTCATGGCTTCACACTGGGTCGGGTTGACTTTTCCGGGCATGATGGATGAGCCCGGTTCATTTGCTGGGATTAAAATTTCACCAATCCCGGATCGTGGGCCGCTAGCGAGCCATCGGATGTCGTTGGCAATCTTAAATAAAGAGCTTGCAATGGTTTTGAGTGCGCCGGAGAGTTCAACGATGCAATCCTGTCCACCTAAGGCTTCAAATTTATTTTCCGCCGTTTGAAAAGGAAGTCCAGTAATATTGGCAATCTCCTGCGCTGCCGCTTCTGCATAACCTTCAAAAGTATTGATACCTGTACCTACAGCTGTACCGCCCATGGCCAGTTCATAACAATGATCCAACGTCTTTTCTAATCGGGATAATCCATGGGTTAAGGCAGAGGCATATCCGGAAAATTCCTGCCCCAAGCTCAGGGGTGTGGCATCCTGCAAATGGGTACGGCCCAATTTGATAATATTGTCAAAAGCGTCTGCTTTCTTTTGAAGACTATCACGCAAATGGGTAAGTTCAGGAATGAGTTGATTGGTGACACCCTCAACCGCTGCAATATTAATGGCCGTCGGAAACGTATCATTGGTGGATTGCCCCATATTCACATGATCATTGGGATGAACCGGATCTTTACTGCCCAACTCACCGCCAAGTATCTCGATGGCACGGTTGGCAATCACTTCATTAAAATTCATATTGGATTGAGTGCCGGAACCGGTCTGCCATACCACCAATGGGAAATGGTCATCCAGCTTTCCATCAATCACTTCATCGGCCGCATTTCGGATCGCATTGGCCAGTTTATCATTCAGCTTACCAGCAGATTCATTCACAGTTGCAGCCGCTTTTTTCAGAATACCGTAGGCACGAATTAGTTCCCTATGGAATCGCTCACCACCAATTTTAAAATTATTCAGGGATCGTTGTGTCTGAGCACCGTAGTAACGATCATCCGGCACATTCAATTCGCCCATACTATCTTTTTCTTTACGATATCCCATAGGCGTTTAATCCTTAGTCAACAATCCAAGTATCTCCTGAATTTAAAATATCCTGAATCGAACCGGATGGTTTCTTTTTAATTGCCATTTCAAGTTGTGCCACCATGCGCTCTTCATAGGTTTCTTCTTCCAGGGCATAAAGCACACCAATGGGATCGGGGAAATCCGCCTGATAAGTCATATTTGAAAGTAAGGATGCGATGACATAATCCGATTCGTCATGGACCAATACATCATCAACACCCCATTTATCGCCGATCTCTACGACGATGGGCGTATTGCCATCCAAACGAACACCTTTTTGTTTCTCCGCACCAAACAACATGGGCTCACCATTCTCCAGCCATAGGACTGTATCCGACTTGGTTTCTTTATCAGTCATGGGCCCAAAGGCACGATCGTTAAAAATGTTACAGTTTTGATAAATTTCCATGAAGGAAGTGCCTTTATGACCATGAGAGCGCATAATCATTTTCTGCATATGCTTCGTTTCTTTATCGATGGTCCTGGATACAAATGTGGCACCAGATCCCAATGCAAGTGTCAATGGATTAAATGGTGTATCCAAAGATCCCATAGGTGTGGATTTGGTCACCTTCCCCACTTCAGATGTGGGTGAATATTGCCCTTTGGTCAATCCATAAATTCTGTTGTTGAAGAGCATCACATTGATATCCATGTTCCGCCGCAATAAATGAATGGTATGGTTACCACCAATAGACAGTCCATCCCCATCACCGGTAACCACCCAAACGGATAGGTCTGGATTGGCCATTTTCACACCAGATGCTATGGCGGGCGCACGGCCATGAATGGTATGAAATCCATAGGTATCCATATAATATGGAAACCGACTGGAACATCCGATGCCAGAAATGAATACAAAGTTTTCTTTATCCACACCTAGATCCGGAAACACTTTTTGTGTTTGGGCCAGGATGGCATAATCTCCACAACCGGGGCACCACCGTACTGCTTGATCGGATGTGAAATCTTTTTTGGTATAGGTTTTTACTGCGTCTGCCATAATTCTATCCTATTAATGCTTTTACAGATTCTTGTATGTTTGAAGAACTTATCGGTTTTCCTCGGACTAAATTAAGCCCTTTTGCATCCACGAGGTATTCAGATCGGATGATTTTAATCAATTGACCAAAGTTAATCTCTGGTATCAGTACATGTTTAAATTTAATCAAAATTTCTCCCAAATCTTTTGGTAGTGGATTGATCCATCGCAGATGTACTTGACTAACCTTTTGGCCATCAGCCTGGAGCGATTCGGTGGCTGAACGACAGGCACCTTTTGTGCCACCCCAACTTAAAATCAATACATTTCCACTGGATTCACCAAACACTTCTGTTGGCTTAAATTCGTTGGCGACTGATTCCACTTTTTTCGCACGGGTTTCTACCATATAATGATGGTTATCCGGATCGTAACTTACATTGCCAGTGAGATCTTCTTTCTCAATACCACCGATGCGATGCTCTAAATTAGCTGTACCCGGAATTGCCCAAGGACGAGCCATTGTTTTTTTATCTCGCGCATAAGCCAAAAATTGACCATCGGCTAAATGCGATTCATCGGCGAACGTTACATCAAAGTCTGGCAATTCTTCTAACTTGGGCAATTGCCATGGTTCAGAACCATTGGCCAAATATCCGTCGGTTAAAAGCATAACCGGCGTCATGAATTTCACAGCGATTCGACATGCTTCGTATGCTGCATAAAAACAATCTCCCGGCGTAGAAGACGCCAAAACTGGTAAGGGCGCTTCTCCATTACGGCCATACATGGCCTGCATTAAATCAGATTGTTCGGTTTTAGTTGGCAATCCTGTACTAGGGCCACCCCGCTGTACATTGATCACTACCAAGGGTAATTCTGCAATAACCGCCAATCCCATGGCTTCACCTTTCAGGGCAATCCCAGGACCTGATGTTGCCGTAACACCAAGGTTTCCTGTAAATGATGCCCCAATGGCAGCGGTCACACCGGCAATTTCATCTTCGGCTTGGAATGTTTTAATACCCAGGTGCTTCCATGCGGATAAGGTGTGCAAAATATCGCTGGCAGGCGTGATGGGATATCCACTGTAAAATAAGCCTAACGATGATCTTTCCGCCGCTGCGGCGAGCCCCATCGATAGGGCATAATTCCCCACCACATTTCGATAGGTTCCCGAAGGCAGATTCGCTTTATCTACTGTATAACGCGTGGTAAAAATTTCTGTGGTTTCACCATAATTATAACCGGCATTCATTGCACGAACATTGGCATCCACAATTTTCGGTTTTTTCGCAAATTTGACCTTCAGCCAATCTTGGGTGGGTTCCATGGGTCGATCATATATCCAAAACAATAGTCCTAAGGCGAAAAAGTTTTTTGTCCGTTCAATGGTCTTTGGCGGCAAGTCCAAATCTTCATTGGCCAATGCCACCATTTTGCCCATCTCAATTGAATACAATGTATAGTAGTCAACCAGGGTCTTATCTTCTATAGGGTTGGTCTCGTAACCGGCAAACTTTAGATTTTTCGGTGTAAATGCATTAGCATTACAAATGATGGTTCCACCCGGTGCAATTTCCTTTTGATGCACTTTTAGTGCGGCCGGATTCATGGCTACCAATACATCCGGTTTATCTCCAGGGGTGTGAATATCTTTAGAACTAAATTTGATTTGAAATGCACTGACACCGGCCAGGGACCCGGCAGGTGCGCGAATTTCTGCCGGGAAGTCCGGTAAGGTACTTAAGTCATTTCCAACAATTGCAGTGGTTTCTGTAAACCGGCCACCGGTGAGCTGCATCCCGTCGCCGGAATCTCCAGCAAATCGGATGACAACTTCATCCAATTTTTGTGTGGTTTTACTCATGAATTTTCCATAATAAAATGATGTGAATTTTTATGCCAGGAAAGTGGTTTTAATTCCGCTTAATTGAATCGAGGTATTAGTTGTAGATAATGATTATACATTTTTCCAGCTTCTTGCCAAACCATAACTTACTGTCCTCAATGAACGCAAATCAACGGATTGGTGATGATTTTTTCTTTTTGGAGAGAACCGATTTAGAATCCTCATTTTATGGAATTAAATTAGGACGATGTCATCATTCGATAAGATCAAATTAACACAGTATTCGCACGGTTCTGGCTGAGCCTGCAAGATCGGTCCTGAAGACCTGGCCCAGGTACTGGGTGATCTTGAAACTGTGCACCAAGATAATGTGGTTGTTGGATTCAATGGATCTGACGACGCCGCTGTAGTGCGCCTTGATGATGGTAAACTAGTAGTCCAGACGGTGGATTTTTTCACACCTATCGTAGATGATCCCTACCAATTTGGTCAGATCGCAGCAGCCAATTCATTGTCAGATATTTATGCCATGGGCGCCACACCACGATTTGCTTTAAATATTGTGGGATTTCCCATTAAAGATTTACCGAAAGAAATTTTAACAGAAATTCTTCGCGGCGGTACGGATAAAGCAAAAGAAGCAGGCATCCCTATTTTAGGCGGCCATTCCATTGATGATAAAGAACCGAAATATGGATTGGTGGTTACCGGCGAAGTGGCTGAAAATAAATTAATCAAGAATTCAGGAGCCCAAGCAGGCGATGCGCTTGTATTGAATAAACCACTTGGGACTGGCATTATTTCCACAGCAATCAAACGGGACTTGGCTCCAAATGACATGATCAATAAAGCGGTAAATTGTATGGCTACACTTAATGCATTGGCCTCAAAATTGATGGATAAATTTGATGTACATGCCGCCACAGATGTTACTGGATTTGGTTTATTGGGCCACCTATCGGAAATGTGTAAAAATAGCGGCGTTTCAGCGCAAATCAAATTTGACGACCTCCCCTTTTTAGATGGTGTTAGTGAATTGGCTAATGATGGGATTATTCCTGATGGCACAAAGCGAAACTTAGATTATGCATCTAAATTTGTGACATTTTCTGATGCTATTTCAGACTCCCATAAATATATGGTTGCTGATGCACAGACTTCTGGCGGATTGCTAATTGCTCTGCCCCAGAATGAAGCACAAGCCTATGCCGAAAACTGCGCTGAATCCACCGGCCTTGCAGCCGAAATCATCGGCTATTTTACGCCCAAGAAAAATTCTGATATAATCGTTTTGTAGGAGATACCGATGGGTCCCCTACCGTAAATATCTAATATACTAAATATATATACGATTAAAAATGTCGTATTTATTTCTTGGAGTGCATTTTTTAAATGGGGTAAATTTCTGGATAGGAGAAAAACCATTGCTAAAGATTACACGTAAAGTCGAATATGCATTGATCGCCCTGCGCCACATGCAATCTAAAAATGTGGATGAATTGACAAACGCAAAGGAGATCGCGTACCAATATGATATCCCCCAACAATTGCTAGCCAAAACATTGCAGCAAATGGCGCGAGATAGCATCCTTGAAGCGGTTCAAGGCCCCACCGGTGGATATCGTATCCTCGCTAAGCTCGATCGAATTTCCTTAAAAGATTTTTTTGAAAAACTGGAAGGTCCATTGGGCATGATGGATTGTTATTTTGATTCGGAATGCATCCAGATTAGTGCCTGCAATATTCGTGCACCTATCCAGCGTATCAATGATAATATGCGAAATATGTTTGCCCAAATGACCCTGCAGGAGGTGACCCAATAATGGCCCAAGTGAAAGAATCCCAAGTGATTGAAGTGTTAAAACAGTGCTACGATCCTGAACTGCCCGTGGATTTATGGAACCTGGGTTTGATCTATAATATCCAGATCCAGGAATCCTATGATGAGACTACGTCCGACGTAAATATTGTTATGTCTCTCACAACTCCTGGGTGCACCATGGGGCAGCAAATGGCTCAAGATATAAAAAATAAACTGGAATCATTGGATGAAGTGAACCAGGCGTTTGTGGAAGTGACATTTGATCCGCCTTGGAATCCAGAAATGATCTCTGATGAAGCCCGCGAAAAACTGGGCGTAGGTGTTTCAAGTCCTCAAGAACGGCAAGAACCAAATATTAATATGGAGTGGGAATAATGGAAAATCAACCTGATACCCAAGCAATTTTTGACGCTGGAATTTCCTTATCGAAAACAGCAGCGGACCGGCTTTCTTCTGTTATGGAAGCGGAAGGGAAAAAAGAATTTGGCCTCCGCATGGAAGTGAATGAAGGGGGCTGTTCCGGCATGAATTACAATATGTCATTCGAAAAAGAGCAGAAAGAATTCGATAAGGTCTTTGAAAGCCAAGGGATGAAAATCTTTTGCGACCTGAAAAGCTATCTCTATTTGAAAGGGATAGAAGTCGATTTTTCTAATGACATCCTCAATGGGGGATTCAAGATCAAGAATCCCAATGCAGAGCGGACCTGCGGCTGCGGAACTTCGTTTTCTTTGTAGGAAAACATGGATAAAAATCAGCAAATAATCGATTCGGTAATTAGCCAGGAATACGAATATGGTTTTACCACTGATATAGAGGAGGAGACCATTCCACCTGGTTTAAATGAAGATGTAATCCGGTTGATCTCATCCAAAAAGAATGAACCGGAGTGGCTTTTAGACTGGCGGTTGAAAGCCTATCATCAATGGTTGAAAATGGATGAGCCGAATTGGTCCAAGTTGAATTATCCGAATATTGATTTTCAGGCCATATCCTATTACGCCGCACCAAAAGAAAAAGAAAAATTAAAAAGCCTGGATGAGGTGGATCCTGAATTGCTGGAGACTTACAATAAATTGGGCATTCCCTTAGAAGAGCAAAAAATGCTGTCCAATGTGGCCGTGGATGCGGTGTTTGACAGTGTATCCGTCACTACCACTTTCAAAAAAGAATTGGAAAAGCATGGTGTCATATTTTGCTCCTTTTCTGAAGCCGTCCACAATCATCCTGAAATAATTAAAAAATATCTGGGTAGTGTGGTCCCCACCACAGACAACTATTTTGCGGCCCTTAACTCTGCCGTATTTAGCGACGGCAGTTTCGTTTACATACCAAAAGGGGTTCGATGCCCCATGGAACTATCCACCTATTTCCGGATCAATGCTGCCAACACAGGCCAGTTTGAGCGAACTCTGATTGTTGCTGATGAAGGCAGTCACGTGAGTTATTTGGAAGGCTGTACGGCACCCATGCGGGACGAGAATCAACTCCATGCGGCCGTGGTGGAACTTGTGGCCCACCAAGATGCAGAAATCAAATATTCTACGGTTCAAAATTGGTATCCCGGTAATCCCAAAACAGGCAAAGGCGGTATCTATAATTTTGTCACCAAACGGGGCACCTGCCTTGAAGCCAATTCCAAAATTTCATGGACGCAGGTTGAAACAGGCTCTGCTCTGACATGGAAATACCCCAGCTGCATTTTGAAAGGCGACAATTCCATTGGTGAATTCTACTCCGTTGCCCTATCCAATAATTTTCAGCAGGCGGATACAGGAACGAAAATGATCCATTTGGGCAAAAATACAAAAAGCACAATCATCTCTAAAGGAATATCTGCGGGTAAAGGCCAAAACACCTATCGTGGCGGTGTAAAGATTCTGAAAGGTGCTGAGAATGCTCGAAATTACTCCCAATGCGATTCCATATTAATCGGGAATGAGTGTGGTGCTCACACCTTCCCCTATATTGATGTGAGAAATCCGTCTGCTCAAATGGAGCATGAAGCATCCACTTCAAGGATCGGTGAGGATCAGTTATTCTATTGTAATCAACGGGGAATTTCCACCGAAGATGCGGTCTCCATGATTGTGAACGGATTCTGCAAGGAGGTCTTTAATGAGCTTCCGATGGAATTTGCCGTAGAAGCCCAAAAGCTCATGGAAGTGAGTCTCGAAGGCGCCGTCGGCTAATCATTCAATTCATAGTTACACACTTCAAATGTTAGAAATCAAAAACTTGCACGCCGGCGTGGATGGGAAAGAAATTCTCAAGGGGGTATACCTAACTGTGAATTCCGGTGAACTCCATGCCATCATGGGCCGAAATGGTTCTGGGAAAAGTACACTGGCCAACGTCATCACGGGCCGAGATAACTATGAGGTCACATCGGGATCCGTCACCTATAATGGGACTGATCTCTTAGATATGCCTCCTGAAGACCGGGCACTTTCCGGTGTCTTTATGTCATTTCAATATCCAGTGGTAATCCCAGGTGTCAATAATACTTACTTCCTTCGGGCGGCTCTCAATTCTAAACTCAAACACCAAGGATTAAATGAAATTAATGCGGCGGACTTCATGCGTCTCATTCGTGAAAAATTGAAACTCGTCAATATGGATGAAAAATACCTGAGCCGTGCCGTGAATGATGGATTTTCTGGTGGGGAGAAAAAACGAAATGAAATTCTTCAAATGCTTACCCTTGAACCGGCCCTTTCCATTTTAGATGAGACCGATTCCGGCTTGGATATTGATGCATTAAAAATTGTGGCTGAGGGGGTCAATAATTTTAGAAATAGTGAACGATCCTTCCTGGTTATTACCCACTATCAGCGCCTATTGGAATACATGAAGCCCGACCATATTCACGTTTTGAATGATGGAAAAATTGTGAAATCAGGTAATATGACCCTGGCCCATGAATTGGAAGAAAAAGGATATTCCTGGCTGGAATCATGATCCCATTTAAGCAACAATTTGATGCACTAATGGATTACTGGCCAAATGAGGATTCAGATTTAAGGTCGGTTCGAAATACTGCTTTTAATCACTTTATAGAATTGGGGATCCCTAATAAAAAGTGGGAAGAATGGCAATTCACTGACTTTTCTGATCTTAAAAAATCAGACTTCCGTCTTTCCTGGGCGGATGATCTCCCAAGAGTACCAGATAAAATCCCTGGCAGAATTCCAAATACCCATCTCATTTTTATGATTAATGGACATTACCAAAGCCAATTATCTAACTTACCTGGGGGTGTCATCATTACCACTGGGTTGGACCATTTCAATGCCAATCCAGATGATTATAAGGTAAACAGCAATCCATTCTTCACTTTGAATACATCCATGATGAATTCTGGTGTATCGATTATAGTGGAGAAAAATGCTGTCATTGAAAAGGCCATTCAAGTGATTTGCCTTATGACTGATTTTTCTGAACCACTCATGGATCATCCTCGTTTTCATTTTGAAATTGGTGCCAATTCCCATGCCACTATTATCGAACACTATATGGGTCATGCAACCACACCCCATTATGTTAATTCTGTTTCAAGGATTAAAGTGGATGAAAATGCTCACTTATCCCATATACGCATTTTGGAAACAGATGACCATGCCATTTATACCGCATCCACCGATTATAATTTGAGCAAGAATGCACGATTAACCACCGTTTCTCTTTCTTCCGGCGGTCAAACCTTTCGCCATAATATGGCGTTGGCCTTTCAGGGTCCCGGCGCTGAAGCCACATTAAATGGGCTTTCTCTTACGGAAAATACCCAACACCATGATCAGCATGTGGTGGTGGATCATGAGAATGACGCCTGCCAGAGCCACCAATTGTTTAAATATATTTTATCCGATAAATCTTCAGGCGTATTCAATGGAAAAGTGGTGGTACGAGAACACACCAAACAAACGGATGCAGATCAGTCCAATAAAAATTTGCTTTTAAGCCCCCACGCGCTCATGAATGCCAATCCCCAATTGGAAATCTATGCGGAAGATGTGAAATGCGCCCATGGTTCCACGACAGGACAGATCGATCCTGAAGCCCTTTTTTATCTCCGTTCACGAGGGATTAATAAACAAAAGGCTATCGAGTTGATTATCGGGGGATTTGCGAAAGAAATTATCGATTCAATTCAAAATGCTGATATTCAGACCTATGTTGGTGAAAGGGTGACATCCTGGCTCGACGGGACCATGCACCATGGCTGATATTCAATTGATACTCGATGAAATTCGGGATGAATTTTCCATCTTTTCCGATCCACGTGACAAATATGTTTACCTGGTAGATTTAGCCAAGGACACTGGGGGACTTTCCGATGAAGAACGGGTGGAAAAAAATCGTATTCATGGCTGCACCTCTCAGGCGTGGATCGCGAAGCAAATCTCTAATGGTCAATATTCATTTCGCACAGACTCCGATGCCATGATTGTAAAGGGGTTATTATCCTTGATTGAACGATCCTTTAACGGCCATACCAAAGCAGAAATATTAGATGTGAATGGGGGACAATTTTTAGAATCAGTAGGCCTTGGTCGATCGATCAGCAGCCAACGAACCAATGGGTTCAGCAGCGCCATCAATAAAATTCAAATAGAATTACTGGATTAAATATGTACTCAGATATAGATGAACAGGTTATCGTCGAAAGAGATTGCGAGGTGACCCTTATCCCTTTTGGAAATAAAATCACACTGAAAAAGGGTGAGGAAGGCCATATCACTCAAGCCTTGGGTGGGAGCTATACGGTCATGATTCGTGGCAACCTTGTGCGAATTGAAGGCAAAGATGCCGATGCCATCGGTAAGATCCCTGAGATTCAACCTTGGTTGGAAGAAACGAAAACAGATGGTCGCGCCAATGAAAAAGCCGTTTGGGAGGCCATGAAAACCTGCTACGATCCCGAGATTCCAGTTAATGTGGTTGACCTTGGATTAATCTATTCCTGCAAACTGTCTGATAATGATAAAACTGGTTCGAATGTGGATGTCAAAATGACCCTCACAGCCCCAGGCTGTGGAATGGGTGATATGATTGCAAACGAAGTAAAACAAAAAATCGAAGGAATCTCCGGCACAGCAGAAGTTAATGTGGAATTGGTCTGGGATCCACCCTGGGATCAGAACATGATTAATGAATCGGCGCGTCTTCAGTTGGGCATGCTTTAGTGTTGGATGTAAAAAAAATTCGCAGGGACTTTCCCATATTTCAATCTGATAAGCCCTTTATTTATCTGGATTCTGCCTCTACGACCCAAAAACCCCAAGTGGTGATTGATGCGGTCAGTGCTTACTATAATTCCTATGCAGCCAATATTCATCGTGCACTTTATAAAATCGGAGAACGGGCCACAAACGATTATGAGCAGGTTCGTGAAAAGGTTAAACAATTCCTAAACGTGCCGGAGACCCATTCGGTGATATTTACCCGAAGTACTACCGAGTCAATCAATTTAGTCGCATATGCCTGGGGATTAAAAAAATTGTCCCAAAATGATTCGATCCTTATTTCCGAAATGGAGCACCACAGCAACCTGGTCCCATGGCAGTTTATTACTGAAAAAACTGGTACAAATCTCAACTATGTTTCCCTCACCAATAAAGGCACATTGGATACATCCAATTTGAATAACCTCATTTCACCTAATACAAATCTGGTAAGTGTAGGCCATCAGTCGAATGTATTCGGAACAGTAAATCCTGTACAGGAGATTATCGCAGGGGCAAAAAGTGTGGGTGCAATTACCGTCTTGGATGGAGCTCAAGCCGTTCCCCATATGAACGTGGATATCGCAGAATTGGATTGTGATTTTTATGCTTTTTCCGGTCATAAGATGTTGGGGCCCACAGGAGTTGGTGTTTTAATCGGTCGAACTGATTTGCTCGAAGCCATGGATCCATTTATGAGTGGTGGCGAAATGATTAACACGGTCACCATGGAAAAATCCACTTGGAATGACGTTCCCTGGAAATTTGAAGCGGGGACACCCAATATCGCACAAGTTATCGGATTGGGTGCCGCCATTGATTACCTGCAATACGTTGGGATTGATGCCATCCATGATCATGAACAAACTTTATTAGAATATGGATTAGAAACCCTTTCTCAAATTGATGGTATTATTCTTTATGGCAATGCCGATCACCGCGGCGCCGTGATTCCATTCAATATAAAAAATATCCATGCCCATGATCTGGCTAAATTTTTAGATACAGATGGGATTTGTATTCGGGCAGGACATCATTGTGCTCAACCCATCATGCATCATTTGGATATTTCATCCACAGCACGAGCCAGTTTTTATTTATATAATGACAAAAATGATATCGATCAGCTGGTACATAGTATTGAAAAAACGGCCAGAATTTTCGAATAATTCCTGCTTACTTTTACCCTACTGACTTAAAGTCCTCAAAGGAGTTTGAATATGAGTGAAAATGGAAACGAGACCAAAAAATATAAATATCTTGTCACCATGCGGTGGTATGTAGAAACCGATGAAGCATTGGTGGCGGGCGCTGCAGAAACCGATGAAAAGCTACTAGATATTGTACGTCATCGGAAGGATGGATCCAACAGTTGTGGTTCCTGCCCAACTCGTAACCAAGAAGGGTACGGCATCCTAGATTACCACCATTTTATGGGTGATAACAAACCGGTATATATGACCACAGAACAGATCAAAGATTAGATGGAAACCATTTACCTAAACGATTTTTTGGATGGGGAGGTTCTTCGAGAGAAGGTTTTTCGGGAAAAAGTAGCCAAAATGGATTGGTCTCAATACCAGGACAAGCGAGTTCTGATTAAAGGCTGCTCTGAAGTACCCATCCCCACGTGGGCCTATTTAATTTTAACGGCTGAATTAGCTCAGTTCGTGAAGCGGATTTATTTTGGGGAACTTCGTTCTGCTATAAAAATTTTTGTAAAAGAGTAGAAACTGTGATTTAAATAATGAGTAATCGTGTCAGTTGGGAACAGTATTTTATGAACATCGCCCGTGAGGTGGCCACCCGATCCACCTGCGACCGGAAACACGTGGGTGCAGTGATCGTTCGGGGTAAAACGATCTTGGCCACGGGATATAATGGTTCGATCCGAGGGCTGGCCCATTGCGATGATGCCGGTCATGAGATGGAAAACACCCATTGCATAAGAACCATCCACGCTGAAGCAAATGCGATAGTTCAATCCGCCCGCCATGGTGTTAGATTAGAGGACAGTGAAATTTATATCACTGCCTCCCCATGCTATGACTGCTTCAAAATGATTGCCAACGCCGGTATTAATAAAATCTATTTTGGTGAATTTTATCGAGATGAGCGTATCCTTGAACATGCTCGTGAGATTGCAATCAAATTGATTGATCTATCAAAGTAAATATTCTATAATCGGAAAAATTTATCAACTTTTATAAATAAAGAATTAGACTGAAATCTCTCCCATTGTCTTTCTTGATATGAATATCTATTATTGATATTCATATTATATACAGCATAAATCAGGCTGCCGGGTGAATACTCCCATCTAAATACAAAAGTTCCTACTTCATTATCAATTTTGAAATCTTTATCATAACCGTATTCATAAGGCTCTAAATCAAATGTTTTTTCTTTCTTAAGTCTTCCATAATCATAATAGTCCATACGTACTTTGAAAGGTTGGTAGTACAATTCAAATGTCATCTTTGGTGACAGGGAAATATTCATTCTAACTTCCGTATTCCTTTGCTTTTTTATTGAATTAGAATAAATGATATTAGTTTTATTTTCATCTTCAATGATCCCTACCCATTGCATGGAAATCGGCTTATAATCCTCTGAGGACTCAATAGATAAATTAATATAATTAGTTGGCTTTAGTGTTAATTCAAAACCTAAAGATCTACCCCATCCTCGCTGGCTCCCCTTATCAATATTAAAAGATGATCTAAGAACAATCCTCTTTCGGCGATCAGTTCGAACCCAAAAATCAAATGACTTCCATTCGTTATCCTTTACAATAACTGCCCGACTGTCTCTGTAAATATCGTCATCTTCAAATACTTCAGCACTAAATTGAAAAGACCACCCCAGTCCCCAATAATTAGTGAAGTTATTTCTTTGTTCTAATTCAACATTATTTCGAGTTATTACCGCATCCCCTCTATCATCCGCAAAACGACCACCATAATTAAATTTTAATTCAAGTTGCTGATCAAGAAAAACACCTTTAGGGTTGTCTCGTCGGATAGCACCTCTAATCCCTCCATACCAATTATTATTTTTTTCCTGGAATCCCATTTTACTGACATCAAATTTTTCATCTTTATAACCACCCCAAAACCTTATGTCCCACCAAATAGGATCACGATATCCCATACTAAATCTGGATGCATAGCCTGATGATCCATTATTCATTGAGTTTGCCGCTTCACCTTCAAATGAAAACTTGTTTTCCAATAAATTTAGAGACCAATCAAAATTAAATGATCTTGCTTGTTCCGATACTCCTTTTCGACTCAAATCAGTTGCCATAATTCCAATAGTAGATAAATCATTAATTAACGATTTTTCAAAACGACCAATAAAATAATTTGTATAAGGCTCAACCAAAAATTTTCTATTTTTCGTGATACCATTGACCTCATATGAATTTGTAGCATATTCCTGATTTGTAAATGCATTAATAATGCCATACTTAATTCCACTATCTGTTTCGCCAAGTAGTTTTGCTGCTGCGAGTATTGCTGTGTTTTCTGGCCTATTCTTTATACTGCCAGAATCGGGATCAAAGAATCCAGGCCTGCTGCCAATTCTTCTGGAGTTAAATGTTCTAAGTCTGTTTCTAAAGAAGTTACCACCCTGAACGAAGAAAGGCCTCCTTTCCTCAAGCCGTGTTTCAAAGGCTGAAAGATTGAGGACTGAGGGATCTGCCTGAACCTGCCCAAAATCGGGGTTAAAAGTCATATTAATTGTAGTATTTGTATTTAGATTATAACGCATATCCAGCCCAAGGTTCTGGGTATTCTGTTTCTCATTATCTTTAGTTTGTCCACCAAGCACATAGGGTGTTAATTCAATATTTCTTGATTGTGGAATTTTATTAATACCTCGCAAAATACCAAAGTGGGGAATGATACCTCTAACCCCCTTTAACCTCCCTGGCCAATGAATTTCCTCTTGCTTAGCAAAAAACCCTCTTTGAAATGTTGCGCCCCAAGTTTGTATTTCTTCGCTACTATACTGAAAAACATTAAAAGGTATGCGAATTTCTGCAGACCAACCATCCTCATTTATAGATACCCCACTATCCCAAACTGCATTCCAAGTTCTATCCCAACCTCTATGGCTTTGACCCGATACTGCTATATCTAATTGTACCCCAGCAGCATTAACAGCAAAATAATTACCCGTCTTATCATCATTATTTGCATCAAAACCAAAACCTACCCAATCAGAATTTCCTTCAAAAAATAATTCCCAGTCATCTCTACGCCCTCTGGTTGCCATTATCTTTTCTGGATTAGGATCAAAATTCAAAAAAGAAACGTATAAATAATTGTCATCATAAAGTATCCGTACTTCTGTTTCGACACTAGGTAATTCTAAATTATATGGTTCGTGTTGAAAAAACTCTTCAATCAATACTGCTTGTTCCCACACTTTATCATTAATAATACCATCGATTACTGGTGAGTTTTTCGTCCTTGTGGCCATAGCCACTTTATATTTCAATGTGCTAAGGTCCTCTACGACTCCCCTTTTCATGGATCGAAGGTCCCCCGCCTGAACCATGGTACAGGTAAAAAGAAATAAGAAGAGTGTTTTCATTAACCGTTTTTTTGGGATGCTTTATAGCCCAGTAATTTAACTCTTTATTACTTCCCCATTCAATTCATATTCATGGATTTTCTGAAATGATTTCTACGATTGTATTCCGCAAATCCTTGATGTGGCATATATGTTCTGCATGGCCATTTTTCATCAGCCAAGATGTTTTCTGGAATTCTTTTGAAACAGGATGGCCCACATATTGTTCTACAACCCGTTTTCCAGAAAAACCAATATTCCCCGCACCTGATTCAAACAATCGAATCCCCCGCGATCCATAGCCAATAGCAACACCTCCCAGAGTGGGGTCAGTGATTATTGTAATCACCTTTAATCCCGCCCTTTCCACTCTGGTAATGGCTAATTGTGCTTTAGGGATACTGACCATAGATGAACAACCTGTATGCATGCGCGCACCACCACCAGCCGCCTGGAGGATCATGGGGACTTGTTTTTCAATAGCGATTTCTGCTGCTCTCCATATTTTTTCGCCTGTACTCATACAAAAGGATCCTCCCAGGAATCCAAAATCATTGACACATAATACCGCCCTTTTGTCCTTTACTTTTCCATCTCCAGTAATCATAGCTGTAGGCAATCCTGTCTTTTCTCGCTCAAGCATTAGTTTTTCATTGTATTCCGGAAAATTCAAAATATCCTTATCTAAAATAGAGGCGGTCTTGGCATGTTCAACAAATGAATCTTTATCCACAATCAGATCAATATAATCCCAGGCCGAAAGGCGGGTATAACGGTAACCGCAGAGGTCACATATAAAATCGTTATGGAATAATTGCTGAAAAGATACCGGATCAAAAACCCCTTTCCCATATGGATCTTTACACCTTTTATGACGAGGGATATACCCATTTGAAGATGATTTAGGGATCCGAGTTATAGGTGTTCGAATCATTTCCTTACATTGATCCCACTGGCCTATTTTTTCCCAACGTTTGATCCGATTTTCAAACACCATTGATGGTGTCAGATCCTTCATGGATTGAATATGATCTGTCAATGCTTCACCAGCCGATGCAATTGCCTCTGCCTTGAATCGATGGGCCGGGCCTTGAGGCTCTGGAATCAATTCATCCACTATCCCATGGCCAAGCCCTTCCTTTGAAGTGATCTGACTGATCTCCGCTGCTTCATTGGCATGGTGCCGGTCATGGTATAGGATCGATGAACAAGCTTCTGGTGAAATCACCAAATAAGTGGAATTTTCTAAGGCCAGGGTCACATCGGTCCCGGTAAGAGCAATGGCGCCACCGCTGCATCCACGATTAATAATAATGGAAATGGTAGGCATTGGCGTTTCTACTAATGCTTGAATGGTACCACCGATCTTCCAGGCGATCCCTCCTGCTTCAGAAGCTTCAGTTGGATCTGCACCTGGCGTATCCACGAAAACAATAATGATCCGTTTTTCATCATTGGCAATCGATACTCCCTCAATAGCCTTCTGGTAACTGGCAGGTGTGGGCATCCCATGATTCCACTTATCTAATTCAGTGGGGTCTGCGGCAATATTCTGAAATTTTTTATAATCGGATGTAGGCCCGCTTTGCTGGCCAATGAGTAGGACAGAGATTCCATTTAATTCAGCCCTGTGGACTTGGATCAAACAGGCGCCAAATTCTCTGGATTGAAGACATTCCTCTGCATCCTGAAAGAGAGATAGATAGTCTAAATACTTAGGACGTTCCGGATGAAAAGAAAGTTGATATTTTTCGTATTCGGTTAACCCGGCAATGGATTCAGGGGAGTATACGAACCCATTTTTTTCAAATGTGTATTGGAACCTGTTCGTCAAATAACCCTAAACCAGGTTATCCGCTACCAAGTCTGCCACATCCTTCACCTGGACCTCATCTCTTCCCTCGGGAGTCATGGGTCCTAAACCTTGTTTCATCATCCCATAGCAAAAATTACAACCTGTAACCACTGTTTCTGCACCGGATGACATGACCTGTTCAGCTCTTACAAGGTGTGTTCGTCCCTGTGTTTCTTTTTTCCACCATAATGCGCCTCCTGCTCCACAACACAATGTATTTCTCCCATTTTCGTCCATTTCTTGAAAATCAGATGCTACTGCCTTAATGGCTGTGCGCGGTTCATCTACGATGTCCAACATTCGGGATAAATTACACGGGTCATGATAGGTTACCTGCCCATCTTCTCCCATTTGGACCTTGATCTTTTTTTCTTCAATTAATTTCCCGATAACTTGTGTATGGTGTTCCACCGTATAGTTGATGGGACTGTATTTGTCATATTCTTTACCCAGGTTTACTGCACAATGAGGGCACAGGGTGACCACTTTTTTTGTTTCTTTAAGCTGTTCCAGATTATGGTCTCGTAACATGGTATAGGTCAATTTATCTCCAAGACGATTGGCGGGATCACCCGAGCAATGCTCTTCTGCCAATACACCGTAGGTAATCCCTGCCACATCCAGGATTTTTGTTAAGTTTATAACCGATTGATTAAAATTGGGATCCAAACCGTGGCGTGCAAAACAGCCAAGCCACAGTACATATTCCTTATCGGGTGTATAGGGTGGAAATGAATCTGCAAATGGACTTGATAAAGCACCTTCCGTATTGCCTGTTTCCTGTAAGTTGGAAAATAATTTCTGGTATTCCTGTGGCACGCGTCCTTCAACCAAGACTTCTGATCTTCTAATTTCATCTGATTTCTCTACTTGGTTTCCAACAGGGCATACTTCTGAGCAGGCCTGGCAGGTTGTACACTCCCAACCTGCTTCCACATTGATCTGGTTTAAAAGTGATACATCCTTTGTTTCCAGAAGAGGCGCCCTTAGATCCATAATAAAATGGTGTTTTGGATCCAGAATCCCTCCACCGCGGTTGGCAGGACATACATCTGTGCAGCGACCGCATTCCACACAGGAAAATACATCTAAGACCTGGTTCTTTGTCAATTTTGCCATATCGGTCAACATGGCATCTAATTCATCTTCATCCCCTTCCAGGTCAATATGAACCGGCCTATGATCCGGCTGGCTAAAGGGGCGAAAGAAAATATTGATTGGCGCCAGGACAAGATGGAGGTGCTTACTCCTGGGGATTAAGACCGTAAAAGCCAGTATCACAAGACTATGGATCCACCAATTGATCTTCCAGCCCCTAGGAGAAATATCCGTTTCACCGATCAAATATGTTACCATCAGGATTACAATAAAAATAGCAACCAGCCCGGACGTTGCGGATATTTCACCCAATGCTTTTGGTCGGGAAATAAACCGCCTGTAAGCAAGTGAAACAATTCCAAAGATCACAAGGATCGAAAATGGGATCACAATCGTGGCATAGGCGTGATGGGCTGACTCTGATAGAATGGGTTGGTAGAATCCCATGGCAAAATGGTCAACAGTCACCACACCAAAAACAAGGAAACCCCAAAAAACCAGTGCATGCATAATTCCCGGGAATGGCCGCTCCCGAATTACTTTTTCATGGAGAAATACTTCCCGAAATACACGCCATAATCTCTCTGTCACGCGGTCAAAAGGTAATGAATCGACACCTCTATTTACAATGGCAAGCCGCCGGTAAATTTCATAGCCGAATGAGACCATGGCCGAGACCGTTAATCCTGTCAGGATAATTTTTTCAAAAAGGGAGAGAAAGTTATTTTCCATGGAAGATAAGGGTTAGCTTTTCAGTGCTTCGATGAGTTTGGGGACAATTTCTATGACGTCACCAACCACACCATAGTCGGCAATTTCAAAAATCGGTGCTTCCGGATCCTTATTAATGGCCACAATATTCTTGGAGCCTTTCATGCCTACCACATGCTGAATGGCTCCAGAAATCCCTAATGCCAGATACATCTTAGGTGAAACTGATTGACCCGAACTCCCCACTTGGTGAGCAGATGGAAGCCACCCGGAATCCACCACCGGTCGAGATGAAGCCAATTCAGCCCTCAGGGCTTTCGCCAATTCTTGAGTCAAGGGAATATTTTCTTCTTTTCCGATGCCTCGTCCAACGGATACAATCAGATCTGCTGATGTAAGATCCACACCACCTGCCTCTTCTTGAAATGGCATCTCTGATTCAGATTTGATCATGGATGCATCTAAACTCACGGACAGATCTCTCATGGATGCAGATCCCGATTCAGCATGATCTGAAGAAAAAGTTGCGGACTGAAAACTCACCAGGTAAGGCCCATCCCCGATAGGTGAAACATCTGAAAATAATTTTGCATTGAACATTTGTTTTGTGAAAACCACCTTTTCCCCATCCGTTCGCACAGCCACATTATCCACCAAAAATGGTTTCATGAGTTTGGCGCTGACCCGTGGAGCATAATCCCGGACTTGATAGGTATGTCCGAACAATACATAGGTTGGATTCTCTTGATCAATCACCTGTTTCACTGCTTCTGAATATCCATCGGCAGAGTAGGATGCCAGAAGCGGATCCTTTACTTTGATGACCTCTCCTAAATTATAACCGGAAGCTTCCTCAGCAAGGGCGTCTGCATGGGCACCCATCACAAGGGCACCTGTAGATAATGCTAAATCTCCCGCAAGTTTCTGAGCCGCCACGATAGATTCCAGTCCCATGCGATGAATTTTGCCATTATTATCTTCAAGTATGATTAAAATATCCATGTCATCCCCTATAGTACTTTAATTTCATTTTGAAAAATATCCATCAATTTCTCAACTTGCTGATCCACAGATCCTTCGATCATAAGGGTCTTTTTTTCGCTTTGGGGAACATATACTTTTTCTAATAATTGTTTTCCTTCACTGACGGGTTGTTCCACTACCCTGATCTCTTTTTTCTTGGCACCCATGATCCCTTTCAATGACGGATATCGGGGTGTATTCAAACCTGATTGAATGGTAACGCTTGCAGGTAAGGATAGGGATATCCACTGAAACCATCCGGCTTCTAATTCTCGTTTTACTTTGATTTTTCCAACGCCTACTTCAGTCGCCATAGCCAGAGATGCGGTGGCCATCCCCATCATTTCACCTATAATAACACCGGTTTGCCCCATGCCCAAATCATCAGATTGAAGTCCGGAGAAAATCAGATTAAAATTTTCATCCTTTAATGCATTGACAAATTGAGCGGCGGTCACCAATGGATCTACCACCCCTGCTGTATCTAATTTAATATGAATGGCCCGATCAGCCCCTTTGGCCAGACCTTCTCGTATTACTTTTTGAATACGATCGGGTCCGAGGCTCACGATCACCACTTCTCCCTCACCATTTTTCTCTTTGATTTGGAGGGCCTCTTCCAGTGCGTAGTTGTCGCTTTCGTTCATTAAATAGGCGATGCCGCCTTCGTCCACCCAATCCTGATCTGATTGAATAGGCAATGGTGATTCAGAACTGGCAACCTGCTTGACAAGAACTGCGATTTTCATGAAACAGTTTATCCTGTGATTAAGATTTATAGGATGAAAATATGGTTTAATTTTAGACAAAGTTATGGAGGATGGCGAGAAAAAACCAATATATAAACCGACCGGTCGGTCGATATTAATATCTTTGACATTATTTAGAGATATTCCTAATATGTATTAATGGATTTTTTATTGAATATTATTACACCTAACTTCCTGTTCATTTTCGGTACCCTTGTACTTCTATGGGCATTGAAACGATGGATAGAGAGACGAAAATAAAAATGAAAAAATACATTTGTAACATGGAAGCATAATTCTTACCTTAAGATGTGGGTTTTAAGCGCCCTTGCGAGGCAAAAGACTTGAAACAAGTTATGAATAAAACATACTTTAAGTGAACGAACACATGAAGGAGATATCATGAAATCAAAATACTTTAAATCTTTATCTCTTCTATTGGCAGGCATCATCGTATTCTCTGCCTGTGAAGACGAAGATAGCAGTCCGAATCTCGGAGATGCGGTTGGGAAATGGCAATTGGTGGCGTTAGATGGCCTCTACACAAGAACAGTCGTCACAGGAGCAGGTATAGCCAATTCTGCAGATGTATATAAACTTGTGGCAAATTGGAAAGATGCAGCCGGCTTTGCCGCAGCAACCGGTGCTGACCCGGCCGCTGTTGCATTTGCAACCAATTTCACGCTTGCCAGTTGGAAAGCTGGAGATGCTGCGCCAGGATTTCCACGACCAGCTCAATTTGATGCATCTGGATTGGCCGCTTTAGGAATTTCTATGACAGTTGAACTATTGGATTCAAAATCTAAAGATAGCCCTGGTACCTATAACGTAAAAGGAACCTATCCTTCCCTTAGATTAAATCCAGAAACCTGTACGACTTACCTCATGGTCCCTCCTCCCCAGATCAATGATACTGGAGATTGGTCCGTCAATTATGAAACAAAGAAATTTACTTTAGCTCCTGCTGCATCAGGAGATTATGTACAAGTTCTACCGCCATTCAGCGATGGCGATTTCATGGTTAATCGTGAAGTAGAACCTGCCACCTTTAATCTTGAATTTTTAGACCGTGATAGTCACGATAGCAAATATACAGAAGTTACAAGCGGCGCATGGGATGAAGCGGGCAAACGCGTCATAACTGGTATTTCAGGTGTGCCTGTAAATGCAGCTGGCGGTTGGGACTCAAATGCTCCAGGGGATCCTGTGGCAGAAGCTTATATTATGCAGGAAGCCCTTGCTCCATGGGGTGGCTACCTAACATGGTATTCATTCAATATAGCTGCGGAAGCTACAGTTAAAGCGGCTGATGTAAAAAATCCCCTTATCGATTTAACTGGTGACGGCAAGATCGATGCAGCGGATATGATTGGCTATATGCATGCAGACAACCTGGCCAGCGGTGGAGGCGTAACATCTTTTGGTATGCCTTACGCTGTTTTAGTTAATAGCACTAACCCAGCTGCACCTGTACCCGTAAATGACAGTGGAAGTGATTTTGCTTTAGCTGGTCTGGCAACTGGTGCCGGCGGGAAACTGCAATTTGTCATTAATGACGGGACATGTATTCCGGTGAATGAAACAATTAATTTTGTTTCAAACTGGACTGAAGTCGCACAATAATAATCTCCGATACCTCGCAAGTGTATCGTTCATAACAGGTGGGGGTGGTCTTCGGATCGCCCCCATTTTTTTTTTGAAAAAAACATGCAATTAAAGATTAAAAATAGAACCCTAATTTTTTTATTCTCTCTTTCAACTTTATTTGGTCAAAGTTTTGATATATCTGGTAAAATAACGGATGGACAAAATGGAGAACCCTTGATTGGTGCCAATGTAGTTATCCAATGGGATGATTTTAATACGGGGGCAGCAACTAATTCGGATGGAGAATACACTATTCAGAATGTTCCCATAGGCAACTATACCCTAAACGTCTCATATATAGGTTATGAAGATCATGAAGCCACCATAGCCGTAAATGAGAATTCTGTTATTTTTAATATTCAGTTGAATATATCAGCCATTCAACTTCAAGAATACATTGTTACGGCCAGCCGAGGTAGAAGAGAAAAAATCACTGATGCGCCGGCCGCCATTTCATTAATTTCTGAATTAAAAATCCGCAATGCCAGTAACCCAAACCTTGGGGATTATTTCAAAAACATTAAGGGTGTTGATTTCACCGCCTCTGGTTTGGACAGTTATAACCTCAGTGCACGAGGGTTCAACTCCAGTTTTAGCAGCCGGTTGCTGACCCTAACCGATGGCCGAATGGCGAATGTCCCATCCCTTCGATTGATCGCCTATAATGTAATTCCCCTTACCTCAGACGACGTAAAGCAGATTGAAGTTGTACTAGGTCCCTCTTCGGCGCTTTACGGCCCCAATGCCCATGCGGGTGTAGTGAACATTATTTCAAAACGGCCCCAGGAATCTAAAGGTACAGTTGTAGGAATAACTGGAGGTACGCGCAATTTTTCAAAAGCCCAGGTCCGACATTCTGGATCTATCGGGAACCTCGGTTATAAAATGTCCTTAGTCCAATTTAATGCTAATGACTGGGAATATATTGAGGACGAAGAGAAAAAAGCCCATTATAAACAATGGCAGGATCGTGATTTTGGAGATGGAGATGAATTAGATGACCTTTTCGAAGATGGCTTAGCCTGGTGGGATGGATGGGACATCAAGGTGGATCGTGATGGAAATGGAACCGTAGATACCACCTATCTAGGATCCGACAATAAAATCTATGATAGAGATAAAGATGGGATAGATGATATTCCACATTTCAATATCAATAATACACGCTTTGATATCCGTACAGATTATGATTTTTCTCCTGATCATTTTATCAGCCTCAATTACGGCTTTGCACAGGCCACCAATATTAATATTACGGGGATTGGCAGATACTTAGCCGATGACTGGGTTTACCAATTTTTCCAAGCTCGCTGGGTCTATAATAACTGGTTTGCACAGGCCTATTTAAATACATCATTATCTGGGGATACACGGAACATGCGCACTGGGGGAGTGGTGACAGACCATTCCAAATTTTTCCATTTCCAGTTCCAGCATAATAGAGATTTTAATTTTTTGGAAACAAAACTAATCTGGGGCGGAGATTATCAACGTACAATGCCAAAAACATTCGGGACCATCCTCCCTGACGGAACCGGAGGCAGAAACCCAATTAGTTATGACGAGGATGGAATTGACAATGATAAAGATGGTGAGATCGATGAATGGGATGAACTCCTTGTCACCAATGAATTTGGACTGTACGGCCAGACTCAATCAAAACTCAATGAAAATTTTCAACTGATTCTTTCCGGCCGATTGGACCTCCATAGCGGCCAGCAGAAAGAAGGGGGATTCAAATTTCTGGATGATCCTTTTAGTGGAAAATCTATCGAATATTACCCGCAAATCTCACCGAAAATAGGTCTACTTTACAAACCCAACGAAAATCAAACATATCGATTAACTGCTGCTCGCGCATTTAATACACCATCCTCCCAAGGATTATATCTCGAAGTCTTGGCCGCCCAATATTCGATATTTCCTGTTGTCGCGCGAGGAAATGCAAATGGATATACCTATACCCGGAATGCAAATGGAGAATTAATGATGTATGATGTTCGGGCAGGATCTCAAAGTGAACTTCGCTGGGCTGATCTACCGGAAGGTTCTGCACTGTATATCCCTGCGGTCTTGGGTCGAGAAGGCCAATTTGTTAATGCAGAAGATTATACAAAAATTGAGCCGGTACGATCTGAAGAAATTTGGACCTATGAATTTGGGTATTCAGGATTTATTGGTAAAAAAACCCGTGCTACATTTGATCTCTACTACAGTACGTATAGTGATTTTGTCAGCGACCTTACCTGGGTCACACCCGTTGTCTTGGATACATCTGCTGGTTTTTACTCAGTAGAAAATCCCGATCCAGATATTCTTGGCTTTATTCCCACCTCTCAACACAGCGGCATTCGGGATGGGGGCGATGGTATTCCAGGGTATTACTATCTTAATTATGGCACTTCTGATTGGTCATCCACCATACCTGCCGGTTGGTGGCAACGTCCAAGAGAAGAGCGCAATGGAACCACCCTTCACATTGTGAATGGTGACACCTTGGGCGCATGGTGGACTGACGATAAAACTAATTTTGATAATCCTGTAAATCTCATGTTGACTAATATCAATTATGGCGCCGTTTCCCTTTGGGGAATGGATGCCAGCATCTATACCTTCATTACACCCAATATTTCAGCGGATGTCAATTTTTCATTTTTAGGCAAAACACGATTTTGGAATTTTCTAACTCGATCCTATGATCCCATCAATGCACCTAAATTCAAACTGAATGCCAAAGCGGCCTATACGGCTGAGCAAGGGTGGCATGGAAACATTGGCTTCCGCTATATACCTGAATTTGAATGGGCCGCCGGCGTCCATTATGGTATTATCGATGAATACCTGGTCTTTGATACGATGTTGGGTTATCGATTTGCGGAGAAATATGATCTCATCCTCAATATTAATAATATCAATGGAGATGTACACCGGGAGATTATTGGTGGGCCCAAACTTGGGCGGCATATCACACTAAAGCTGAATGCCAAGTTTTAATTCAGACACATTTTATTACATCCATAAAACCAAAAGCCCCCGCTACAGTCGGGGGCTTTTTTTTACCTAAATCAAGAGCAGGACCGTTGGAATACTGGAAGCGGGGGAACGACCAGTCTTCTTTTGTAACGGTCCTGCCAAAATATGGACAAAAATTTATCCCTGCAATTCTCCTCGGTCAAGTCTTTTTTAATAGAAAATATTTCCTAATTTCTGGCATGCTTGATTCATTAATTCAATTGGATATAGCCATTTTCCGGTTTTTCAATAGCACCACTGCAAATCCTCTCTTTGATTGGATTATGCCCATTATCACCAATCAAAATATTTGGGCGATCCCCATTTTAGGGATTGTCATCTTTATGGCGATAAAGGGTGGTCGTCGAGGGCAAATCACAGCGGTCATCCTCATCATCGCCTGTGGATTGGCTGATTATACTTCTGCATCCATTTTGAAACCATTTTTTGGCCGCCTCAGGCCCAGCCATGAAATGCTGGATGGCATCCGAATTCTTATGGGTAAAGGGGGTAAATATGGTTTTGTATCCTCACATGCAGCCAACATTTATGCCGCCGCTGTCGTATTTGGGTACTTTTACCCCAAATATAAAATTGTTTATTTCACCATTGCCGCAACTGTGGCATTTAGTCGGGTGTATGTGGGTGTCCACTATCCCGGCGATATTATTTTTGGTGGACTTTTGGGATATGGACTTGCTTGGTCTGTACTCAGCCTATGGATTATAATTAAAATGAGAGAATTAAAAAAAGGAAAGATTTGGGTCCGGTATTAGTTAGGTAATGATCCTTCCGGTGGAGAAACAGGATAATCTCCAAAGCCATCTTGGCTGGGCGCATCAATTTCGCCATACTGCTGCTCGAATCGTTTAATATTATCTCCCAGTGCTGCTAAAAATGCTTTCGCGTGTTGGGGAACCATAATCACCCGTGAATGGACACGTGCTTTAGTCACACCGGGTAATATTTTTGTAAAATCCATGACAAATTCTGCAGGTGAATGGGTCACCACCACAAAATTCGCATATTCACCTTCACTCACCTCCTGGGTAAGTTCAATATTAATCTGCTGGATGTTTTTATTATCTTCCATATTTATTTCTTTGTTCTATTTGGATTTTTAAAATCGCGCTGATTGAAATCTTCCCACTCCTCTTCAATACCTTCAAAGTCTTCATACCCTTTGATTTCTTCATCTTGTGCTTTTTGCTTATACATTTCAATCTCAGTTTCATATAAGCTAAAGATATCTTTCTTCTTTTCAAACTCGGCAGGATCTACATCTTCTTCATCATCTGGCTCTAACCTCTCCACATCTTCACTATAAACTTTTTGATCAAAGAAATCCAAATCCTCCACCAAACCATTGGCCATGAGAAATTCAAGAAAGTCTAAAAACTTCCGATCTTTTAAATCCGTTTTACAATTTTTGCATGTCAGCGATTCTTTAATGTCAACTTCTTCAAGTGTCGCTTCGCATACAGGGCAGATTATACCTTCTAACATGAATTTTTTCCTATAAAATGGGACACGAATATAGTTGGAGTGTTTCCACTCGGCAACGTTTTTTCATCGGTCATTTTTCAAATATTTAAATAATGATTTTTCTGCATCAGACAGAGATTTTTCCCGTCTCTTTTTTACATGATATGCTGTTTCAAGGAACTTGTCAAGCAATACTTTTCGATGACGCCCATTCACATACCAGGTAAAGGGTCGAATGGTCTTTGGTGGAAATCCATCTGTGGCGACCATAGCACCAGTGCCAATAAGAGTTCCTGTATTCAAAACCGTACCAATAGCGGTTTTCACATGATCTCCCAAAAAACACCCTACATGGATCGATCCTGTACTGACATTTTTACCATCCACTTGGACCGTAACCTCTGCATAATTGTTTTTTAAATTGCTATTGATTGTACCTGCGCCCAAGTTCACCCATTCCCCCAAAACTGCATCACCGAGATGACCATCGTGCACTTTATTTGTATAGCCTTGGATCATGACTGTATCCACTTCTCCCCCAATTTTGCATTGAGGTCCAATCACCGAATTTTTGATTTGGGTCAAGGGTTTCACCATGGTCTGTTTTCCAATATATAATGGCCCTTCTAAATAGGACTGGCCATGAATGGTTGCACCATCATCAATAATGACAGGCCCTTTTTCAGCATTAATTAAGGCCGTGGGCTGGATGGCAGCATTTTTGATAAACACTTGATCTTTTTTTATGAACACTGCCCCGGGATATGCTGCTGCTGTAACCGGCTTGCGACCACTTTTTGAATCCGATAAAATAGATTGAGGCATTTGATCCAAAATATGCCAAAGATATTGAAAATGGATGGCCTGGGTTTCTATTCTATTTTTTTCGGTTGGGTCGCTATAAACAGGACCGCCATTTTTCAACCATGCATTCCCTTTTTCAGATGAGAGGTATGCACCAAGAGCCTTTTCATTCGAGTAAAAGACTAAATTTTCATTTTGAGTCAAATCCGATATATCTTGATTCCAGATGACATTTCCCAATAACCATAACCCATCAGTTACTGATTCCGGATTCACTGCACAATTGGGATGGCGTTCTGCTGTCACTGCCACCAGTTCATTTCGGACAAACAGAGAAATGGTCGCATCTGGGAGCATGGTTTCGATTCGATCATAAAAAGTGCCGGCACCAATTCGTATGTCGAAAACAGCGCGCGTTGATGCCAATGGGTCTAAATCCATG
>CAYVNB010000007.1:0-25249 GCA_964452665.1 uncultured bacterium
TTTATCCTGATCTTCAAAGCCACTGAAGTGGTGAATTTTGCACAGGGGGAACTGATGATGGTGGGTGCTTATGTGAATTTTTTTGTCATCCAGGGATTTATGGGTGACCTGAATGTGCCCACAGGTTGGATGTTTTTGATGGGTTTGGTGGGGTCGATTCTATTCGCAATTGTATTTGGCTGGTTTCTGGATTTGGTGATTAATCGTCCTTTGCGAAATGAGCCAGTCTTTTCTATTATCATGGCCACGCTAAGTATGGCCATTATGCTCAGGGCTTTGGTATCTATGATCGCAGGCACTGAAAGTCTGGTGCCCCAATCACCATTTGGTGGTACCAGTTTTAACCTGGGTGGCGTAATTATTTCTATATTGGATTTGACCATAATTATTGGGGCCATTGTCCTAGTCTCTGCATTCTATTATTTTTTCAACAAAACCCGGTGGGGAATTGCAATGCAGGCCACATCAGAAGATCCTATCGCAGCTCAACTCATGGGCGTACCTGTGAAATGGATATATGCTTTGGTTTGGATTTTTGCCGCCATTGTTGCCGCTATCAGTGGTGTACTTTTATCACCGAGAGCATCTCTTATCGATACGAACATGGGATTTCTCGGTTTAAAAGCCTTCCCCGCAGCAGTGTTGGGCGGATTTGGGTCTATCCCTGGCGCCATTATCGGTGGTATCATCCTTGGGGTGATCGAAACCGTGAGTATGGGGACATTGTCCTTCCATTTTCATTGGGTGAAAGAAATTAATGATATCATTGTGTGGATTGTACTCATTGCAGTTCTCATGATTCGTCCTACCGGCATTCTGGGTACAGAGGAGATTAAAAAGGTATGATCAAAGCCCGTTATGATGATGAGAACCTGAAATGGATTCCATTCCTCATCGGATTAGTCCTACTGATTCCGTTTGCATTGAAAGGGATGACATTTAGCTATAAGTATTACCTATATATTTTAAATACAGTCGGGATATATATTATCCTGACAGTGGGATTAGACCTACTTTCAGGATACGCGGGATTAATTTCACTGGGTCATGCAGCATTTATGGCCATTGGCGCCTACACCTCTGCTATTTTAGTAGATCAGGCCGGGCTGCCCTTCATTTTTTCATTAATTCTCTCGCCCCTCATTGCAGGTTGTTTTGGCTTCATTATTGGGTTCCCTGCATTGCGAGTTTCAGGTATGTATTTGGGGCTCACCACCATGGGATTCGGTTTTATCATCCGTCGTTTAATCATCGCCTTACGGGAATGGACCCAGGGGTCGGCAGGATTGGTAGTTTCACCACCTGAAATCTTTAGTTTTACCATTAAAGGCGATTGGTCCAATTATTTTTTGATTTGGTCATTGGCAGTTCTGGTGATTGTTGGTGCACGCCGCATTGTGAAATCCAAGATTGGCAGGGCTTTTATGGCCATCCGCGATTCAGAACAGGCAGCGGAGGCATCTGGCATCAATTTGGCCAAATATAAAATGATGTCATTTTTTATTTCCGGTTCATTGGCCGGGTTATCCGGTGTACTTATGGCACACACCAATCACTTTATTTCCACAGATCATTTTGACAGTATGTTGTCTATTTATTTCATCATTATGGTCTTGGTGGGTGGGGCGGGCACAGTCTATGGGGCTGTTCTTGGGACTATATTTATCGTATTATTGGATAATTTATTAGTACCTGAATTAGAAACACTTCTCCATACCATGTTTAGTATCAAGTCAGGGGAATTAGAATCTTTTATTTTTGGTCTAGTAATGTTCCTATTTATAATTTTTCAGCCCACAGGACTCTATGGTATGTGGCTCAAGATTCGTATTTACTGGAAGTTGTTTCCCTTCAATCCAAAGAAACGATTTACTTAAAGGAGACTCTTAACAATGAAGCAAAAGTTATGGATATTGACATCAATCATTTTAATCACTACCGGGTGTAACGGCCCTGCCAAAACACCAGGCGTAACGGCGTCACAAATTTTGGTTGGGAATGTCCAGGATCTAAGTGGGCCCATGAAAGAATTGGGCAAACTCCTGCCGGCAGGCTCTAATCTTTATTTTGATAATGTGAATGAGCAGGGTGGTGTCCATGGTAGAAAAATAAAAATGTTAGTTTCTGATGCTCAGTATAATCCCCAGAAGACAGTAGCGGCAGTAAAAAAATTGATTGAAAAAGACCAGGTATTTTGCCTCTATAATGTAATCGGAACTTCAGCGGTAGAAGCCGTTCGACCCCTCCTAGGCGAATCAGAAATACCATTGATTGCACCGGCCACCCAATCAGGGACCATGTCTGACATGAGTCGGCCTGCCGCCCGGTACATCTTTCACACAGATACGGGTTATGACAAGCAGTCACTGATATTAGCGACTCATGCCATGGAAATGGATCCAAATGCAAAGATTGGTGTTATCTATCAGGATGATGATTATGGTGATAATGTCCTTAAGGGGATTAGTGAGGCAGAAGCAAAAATGGGCATTGTCGTCCAGCGAGAGGGTTTTCAACGTGGGACAACTGATTTTGCGGGACAAATAATGAATTTAATGAAAGGCAGCTGTACCCATGTGATTATTGCCGGTATTGTGAAAGAGCCGATCATTATTATGAAGACAGCGGCTGCAATGGGCTATGCCCCTCAATTTTTGGGTATGAGCCCAACCATGGATCATCGTGTGGCCATTGCAGCTGGCAAATCCGGAGAGGGATTTATTGCTGCCAATTATGCTCATCTCTGGGATTCGGATAATCCTGTGCCAAACCTTTATCGCGAATTTTGTGAACGAGCAGATGTGCCAGCAAAAATGATGGGCATGTACCATTATTATGGATTTACAACTGCCATGGTCCTGGTTGAAGGATTGAGGCGGGCCGGGAAAAATCCAACCCGGGAAAAATTGATTAAAGGAATGGAGACATTTAAAAATTGGAATGGTGCTGGTATGCAGCCACTTACCTATAATAGAAATGATCGTTCTGGTTCAAATAAAGTTTCACTGGTTCAAATACAAAACGGCCAGCAAAAATCCATTTCAGATTGGTTGGATTAAAAAAGAATTAAAATAAGGAGTGATAACCATGAGACAGATAATAAAACCTATGACCATCTTTTTTTGTTTGGTCATTATAAGCTGTGGTGGCACAGAACCCTCACCGGGTGTAACTGATTCTGAAATTGTAATTGGTACCACATCAGATCTTAGTGGTCCGGCAAAAGAATTGGGCGCTCTGATCACAAAAGGCGAACAAATGTATATAGATCATGTGAATGCAACTGGTGGTGTGCATGGTAGAAAGATAAGATTGATCGTGGAAGATGCCCAATACAATCCACAGAAGACCGTGGTGGCAGTGAAGAAGCTGATAGAAAAAGATAAGGTTTTTTCATTATTTGCAATTTTAGGAACCTCTCCCACAGAAGCAATCCGAAGTATGCTGGTGGATAATGAAATCCCTTTGGTAGCACCTGAATCCCAATCAGGAACCATGTCAGACCTCAGTCGCCCTGGCAGTAAGTATATATTCTCAACGGAAATTGGATATGATCGTCAAGGCCGAATTATGGTGGATTGGATCATGGAGCAAAACCCTAATGCCAAAATTGGGATTATTTATCAGGACGATGACTATGGTGAAAATGCTTTAAGTGGTATCAAAGAAGCGGAAGCAGAGCATGGCATCACTGTTCAGAGAGAAAGCTTTCAACGTGGTGCCACGGACTTTACCGGACAAGTGGGCAATGTAATGAAAGGCGGATGCGATTATGTATTGATTGCAGCAATCGTAAAAGAGCCAATCATTATTTTGAAGACAGCCGCGGCCCTTGGTTATAAACCTCAATTTATGGGTTATGGTCCCACAATGGATCACAGAGTAGCATTGGCTTCAGGGCCAGCAGGCGAAGGGTTTATTGTTGCTAATACGGCCCATATGTGGACATCAGATCATCCATCAGCTGTTCGCTATAGAGAAATTTGCGAGACCAATAATGTACCCGAAAAAATGAGAGGCATGTACCATTTTTATGGGTTTACTGCTGGCCAGGTCCTGACCGAAGGGTTGGAAAGGGCTGGGAAGAATCTGACCAGAAAAAGCCTGGTTAAAGGTTTGGAATCCATTAAGGATTGGCAGGATACACCTCTACCTTCATTGACATGGGGTCCAAATGATCGGACCGGATCAGATGCAGCCATGTTGGTACAGGTTATTAATGGTGCCCAAATACCCATAACAGGCTGGTTGAGATAGATTAGATAATAATAAAGTGAGGCATCGGAATTGCGGCGCCTCTTCCTTTGGCCAAAAAATGAGTCAGTTAAATATTAATAATGTAACTATGCGCTTTTCAGGTGTTGTGGCACTGAAAGGAGTATCACTATATGTGGAAGAAGGCGAAATCTTTTCACTCATTGGCCCAAATGGTTCTGGAAAGTCCACATTATTTAACTGCATCAACGGCTTTAACCATCCCGAGGAAGGTAATATTTCTTATAATGGTACGGATCTTCTTAAATCTGCATCTCATGATGTGATTGAAGCAGGCATATCAAGAACATTTCAAAATATACAAAATGTTCCCTTCATGACTGTATTGGATAATGTGCTCTTGGGTGCCCATAACCAAATTGATACACACTTTACACTCAAAAGATGGTTTGTACCAGGATACAGGGAAAAGGAAGAAGCACTAGCATTAAAGGTTATGGATTTTCTGGGGATCGCCAATTATGAATCCAAATTTATGAGAGGTCAACCTTATGGTATACAGAAACTGGTTGAGATCGCCCGGGCCTTGGTGCCTCAACCGAAACTTATTCTCATGGATGAACCAGCGGCGGGCATGAATGAGCAGGAAACCTTTGAAATTGCTCGAATTATCAGGGAAATTCGCGAAAAACTGGGCATAACCGTGTTGTTGGTTGAGCACGATATGAATTTGGTTATGAGTATATCTGATCGCGTCGGCGTAATGGATTCAGGGAAGATTATTACCATTGGAAAACCGGATGATGTAAAAAATCATCCGGAAGTATTGAAAGCCTATCTAGGAGAAGGATTCGATGCTTAAACTGATTGGTGTAGAAACGTTTTACGGTAAAATCAAAGCACTCCATGGAATTTCTTTAGAAGTGTTGGAGGGGCAATTGGTGTGTATCCTTGGTGCCAATGGCGCAGGGAAGTCCACCATTCTTAAAACCATTACAGGATTGGTGGAGCCTGAATATGGCACAATCCATTTCAAGGGTCAGCGGATTGACCGAATGGATGCAGAAGATATTGTTAAGATGGGTATTGGCCATGTACCGGAATGGCGTCGAATTTTTTCTGAGTTGACCGTTTATGAGAACCTCCTAATGGGCGGTTTCCTTTTGAAGGATAATGATCTCCTTCATGAACGGATGGAAAAAGCATTTCAACATTTTCCAATCTTGAAAAAAAGAAAGACCCAGCAGGCAGGGAATATGAGTGGTGGTGAACAACAAATGCTGGCCATATCCCGTGCCCTCATGCTAAAACCCAAAATCCTACTTTTGGATGAGCCATCATTGGGATTATCGCCTTTGCTTGTCCAGGATATTTTTTCAACCATAAAAGAATTACATAAAACGGGGACAACGATCCTTCTTGTTGAACAAAATGTGAATCAGGCCTTAAAAATTGCAGATTATGGCTATGTGCTTACAACAGGAAAAATCTATTTAAGCGGTACTTGTGATGAACTCATCCAGGAAGAAAAAGTGCGGGAACAGTATCTGGGAGAAGGGAAATATAATCGCCGTTCGAAGGTGTGGAGTGGTTGATATCTGTGAATTATAATACTTATAATACCATTCCAAAGTTATTCTGGCGCCAGGTAAAAAAAATCCCGAATAAAACATCGATTTGGAAAAAACAGGATGGTTTATGGAAAAATTTAACTTGGCAACAATACGGCAAATTTTCAAAAGATATTGGAAATGGTCTATTAGCTTCGGGGTTAAAAAAAGGTGATAAAGTATCCATACTTAGTCAGACTCGACCGGAATGGGTCATGTGCGATATGGGGATTATCTGCATTGGCTGTATTACGGCTCCGATTTACCATTCTAATACCAATGAGCAAGTATTCTATATAGCCAATCAAAGTGATAGTGTTTTTGCATTTGTAGAAGATCAGGAGCAATTAGATAAAATGCTTGCGATTTGGGACCGACTACCCAATATCAAAAAAATCATTGTTTTGGATCAGTATCATCCACCGAACCTGCCTAATGTATATCCCTTAGACCAATTTCTAGAACTTGGGCGTGAATATGGGAAAAAACATCCTGAGCAATTTGAAGAATTGATTGAAACTTCCCAGCCTGATGAAGTAATCAGTTTTACATATACCTCTGGTACTACTGGAAATCCCAAAGCCGCTATATTCACGAGTAGAAATATGATTGCAAGCTCAAAATATTTACCAGATGCAACAGGGTTAAATTCTGAAGATCTTTATGTGTCCTACTTACCCTTGGCCCATGTTGCTGAGCGGCTAATTGGTCATTTCATCAGATTACTTGTTGGAAATCCTACTGTATTTGCTGAAAGCATGGAGGATATGCCTCAAAATATTCGGCAAACTGGCCCAACTGTTATATTTGGTACACCACGAGTATGGGAGAAATTTTATTCAAGAATATTAACAGGAATTGATGATGCTACCTGGGTTCAACAAAAAATATATCATTGGGCAATTCATATCGGTAAAAGCATCTGTGAAGTCAAAGAAGCCGGATCGAAGCCGAGCTTGTGGTTGAAAATAAAAGCGTCAATAGCCAAATTTTTTATTTTGGATAAAATTAAAGATATTTTTGGTGGAAGGATTCGTTATCTGATAACGGGGGCGGCACCAATTTCAAAGGAAATTATACACTTTTTCTATTGGGTGGGCTTGAAGGTGTTTGAAGGATATGGTATGACTGAAACTTCTGGTATAATAACAATACAAACAGATGGTAATGTAAAAATTGGTTCGGTGGGGCGCGCTATCCCCGGTACCGAACTAAAAATCATGACGGATGGCGAAATCTGTGTGCGTGGAGAACAAAACATCCAAGGATATTACAAGAATCAGGAGGGGACAGATGAATTATTAAAACCAGACGGAGATGGTGGCTATTGGCTCCATACGGGGGATGTAGGCCATATTGATGAGGAAGGATTCCTTTTTATAACCGACCGAAAAAAGGACATCATCATTACGGCAGGCGGAAAAAATGTGGCACCCCAAAATATTGAAAACCTAATGAAGACCAGTCCGTATATATCCCAGGCCATGGTTTATGGGGATCAGAAACCCTATTTGACCATGCTGGTTACTTTGGATGAAGATGAGATTACCAAATTTGTTCGAGATCAAAAAATACTGTATAAAGATTTAGCTGATCTAACTAAAAATGAACAGGTTATTAATCTGATAAATGGGGTGGTGAAAGAAAAGAATCAAAGTCTTGCATCCTATGAATCCATTAAAAAAGTTCGCATCCTTAAGGAGGAATTAGACCAGGATAAGGATGAGCTGACGCCAACACTAAAAGTGAAAAGAAAAGTGGTCATAAAGCATAATCAAAAATTACTGGATGGGATGTATACGGGAAATTGAGTAAATCCATTATTTAAATAACCTTTTGGTAGTAGACATGTAACGGCACCTATCAGTGGGGAAAAAGATTTCGTTTCTACACTATATTTTTATAAATATATTTTTGCGGAACATCCATGCCAGGATGAGCCAAAACATGAATACATGAAATAATCCAAAGAGGAGAGATCCATTAATATCGCCCGCCATGGGTTGAAATACGGTTTTATATAAATATCCATATCCTGAGATGAATTGACCATCCAGATCAAAACGAATCTTTAGAATTATTTTTGTCCAAATGCCCGAAAGGGCATAAAGAAAAATCGCATTAGCCCCAAAAATGACGAATGGTTTCGTCCAGCCATTAATGTGTTTAACATCGATAAGCCAAATCATTCCAGCCAACATAATCGTACCAATTCCGCTGGTAAACAAAACATATGAGCTAGTCCAAAGTTGTTTATTAATGGGCATGACAAATCCCCATATCCAACCCAAAATAATGAGTAGTGAACCCAAGACTGCCATCCGTTGGTAGTTATCTTGATGATCCTTAGCTGTTTTGATCATGGTACCTACCAAGAACCCAATGAGGACGGTCACCGCTGAAGGGATGGTGCTCAAGAGTCCTTCTGGATCAAAAGGAATGCCTGTTCCAGTATACAAATGGTCTTTTCCAATGATTATGGTATCAATCACACCTTGGAGGTTTGTCTCCAACGCATATGGATCCACACCGGCCATCCAGCCATGCCCCATGAGGAGCAGCCAATATCCGATTAATGACCCCATGCATATTTGGACAATGCCTTTGATGTTTGCCCTCACTACGATCATACTAGCCATGAGATAGGCCAAAGCTATTCGCTGGAGGACGCCCATGATCCTGAAATTTGACCAATCCCAATCCTGACGGATGAAGGGGAAGGCGTTGAGAAGTAACCCAATGGTGAATATAGTGATGGTACGAAACACCACTTTTTTGAAGAGAGGGCCCCATTTACAAAATTCATATTTCTCAAAGGAATAGCGCATAGAGATGCCGATAATAAAAAGGAAGAAGGGAAAGACTAGATCGGTGAGTGTGCATCCGTGCCATTTGGCGTGGCGAAGGGGAGCGTACACATGGGCCCAGGTGCCGGGGGTGTTCACTAAGATCATTAATCCCATGGTTGCGCCACGGAATGTATCCAAAGCAATTAAGCGATCGTTTGATTGTGTCATTCAGTTTCTTTTTTTATACCATAACCAGGATTGATATTCAAAAATTTTATTAAAACCAGTCCCGGGATTGTAGCTACCATGACCCAAATAAAAAAGGACTGATATCCAATGGCTTCCTGTAATACACCGCTAAACATACCAGGGAGCATCATCCCAAATGCCATAAATCCAGTACATAAGGCATAGTGAGCTGTTTTGTGTTCACCATCAGAAATCATCATCATAAAGAGCATGTAAGCTGTAAATCCAAAGCCATATCCAAATTGCTCAATGGCCACAAAAATAGTAATGAATGAAATATTATCCATTTGTGTATAGGCCATGATTACATAGACAATATCTGGTAGTTTCATGGCCAATGCCATCCATAAGATCCAATATTTTAAACCATGTTTAGCTACAAGAAGGCCACCAAGAATACCGCCTAAGGTCAACATTATAATCCCCATCGTTCCCTGAATAAACCCTAATTCCACATTATTCAAGCCCAATCCGCCTGCAGCAAAATCATCTAACATGAATAAAGGTGCAATCTTGACCAATTGAGCCTCGCCGAATCGATATAATAGAATAAAACTTAAGATGAGAGCAATATTAGGTTTTTGAAAAAATGTAGTGAAAACATGAAAGAAATTTTTCATGACTGATCCAACATTCTTGTTTTCATGAGATGAATCAGATTTAGTAAATGGCAGTTGAAAATTATGATATAAACTTAACAACAGAAATAATGCTGCAAGGGAACCAAACAACATCGACCATGCCATTGCCATTTCGCCGGTCCAATCATTCAGGAGGCCTGCCAGCATGACTAAGAACCCTTGCCCTGTAATGATAGCTAACCGGTAAAAAGAATTGCGAATACCAACCCACCATGCTTGGTCGTGAGATGAAAGGGAGATCATATAGAATCCATCAGCGGCGATATCATGTGTGGCAGAACTGAATGCAATAAGCCAAAAGAATGCCAATGTATATTTGAATGCATTATCTGTAGGGAGGGTCAGGGCGATTCCTGCCAAACCGGCTCCAATAATTAATTGCATAATGATGATCCAGAATCGTTTGGTCTTCAGGATATCAACCAAAGGACTCCACAATGGTTTGATCACCCATGGTAAATACAACCAACTGGTATAGAGCGCAATATCTGAATTAGAAATTCCTAAATTTTTATACATGATTGTGGAAACGATCATGACAAAAGCATAAGGAAGTCCTTCTGTATAGTATAGAGAGGGAACCCATTGCCAATATCTATTTGTTCTTTGCGTCTTCATTTTATATAAATTTGATCAAGTTTTATATTTGGATAATAATGAGTCAATATTTCTTCCGTGGTGTGATTCGATAACGCCATACCCAAGGCCCCAATTTGACACAGGCCAGCACCATGTCCCCAGCCTTTTCCTTGAAGTAGAAAATTTCCATTCGGGGTTTTTTCAATTGAAAAAGCAGAACTATATAAGAATGAAGGTGACATAATATTTCTAATCTCATATTCAGAATGAATTATAATTTCCTGATCATGTTCTTCTCCGTCTTCATATTTAATCGATAGATCAATGATACGTGCGGACAGTCCCATTTTAATGGGCGATAAGTCTTGAATCTTAGTTGCAGTAATATTCTGCTTTTGCCTTAATGATTGAATAAGTTCAGACTCCTTGGCTACATAAGTCCAGCGAAAGTATTGCCCTTTTTCATCTACATTCCCAATATAGGTGTTGAGTGATTCTTCTGGTACAACTTCAGGACTGCAAAAGGGAACACCATTTTCATTTTTATCTGAAATGGAAACTAAATAGGGGACGGAATCTCCATCCCAGACATGTTCATAATTTTCTGTAATCCCACCACAGGATTTTGAATAGCGTGCATCACAAATTTGATTATCATAAATGATCACCTTCCCATGGGTTGCATTGGCACTTTGAATAGATGCATCCGTACAATTCGCCATGCCTTGGTAACGTTGGCAGCAATCATCATTACAGATGTCAAAACCAAGGTGTCTGTGTTTCTGCTCAATATTGGCCAGGAGCCAAGATCGGGCCACAATCGTCTGGGCTCTCAAAAATTCCGGTGGGCATTGAGGGCTCATTTCTGAAGTAGCCACACATTTAAGGTATTGCTCCAAAGGCAACTCATTCACGCAAATCAATTGGCCATCATACATCGAAAATTCAATTGCACCCCAGTAGGCTGCATGAATCTCTTTTTCCCAGTGGAATCCACGGCCAGCAGGGACCCCTTTGATAGTAATTATCGGATTTTCATCAGGAATAGAAGGAATGAATCTTAATGAATCTTCCATAAGATTTATTTCAGGAATGGTAAGGTGCTGGTTTGAAAGGACTATTGATAAATCCTCCGGCGTTTTACATGAAGGATGAAAGCGACTTCCTGTTTCAATTTCGATACAATCTGGGTTTGTGAAATGAACCATAACGGATGATTTATTGTCTTCTGGTAAAATGAGACCCACACGAATATAAGGTTCTTTCCTGGGAATTAAACCGGGTGTCAACATTGGGATAACCATGCCTTGGCGCCGAGACCGATAATAGGGGCTGCTCTTAGATTTGAAAGGACAATTCGACCTGAATCAAATTCACCATCCACTAAAAAGTGAGCAGAAATTTCAGCCTGGGCATTAGAACATTGTATTGTTAATTGTTCTATTACCGCCTTGTAAATAGGGCGGCCTTCTTCCGACTGAAGAAAGTGAGAGAGGCGCTGTCCAATAACAATTCTATCTAGTAATGTATTCAGGAATGGGTGGTCTGTTTGAAATTCTCGATTTGCTTCTAGTAGGTTTTTCCATCCAGAATAAACGGTTAATATGCGCTCAAATAGTAAGTAACCCAATGCCGTTCCTATTTCATTATCAGTTATGGAGTCTCGTAATCGATTAATCCCGGACATTGATGCATATGTTTCCAGTGTTTGCTCATCAGTCATTATTAATTCAATGGATTTTGCGATCCAATCAGATGCCTCATCAAAAGGAATCAAATTATCCTTAAGTTTGAGGCCATCGGCTGTGCCGGTTCCCCCGCCGAGATAGTAACCATTCTCCACATTTCGCAAGGTACCATTTTCAGAATATTCTTCCCCCCAAACACACATATCTGCATCACTTTCTAGATTTTGAATTGGTTTCTTAAGGGTAAGAAATTTTTCAATTTGGTTACAGAAATCCGGTATTCGAGGACCATTGGCCATGGCTGCAATCCCACGACTATCTTCAGTCTTAATACCGGGCATGGCAATGGCAACTTGAAATGGGTCATCACCTGCCAAAGAATTGATGACTTCACAAGTGCAGTCAATGATAACGGATCCCTGTTTTTTCTCCTCGCGAGTAATCGGCTCATCCGATTGTTTATGGAATGGAAGTGATGAAAAATTGGGATTGAAATTGGGGTGATCATTATACTGGATTTCAATGCTAGGATCAATCAACTCGTATGTATTGTTATTGATCTTTTTAACCACACCACCAGACACCTTGGTTGCACCGCCATCTATGCCAATCACTTTCATGATAAACCTATCTGAAGTTTTAATTTCAAAATACGATTATAGGCAGTTTCAATTTGATTAATGGTGATCAAATCTTCATCCAATAATTCCCCTATAATCGCATACACTTTTTTTACAATATCAGGGTCATAAACTAAATTATTGCCAAAACAGAACATATCTACGCCAGCATTTATCATGAGTTTTATAACAGTTTTAAGATCATAATGATTTCTAATGGCACCCATTTGAGGGTCATCGCTAATGATTACACCATCAAAGCTCATTTCTCCTCTAAGCAAATCATTTAATATTTTTATTGAAAGTGTAGCGGGATAATCATGATCGAGACCCTTGTGAAATAAATGGGATGTCATGACGGCAGGCAGGCATTTTTTATTAATTAAATGCTCATAGGGGATAAGTTCATTTTCTGTCCACGTGTCTGATACATCTACCAATCCTTCATGTGTATCACTCGTGGCACTTCCTTGTCCAGGAAAATGTTTGCACACCGGAATTACATTTTTTTCTAAGTGGGAATTAATAAACAATTTTGCATGGTTAGCAACGACTACAGGATCATCAGAACAGCAGCGCCCTTTTTGGACAATTATATTTTCTGGATGGATGGATAAATCCAGAACAGGAGCAAAATTCAAATTGAATCCAAATTCAGATAGAACTGATGCAATCTTCTCTGAATGGGATATAGTTTTTGTTTCCTCATCAAAGGACCCAATGTCCGCCCAACTTTTTGAATCCGGGAATCCATATTCTTTTTTTAATCGATTTACTTGTCCTCCTTCTTGATCCACACCAATGAGAAGTGGTACGTCACTATAGGATTGCAATGCTGCATTTAAAGACTTTACCTGTTCAGGAGATCGAATATTGTGATTCGATGGGGGATTTGTGGTCAAATTTTGGTCGTAGAGAATCACACCACTGATGTTTAAACTATCCAGAGATTGGAGAAAAGAGTATGCATTATCTGGAGAAGTACCCCGGAATCCAGTCATGATCATTTGGCCGATCATTATTTCTATATCTTTATTTGAGGATTGTATCATTTTCAGAAAGAAAAGTTAAAGACTTATAGGGGAAGTTCAGTTAATTTTTATGCTATGGTTATGAGACAATTTATACTTTGTTTAGCCTTGCTTATATCTGCATGTGCGGGGCCGGGGGAAATCGTCTATGATAAAACTTGGGCAGAACGTACGCTAAAGAATCTCACGCTGAGAGAGAAAATTGCCCAGATGATGGTGTTGTCCATTAATATGCGATTTATGAATTATGAAAGCAGTCAATGGCAGGAAATTCAAAGCCATCTTGAAACGGATGGGATTGGTGTTCTGCATATTTGGTTTGGAGATGCGGGCAGTGCCCTTACCATGCTCAATGAAATGCAGGAGAAATCTAAAGTCCCCATTTTGGTTGATGCGGATATTGAATCGGGGTTGGGCCGTCGTTATCCAGGCGCAGTAACCTTGCCACCGATGATGGCCATTGCCGCCACAGGAAATCCACAGTATGCATATGAGGCGGGTCGAATTGCAGCGGAAGAAAGCCGTGGAGTGGGTATTCACTTTAATCTTTCACCAGTTGTAGATGTAAATAATAATGCGAAGAATCCCATCATTAATACACGATCATTCGGAGAAGTAGTTGATTCGGTGAATCGATATTCCGTGGAATATATTAGAGGACTCCAAGATCACGGCATGCTCACAACAGCAAAACATTTTCCCGGTCATGGAGATACGGAAACCGATTCCCATTCTGCACTAGCTCAGATTCCCAGCGACTCAACACGTTTGTGGACGATTGAATTACCCCCATTTAAACGTGCAATTGATGAGGGCGTGGATGCGGTCATGGTGGCCCATGTGAATGCACCGGACTTTCAGGATCATGCAGAAGATCCCGCATCATTATCAAAATTTTGGTTGCAAGATATATTGAGAAACCAGATGAATTTTAATGGTGTCATTATCACCGATGCCATGCGGATGGGCGGTATCGTCAAAAATTACTCGGATGATTATGCACTCTTGGCAACGGTAGAAGCAGGATCGGATATTATTATTCAAAATATGAACTTGAAGCGATCTATTGATACTATAGAAAAAGCTGTCTTGGATGGGACAATCTCTGAAAGTCGAATCAATTCCTCAGCATTAAAAGTTCTCCAAATGAAAGAAAAAGTCGGTCTCCATCAAAATCGAACTATCTCTCCAAATTATACCCATCGGGTAATGGGAAAAGCTGAGAATTTTAAAATGGCGAGGGAGATTGCTAAAAAGTCCATTACGGTTGTAAAGAATGAAGGAAATATTTTACCCCTACAACCCACATTGGATGAAACGCTATACGTGGTTGATTTGTATGATGGACCCAATAATCATACCGAAAGCAGTTTCACAAAACAGTTGAAGGGTAATAGTCGGAAGATTGTTTCCTTTCAAATTGATAAATCTGATAGCATTGCCATTGCAAACCATATATTGGATCAAATTCCATCTGATGGGTTGGTATTCCTCAATGCATTTGCCACACCCACTGAACACAAGGATGAAATATTCTTACCGAAAGTTGAGGCTGATTTTGTGAATCGCCTCATTGAAAAATGTGAAAAGGTGATTGTTACGAGTTTTGGCAGTCCTTATCTCATTCAGGACTTCCCGGATGCTCCCGTATATATTTGTGCGTATAAAGGAAGCAATGTGTTACAAACTGCCGCGGTGAACGCCATTAAAGGAAAGTCAGAAATGATTGGTATTCTCCCTGTGACTATTCCTGGGATTGCATCTAATGGAACGGGCATCCAAATCAATGCGAAGCCATGGCCAAATCGGACATCTAATTGGAAACCAGGATTAACCCTAAAACGCATTCGCCCACAAGAAATATCAGCCAATACAAATTTCATTGGAGACTTATTGAACCAATCTGTGTCGGATTCTGCTTGGCCAGGCGGGATATTGCTTGCTGCAAAGGATGGCCAAATATTTTTCCATGAATCCTTTGGACATCACACGTACAAAATATCAGAGCCTGTGACACGTGGCGATATTTATGACTTGGCATCTATTACAAAGGTAGTGGCGACCACCTCAGCTGTCATGAAATTAGTGGATAAGAAACAACTATCATTGGATGACAAAGTGGTGGACCATGTGCCCGAATTCAAAGGGAAGCAGTCCAAGTATTATAAACAAAAATCCAATATTACCATTCGCCATTTGTTGACCCACACTTCCGGATTACCTTCATTCAAGAAATACTATCTCATTGAAAATAGTCCTGAAGCGCGATTGGACTCAGTAATGAATACGGAACCAACCGACCCAATGGAAGAAAAAACAATTTATTCCGATGTGGGGTTAATCACTTTGGGTAAAGTGATAGAGGCCGTATCTGGAGTGTCATTGGATACATTGGTAGATTCATTGATTTTTGATCCCTTGGGGATGGCATCAACCTATTTCACTCCGCCTAAAGAAAAAATACATCGAATCGTACCTACTGAGTATAGCGACCTTTATGGAGAATTGATCCGAGGATATGTCCATGATGAAAATGCCCATAGTCTTGGCGGCGTCGCAGGACATGCAGGGTTATTTTCTACGGCAAGTGATCTGGCCATTTTTAGTCAAATGATGTTGAATGGCGGTATCTATGGTTGGAAGCGGATATTTAAAACCAACACGGTCGACCTATTTACAAAAAGAGCAAATGTGATTGAAGGCAGTTCCAGGGCAATGGGTTGGGATACGCCCAGCGGAAAAGCGTCCGGTGGTGTTTATTTAACGGATAATAGTTTTGGTCATACCGGTTATACGGGCACATCACTTTGGATAGATCCTGAGAACCAATTATTTGTCATCTTATTGACCAATGCGGTGCATCCCAATCGATCATATAAAAGTCCGAATTATTTTGATTGGCGTCAACGGATTCATTCAGCCATGTATGAGTCATTAGGGTTGAGAGAGAAAAATCTGGAACTGGAATGGAGAAGAGATTGGAGGTAGGAAATAAAATAGAGGATGGAAAATGGTGGCTGATAAGAATCCTTATCCCTTTTTCTTTATACCTTTCTTTTGGTTGTTCAAATCCAAATGATTGGGTAAATACATTGCCAAATCCTTGGATGTTGAGTGAAGACCAAATCTCCAAAATCTTGCCCCAATTCCACAAACGATTCCCGCGTTTTCATAATCGATTAAAAGCATTTTCACTGTGGCAAGTTGGCAAACCCTATGAACTATTTTGTTTGGGGGAAGAAGTAGGTGAAGATCCAGACCCTATATTCCGGATGGATGTATCTGATTGCACTGTACATATCTTAACGAGTTTGGCCAGTGTTCAAAGTAAATCTTGGGATGAAGCAAGATCCAATATCATTGATATCCATTATAAGTCGAATAAAAAAGGTATCTCTATTCCCACCTATAAAAGCCGTTGGCATTATACAACGGATCGGATTCAGGCTAATCCGTCAACTGTGAATATCACTTCATCACTTATCTCAGAAAAGAAGTTGAAGTCCGTTTCTATTACACTAAATGAAAAAGAAAGTGGGGACGCATTTTTGGACTTAGACTGGAAAAAGAAAATTACCATATCATATATTCCCAATGAGATGATTAATCTAGAACTACTCAAAAAATTGCCAGATATTGTTGGTGTCGCCTTTGTGAAAAAATCCTACTTCAAAATGGGCCTGGTCGTGGCCCATGAAGGGATGGTTATTGATCAAATAAATATCATCCACGCTTCCTCTGAATATGGAAAAACGGTCAATATGGATTTTATGGAATATTACTTTAGAGATGATGGACCATTATTCGATGGTGTCCTCTTTTTTGAATTTCATCCATTAAAAAAATAGTTTTATGCATTGGATTGATCTTACCATAATCATCCTCTTTTTAGGTGGATTTTCCGCCTACGGATTGTGGCAGAGTCAGTATAATCAATCCACCTCCGATTATTTTTTAGGCGGGCGGAATTTACCCTGGCCCATTTCAATGCTCTCAATTGTAGCTACTGAAACTTCAGTGCTGACCTTTATCAGTATCCCGGGTTTGGCCTATAGGGATGATTGGTTTTTTCTTCAACTGGCCATAGGGTATATTATCGGCCGCATTTTAGTCAGCGTCTTTTTATTGCCACAATATTTTAAATCGGGCGTCACATCCATATATGAAGTCATTGGTCACAAGTTTGGTCCGGAGATTCAAAAGGTTGCATCTGGTATATTTTTAATCACAAGGATTTTGGCCGATGGTGTCCGCTTTTTAGCCACAGCAGTGGTAGTTCAAGTCATTACCGGATGGCCATTAGCATCAGCCGTACTCATCATTGGTGCTGTAACATTAGTTTACACACTATTTGGTGGCATTCGGACTGTGGTGTGGGTAGACAGTATCCAATTCATCCTATATCTCTTTGGCGGTGTCGCGTCGATTATTATTGTATTGAACCAATTGGACCAATCTATTTTTGAGGTATTACCAACTTTATCTGATCAAGGAAAGTTATCTATTTTTAATTGGTCTGGCAGTTTGATCAAGGACCCATATTATTTTCTCAGTGCCATCATAGGTGGTGCATTACTTTCATTCTCTTCCCATGGGGTGGATCACATGATGGTTCAACGTGTTTTAGGTACAAAGGACTTAAATGCAGCTCGCAAAGCTATGGTCGGAAGCGGTATTTTTGTCTTTATCCAGTTTGGTGTATTCCTTTTAGCAGGGTCGCTAATCTACTTACTCTTGGGTGGTATTGAGTTAGAACGAGATCGAGAATTCACATCATTTATTGTAAATTATCTTCCTGTCGGATTAAAAGGGGTTTTACTTGCGGGGGTCCTTTCAGCAGCTATGTCCACACTTAGTTCCTCTATTAATTCATTGGCTTCATCTACAATAACCGATTGGATTGGCGGGGAACAATCGATCAGAAAATCTCAATTTGTCAGTTTAATCTGGGGGATCATTTTAATTGGGATTGCGCTTCTATTCGATGAAAGCGATTCTGCAATCGTGATTGTAGGCTTACAGATTGCTTCTTTTACTTATGGTGGCTTATTGGGCTTATTTCTTTTGAGTAAATTTAATCAACAATTCCATTCAGCATCTATTTCAATAGGGTTGTTGTTCAGTTTATCTACTGTATTTTATTTAAAACAAATTGGCTTAGCTTGGACGTGGTTTATCGGAATTGCTGTAATCGTGCAGATATGCATGGTTTTCTTTATTCAAAAATTATTATTTCGTCAATAGTTCACATTCATTTTATCAGAGAGTTATAATGATATTATTTTCCCGTACTCTGCAATCTTAAACCCTGCTTCCAATATATGATTTTGCGCATTTGAATTTTTAACTAATGCGGGATTGGTATGATTCAAATGAATAAAATATATTCCAGATTTATTTAATATTTTGGTCAATAATTCCATGGATTCTACAATAGAAGGGTGGGGAATTTCTGACATATCCCTTCCGGGTATCTCTCCATTATCGTAGAATGATCCATCGATCAAGATGAAATCGTTTTCTGAAGCTACCATGGCAATATCAGTATCCCATTTTTGCCATTTATCTATATCAGGAATGAAGATTAATGATTTTTTTGGACCTTCTATCTTATAACCGACCGTCTCCGAAAATTCATCACGGTGGGGTACTCTAAAAGGTGTGATAGAAATTCTTTTATTTAAGTCCACTGTCCTTTCATTTTTTAATTTCCGGATTTCAATATTTTCCAAATCCACCAATTGACTCCAAGGGCCGTTAGATCTAATAAATTTAGCCATTTTCTGCATCGCATATACCGGAAGGCCTTTTGTACCCATGGCTTCTCTACCCAAATGAATGAGCCCTGTATAATGACCAACATGAGCATGAGTAATAAAGATACCTTTTAATTTTTCCAGATTATTATTTGTAAGCATTTTCATCTGTTTTGGAAAATCAGGCGTTGCTTCGATCATCCAAGTTTCGTTTGAATTGGGGTCGACTATGCCTAAGGAGGTCACCATTAAATGATTATTGGGATCATCCCAGCGATCAATACAACACTCTTTAATACATCCTGCTTGAGGTACACCTGCATCCTGTGCAATCCCCAATACTACTACGTAAGGATCTTGTAACGGTGATTCAGCACATCCTGAAATCAGCATAAATAGTGTAAGCCCATTTAAAGCAGTTTTTCTCATGCATCACTCAGTTTGTTGATTATCTTATCCTGTAGGGAGCGATAAGGGCCTGCAGATCCTGTGAATCCATTCATTAATATTGAAAATACGATTACATCAGAATCATTAATTATATACCCCGATATATTGGAAACACCTGATAGCGACCCTGTTTTTGCAAAGACGGTCTCCGGGAAACCACGGTCTTTAAGTGTTCCATTTAAACCGCCGCGAGGAAGGGTAAATAAAAGTTGATCTCTTATTTCAGGATGATCATATGCCCAAGTTAATAGTTGGATGAAATGATCTGGACTGGTATAATTATATCGTGAAACACCGGATCCATCTTTTATTGAAAAGGTGGTGGTATCCATTCCAACACTGTCATGTAAAAAGGTGCGTATTTGTATCAGTCCATTTTTCCAGTTCCCTTGCAACCCATCTGATTTAAACCCGATTGTTTTGGTTAACAATTCCGCAGTGAGATTATCGCTCTCAACCATCAAATTTTTTATTGTATGGGGCAGTGTTCGAGAGGTATGGGCAGTGATTAGTTGAGCCGAAGCTGGTGTTTTCCCTTTACGGATTGTTTGAATTTCTATGCCCTTTTTAGCAATCATTTCCCGAAACAGATGTCCGACAAATCTGGTTGGCTCTTCTATATTTCTGAAAATGGTATCCGTTGAGGTTGTATCCATTATATGGCCAGTAATTGTGAAATGATTTGTGTCGTTTTGCCAATCTCGATCGATTATTAATTGTTTAAACCCTGTGGTATCATTCACTGTAATCGACTTGTTTTGAACAGAATAATATGAAGATTGGGGATTTGTACGAACTTGAGCTGGCTTACCTAAAATACCTGGATCTATAATGAAGTTAACACAATTATCATTTACGGATAGTGCACTGATATGGGCAGAATACCACCAGGCTCCTTCATCCCACATCCATCCTTCACCATAGGTGAGAGAATCATGGCGTGTATCATCTAGAATTAATTGATTTACGGACAGGGGTAAATTTGATACAATTCTGGCTAATGAATCTAATGAATCTAATGATAGATCTGGATCCCCACCGCCTATAAGGTAGAGCTTATCATTTTCATGACGAATTTCAGTTTGGAATGTATATCCAGTATCCAAAAGGGTAAGGGCACCAATAGCGGTAAAGATTTTATTATTACTTGCAGGATTAAATTGAGAATTACTATTTAGATCCACCAAAATTTGTCCAGACCGTAATGATACAGCCTTGATTCCTAAATTGGTAGAGAGATGAGATTCATTTATGATTTCATTAATTTTTCTTTCGATGGATGGGGTTCCCTTACCAAGATAAATTGAAGGGGTTTGGGTACAGCCAATCAAAAGTAATGTGAAACTCCAAGTGAGTCTATACTTCATTATGAATCCCATTATTCATAAAGATAATATTTTTTTGAATTATCAATAAACTCTATAATTTCATTAATGTTAATTGTAAGTGCGAATTCATGATTACTATTACCCCATAACCGATTCATTCCCGATGCTTTGATTTCAAATTGATTTGGATATAATGTTTTTAAGGTCGCGAGAATGTTTACTCCAGTAGATACGCTTTCATACACTTCCCGGTTCGTGACCTGGACTTCAATACCATGGCATACTTGATTCTCAAATTTTGGGTTATTGACCATCCCTGGTATATCTGTTGGAATAAAAGAAACGGCTTTGAAATTGACCCCGGGTAGATTTGACTCTTGAAGAGATTTAGCCAATATATCTTTATTGATCCAAGGGGCGCCAAACCGTTTAAATGGCTTTTGGGTGCCACGACCTTCACTAACATTGGTTGCTTCTAATAAGCACATACCGGGGTATATGATTGCAGTTTCCAGATCGGGAATATTAGGGGATGGTTTTTCCCAGGGGATATTGACTTCATCCTGCCATTGTGTTCTTTTCCAACCATTCAAAGGTATGACCTCAATATCTGGAAATGCCTTGATCCATTTTTCGCCAATAATCATTTGGGCCAATTCACCTGCAGTTAACCCATATCGGATAGGAATGGGATATTTACCGACAAAGGATTGATGATCTAAATCCAAAATAGGTCCTTCAACTTTACTGCCAGTAATTGGATTGGGCCGATCCAGGATGATCACCTGCACACCAGATTCGGCTGCGGCTTCCATGACCAGACCCATGGTAGAGATATAGGTGTAGAATCGAGCGCCAACATCTTGGATATCATATAGGATGACGTCCAATCCTGAAATTTGATCTGGAGTCGGTTTTCGATTATTGCCATACAAACTCACGACTTTTGGAAGTGTTTTTACTTGGCCATTGTAAGTCACTTTTTCACCAGCTGCTGATTCCCCAAACAGGCCATGCTCTGGAGAGAAAATGATCTTGAGATCAGTATCATTCATCTCCAACAGTCTGTCATAATTAGGCTTTCCAAACTTATCAATCCCCGTATGATTGGTGACCAATCCAATAGTTTTTCCTTTAATGAGATCTTGTCGTTCTTCCAGTAAGACATCCAAACCCACGATACCCATCGGTGGGGAGAGAGCAGGGATGCTCTTAATCACTGGAGGGGATGATGGGGGTGCTATACATCCTGAAATCAGGAGTAAAATAAAGAGAAAAAATCTTTTTATCATTTTAGCAATGTGAATTTTTTCGTTACGAGTTGGTTCCCCTGAGACAGTTTAGCTATATACATACCAGATGGTGCGTCCTGCCCATTTTTTAATTGACCATGCCATGAGAGTTTTTGGGTTTTTGCCGCAAGGGGTTGGACAGACATTTTTAATACTTCTCTCCCCATAAGATCAGTGATGGATAAATATGCGATAAGTGAAAATTGTTCTACCTTAAATTCAATTGTAATTGCTTGGTTTGACGGATTGGGATATAGGGAAAGAATGTTCAAATTTTTGGGTATAATTTTTTTCTCTTCATCTACGGATACAAGAGGGCCATTCAAGTAACTAAGGATTTTTTCCATTACATCTTTTCTTTTCTGATCGGGGTAAATTGCCTCAAATCCAATGGATAAATAAATTAAACCTCCTGAGATGGGACTACCTAGAAATCCGCCAGAAAATGAAATACCTGCGCCACCTTTTTCATCGTAATCTATATTATTGAATCGAAGTATTGATGAAGCACCATCAACGGGCTTTATACCATCTGGCCAATCTACATCGTATGTACCATGGGTGCCGTTATCAAAAGTAAAAGATATTGTTTCAAAAATAGATCCAGAAACACCGGTAACGGAATAGGTCCCCTGTTTTCCTGCGGCTGCATCTGAGACATATTCTGATTTCAATATTTTTTCATAAAACAATTTATCCGTTATTGATCCTTTTTCTATGAGATCATATCCGACTTCAGATCCTGAAACGAATAACCGCCCACCTTTTTTCAAAAAGTCTTGGATCAGTTCTTGTTCTTTCTCTGTAAAGGAAGAGGTTGCATCACCTTCCTCACCTAAGATCCAATCAACCATTCTATAGTCAGTTAGCTGAACCCTCCCATTGATAATAGCTTCATTTGAGGCAGAATCAAATGTATATCCATTTTCATAAATGGCTTGCCCGTGTTGTTTAATGAAATCAAAAGTATTTGTAGTACCACTAATCCGATCAAAACCATTTACAATTAGGACCTTTGCTATACTTGTTGTGTGGGCAATCCCCAGTACTTCAGTAGCATCACTGGATCCATAATCATTACTAGCTTTTATTTTGAAAAAATAAGTTGAGTCCGTGGAAAGGTTTTGCAACAACATTGGTAATGCAGTGAATGTGCCAAATTGAACTTCCTGGCTAGAATTTGTATATACACGTATTAGAGAATAGCTATTGGCTGTGGGTGAACCTGTAAGATCGATTTCAGCTACACCATTGCCTAAATTGGTAATATTGATATTTACCGGTGTTGAAGGAGCTGTTTTTAAATTCATTTTTACTGCCAGAGCTTGCCAGAGTTTTTGGGAGCCATCATCATACCCCAATGCCCACATGCCTATACCGCCTAAATCTTTAGCAAGAGCAAGGTCATATTTTTTTGCCAACGATAAACTGTCATCATACCAGGTTTGGTACCATCCATTGTTTTGGTATTTATACCACGGTGTTTCTGATGTATCGTCCCAAAGCTGGCCATATGATTTCACATTATTTTCTGCGTTTGCATAGATAACAGCAGTACCTGAAGCAGTGGTATTTGCTCCTTTCTTACCGGAATTGGCTGCCCAATTGTATCCATAATAAGGTAGCCCAAGGACTATCTTTTCCACATTATTACCAGTTACCGATAAATAAGTATTGACCGTATTGGTAACATTGTATGAACCCCCATTTAGAGGGGAAACAGGGCCGGTAGTGGAACTGCCTTTCCAATGGTAGTCATATCCCATAATAAAAAGGCCGTCACTTACATTGGCCAATTCATTAAAATCCCATGCACTGTTCCAGTCGACTGCCGGTGTGGCCAAAGTGACCTTTGCATGTGATATTTTGTCACGAAGTCCTTTCCGTAAATCCTTTACAAAAGTAACCAGATTAGATTTTTGCGAAGCTGGAAACGCTTCAAAGTCAATATTCACCCCGTCTGCATTTCCACTCTCTACCTGTGTCACTAAATTATTAATTAACCGATTTCGATTATCACTGCTGCTCAGTAGGGTTTCCAGTTCAGTTTTATTGAATAAAGTCACAACTAAAGCCACTTCCACACCATTTTCATGGGCTTTATTAATGAGATCTGTTTTGGGCCATCCATGTAAGTTGGTGAGATCACCGTTTCCATTGGCTTCAGCAGAGAAATAAGCGATAGTGGTTAAAAGGTCATAATTATAGTTTTGCCATTTTGTTCCGGACCAATAGGGGTGGTACCCAAACACAATTTTTGATGGTCCCTTGATGTGCTTTTGTAAAGGGATTGGTGGTTCTAACACCGGTTTATGGGTTGATTCTAAATAATATATTTTATTGTGTTCAAGCTCAATTTGATGAATGCCTTTTCGATAAACATCTTGTCCAATCCCGATTGAGAACGCACAGATAATGATGGTAAACGGTTTAAACACCACACCCTGAGAATATATCTTCAATGGTTTCTCGCCTTCGTATGAGTTGATGGTCCGTTCCATCCAATAATACTTCAGCTGCTCGCGGTCGGGTATTAAAATTGTGTGACATGGCATATCCATAGGCACCCGCATCCATGATGGCAATAAGGTCACCTTCATTTACAGAAGGAAAGGATCGATCGAATGCAATACGATCTGTGTTTTCACAAATGGGTCCGGTAAAATCATATGAACCATTGTTTTCAATTGTTTTCCCAATTTTATACATTCGGTGGTATGCCCCATATAAGGCAGGGCGCATGAGTGTTTCCATTCCGGCGTCAAGTCCCACATAATTCTTATAGCTCTTTTTCAATCCCGTGACCTGTGTCAAAATAAAACCTGAATTTCCGATAATACTTTTTCCTGGCTCAACCCAAAGTGCCGGCGCACTTTCTCTATCTTCATAATGTTGATAAAAAACTTCTGCTAAATGTTTAAATAATTGATCAAAATCCAGTGCTGTTTCTTCATTTTTATAAGGGATTCCCCATCCGCCACCCATACTGATAAACTCGAAT
>CAYVNB010000008.1:0-2298 GCA_964452665.1 uncultured bacterium
TCGCCGGCAAACAAAAGAACGAAGATCAGGGCCGGATCGTCGAAAAGAATAAGGATAGATACGATTTTAATTGATTTATAGGAACAATTTTGAGTTTACCCACGTCAAATTACTCCGTTAATAAATTCAAAAATAAGATTAGTGAATCAATGGTCCTTTCGCCATGAATACAAGAGGTAAAATTCTTCAGGCGTTTGTCCATTATCAAAATGGTATTTTTGGGAAGTAAAGTGTTACGCAAATAACATGTGATATCCCTCAATTCCATAACTCAGAAGTGAAACCTAAACAGGTATGACAGTAACATGAAAAAAATAAGAATCACATCATCACTCATATTAGCAGCCATAATTCTTACCGGCCAAACAAAAAACGAATCACCCAAAGGAAAGCTTATGGAAAAAGTTGTTAAAACTGATGCAGAATGGCAAACCTGCCTCACACCCAAAGAATATCAAATTCTTCGAGAAAAAGGAACGGAAGCTGCTTTTACGGGGAAATATTACAAGCATAAAGAAAAAGGGACTTACACCTGTGCAGGTTGTGAAAGTGAACTATTCAGTTCAGAAACCAAATATGATTCCGGTTCGGGATGGCCTGCATTCTTTGATGCACTGGATGAATCCAAAGTGAATACAAAACGAGACTTAAGCTATGGCATGATTCGAACTGAAATTACCTGTGCCACCTGTGATTCTCACTTGGGCCACGTCTTTGAAGACGGTCCAAAACCAACGGGGTTGCGATATTGTGTCAATTCATTGGCATTGAATTTTGCCCCAGAATAATAACGAAAAGGGAAGTCCTTTAGAATTTCCCTTTCACTTATCCCTTTAATTTATAATTTAAGTCGGCGTAAGGTAAGAAAGTCCGCTGACTGCATTTTGCTGCTGAGCCAATTCTCGTTCTATAGGATTGGCATAATTTTCATCCCAATCCTTGAGTTTTGGCGCCATAATCCGATGATAGATCCACGGAGCAAACAATACCAAATAGACACAGGATAAATAACCGCCCGGCATGATAGGCGCATTGGGATAAGCCTTTAATTCCCAATATTCTAAAGAAGTATTTTCATGATGGGATGAATGGCGAGTGAGATTGTATAAGAAAATACTGCTGATTCTTTTATTGGTGTTCCATGAGTGATGGGGCAAAATGGGTGTACCTTCTTCACGAACCAATCCATAATGTTCCATATAGTTTACCCCTTCCAACATGACCTTACCACCTATGCTGATGAGAAGGAACATGGCAACACCGGCCCATCCACTGATGGCATAAGCACAAAGATGAAGGGCGCCTGATCGAAAATAGCCAATAATCATCCGATTGCTGATTATGAATGGAGATTTGCCTTTTCGTTTCAGTCTTTCATTTTCAATGATCCATGCGTTTCGATGGGACAGAAACGTAGATCGAATGATAAATAAATATGGACTCTGACCGCGTTTTGCCGTTGCGGGATCTTTTGAAGTGGCCACATATTTATGATGACCATAAACATGTTCAATTGCAAAGGCGCAATCCCAAGTGAGAGCCAGTAACCAATTGCCTAAAAACATATCCAATTTGTTTCGTTTGCGATGGGTCAATTCATGGCCCACATTTGTGCCAGCTGATGCCACAAGTAATCCCATGACAATCACATATCCAATTAAATGGATATGCGTCGTGGCGGCACGATTGTCCATAAAAACCCTTCCCCAATCAGGTAAAATCATGTCTCCTACCATCCAAACGCTGATGGTGACGGCTAGAAAGAGAATGGGAATATTGATATAGAGAAAGAAATTCAGCCATCCGGTGGATTGATAAACAGGATGTGAATTATTTTCACCAACAAATAGATCGCCAAATATAATAATTGCTGCAAAAATGGCATAATACACCCACATCCATTGCTGCCCTTGGAGAGCAAACCAAACGCCAGTGATGGCGAGAAATGGCGTTGCAAGATAACGTATATACTTAATCATAATAATTTCACCAAAGTTTAGCTCCATATTGTGTCTGGGTTCAAGGGATAAGGAATTGTTTTATGGAAAAATTGAAAAGCCTAAATTCACTGGAAAATTTGAAGTAACCTAAAGGAATTATACCATGGAAGTTCTATACTTTGCAATTGGTTGGGTTTTGTCTCTAGGAGGATTATTTGCCATACATAAACTCATTCTTGTTGCAGAAAAACATGAAGGCTGATGAACATAGCTTTTCTAAAATTAAGCCCCATCTAAGATGGAATCGGATGGGGCTTTTTATTTATAATATTTGGTAAAGTGAATAATGAATTAACAA
>CAYVNB010000008.1:2398-23950 GCA_964452665.1 uncultured bacterium
GGGAAGGGATATGAAAATAATCAAAATGTATACCACCAATTGGTGTTCCTATTGTAATTCAGCCAAACGATTTTTTGCAGAAAAAGGCTGGGATTATGAAGAGATCAATATTGAAGAAAAAGGTTGGGATCGCTCCAAATTATTGGAAGTGGGAAAATCAATGACTGTACCCCAAATTGTGATTGATGGAGAACCGATTGGCGGTTACGATGAGTTGTTGAAATTGTATGGATGATTTTTTCATTTAATGAAAAAATATTATGTATATGTAATGGATTTAGATTCTGCTGTGGCGGATATCAAAAAGTTTCGCAAAGAAAATCCGAAATATTTTACGGGCAATCCATGTGTCTATGTTGGGCAATCATCTCGAAAGCCCGAAGTGCGCTTTGAACAACATAAAGAAGGATATAAATCCAATAGATATGCAAAAAAGTTTGGACTTAAACTTCGGCCTGATCTTTATGAAAAATACAATCCTATCCCAACCCGTAAGGATGCAGAAGCCATCGAAGCCATGGTTGGAAATAATTTAAGAAATCAAGGTTATGGTGTTTGGTTCAATTAATAAAATAGTTAAAAAATAATACCAAGTATAAAATGACAGAACAGCATTCCTTTTTAAATCACGTTCCGCCTATGGGGATCTACGAAACACTATATGCATTCAGAGACACTTTCGGCAGTTTCATGGGTACCGAGGGTACGCATCCATGGTCACAGGGATTTCCACTGACAACACCACTGGAAAAGTTTGGTGGGCCAGAGTTGCCCGCGAATGTCGAAGTCACTTGGGAAGATCGATTCTATCCCAAGGCATGGGGTCACCCTGAGCTGCGCGATGCCATTGTCAAGTATTATAACTCACGTTATTGCTCCACTCTCACGCCAGAGAATGTGATGGTATTTGCTGGTGGTCGGGCGGGGATCTACACCGTGATGGCATTCCTCAAAAAATACGTGAAGGTACGCATCGGGAATATTGAATGGCCGGCCTACCTGGATATACTGACACAGACGGAGACCAAGTATGAAACTGTTCCATTCACCAAGGAGAATAACTTTCATCCAAATAATGCTGAATACTACGACCGCACGGACCTAGATGAGGGAACCACGATATTGTCCATTATTTCAAACCCGCAGAACCCTTCAGGCCAAACACGATCGGGGGAAGAACTGAAAGCACTGATCGAAATCGCTGAGCAGCCTGGTAATGGTATCCTCCTTGATGAGGCCTATGAAATGTTCCACTCACCTTCCGTAAGCGGCATCGAATTTGTTCAGGATATCAATAATAGCAACGTCTTCCTCGCCGGTGCCTGTACAAAGGGCCTCCAATCCCCTGGAATCAGGATTGGTTGGATCATCGCCAGCAAGTCCAATATCGAAATTATGGCAAATTATTCCAGCTTTGGCATGGGCGGCGTGAGTCATCCTTCCCAGCATTACGCCGTGAAGCTTTTCGAACCCAGCCGAGTCAAAAAGGCACGAAAGGCGGTGGAGGAACACTACAATTGGCAGCGCGAGCGGTACGGCAAGGCCTTCGAAGAGATGGGTTTAGGTGTTTATACAGGTAATGGCGGATTCTACCACTGGCTCGAGTTGCCACAAGGGTTGACCAGCGACGAACTCAATAAACGGCTGTTCAAGCGTGGTGCGGCAATTCTATGTGCTTTCGATTGTGATATGGGTCGCCCCCATTCGAAAGATCCCAACTACGAAACGCCTTATGCCCGATTCTTCCGATTCTCCTTTGGACCTTTGCTTCCCGAAACTTTCGAATTGGATATCCAGCTTTTCCGCGAAGTTTATGAGGCATATAAGCGCGACGTTGGAATCGAGTAAAGAATACGCTATTTACCCGCAGGTGGAAGCACCAATTTGCAGGATGAAGCGTATCGTATTACTTCTGTTTTCAATTTTGATCTTTGTCGCTTGCGAAGAAGAACGATTAAAAGATAAACCCTATCAGTATATCGCCTATTATGGCAAAAGTCTCCGCGTATGCGCCAAAGGGACAATTGAATTTACCATTGAAAACGATTCCACATTAGTGGGCACCTGGTCTATCGAAGCTAACGATGGGTTCACTCAAAATGAAATCGGCCCACAAGTGGGCAGTGGTAAACTAACTGGCCAAATTAAGAATGATCAATTCTATGTAAATTTGAATCCTGGATGGTCAAATAATAATATTTTTTTGAATGGATATTATGGAGATGTGACTCACGGCTGGTGGTCTTGGAGTACCTTCAATGGTGCAAGATCATCCGGTAGTTTTAACTTAAAAAAATCAGAATAAAAATGATGGGCGGCAGTTTGTTAGATGAAGATGTGTTTATCACGAAAGCGTCCTTTAATGGTAAGGTCAATAAAAGACGGATTATCAAAAAAGTAAAAGATTAACACGCTAATGTTTTTACAGAACCTTAGTTATTCATCAATAGGATATCGGGGGTTTTTTATTTTGTAAAGAGGACATGCTTGCATTACACTTAGACCCCTATTAAAAAGGTAAATTGAAACGTAGCATACCCAATAAAAAGTATATCCACTTTTGGCTGATCATCTTATTCTTTTCATGCATGAAAATGGATTCAACGGTCGAATTATATCAAATCTTCTCAGATGCCCGTCAATATCAATTGGATTCAAACCCAATCAGTACCATTGGGTTTATTGGAAGATCAGATTAAAGATTGGGTGGCCAACGAAGAAAATTAAAAGGAAAGAATATGTCTGACTCAACACCACGATTTTCATCACGATTTGCATTCTTAGTCAGTGCCCTGGGCATTGCCGTTGGTACAGGTAACATTTGGCGATTCCCACGGATTGCTGCTTCTAATGGCGGAGAGGATGGTGCTGGCTCTTTTCTTATTGCATGGATAATGTTTCTCTTTTTGTGGAGTATTCCACTCATTATTGTTGAATATGTCATGGGCCGAACATCCAGAAAAGGAACCATCGGCGCTTTCGCCGATTTTATGGGCAAGCCATTTACATTTTTGGGTGGATTCATTGGCTTTGTAGCTACGGCCATTGCCTTTTACTATTCAGTGATAGTGGGTTGGAATATCTTCTATTTTGGAAGTATGACCTTCTTAGACCTGCCGAATTCCACTGATGCATCTATGACATTATGGAATCAATTCCAAAATAGCTCCTTTCCGATCCTTTTTCATGCAGTGGCCATGAGTGTAGGTGGATTTGCCATTTATAAAGGTGTCTCATCTATTGAAAAGGTGAATAAAATTTTGATTCCCACTTTATTGGGAATTGTACTTCTTTCGGTGATTCGAGCCATTACCCTACCAGGTGCTATGTCTGGGATTTCCTATTTATTTACCCCAGATTGGGGTCAACTTAGTAACCCGCGCATTTGGCTTGAGGCCCTTACACAAAATGCATGGGATACAGGCGCCGGATGGGGGCTATTTCTGACCTATGCCATTTATATTCGTAAGCGTTATGGGTTGATTAAAAATGCATTTACAACGGCGATTGGTAACAATGTTGTCTCCCTATTAGCTGCGATTATGGTTTTTAGTACGGTATTCTCCATACTCGGTAATGAAATGGGAATGGCCAAAGGTGAAATTTTAGAAGTCATGAAAACATCAGGTCCTGCCGCCACAGGATTAACCTTTATTTGGATGCCTCAATTATTTGCGAAAATGGCTTTTGGCAAGCCCTTAGCCATTCTCTTTTTCTTAGGACTGACATTTGCCGGATTTTCATCTTTGATTTCTATGCTTGAATTGGCCGTGAGAAACCTGAGAGATATGGGTGTTGCCCGTAAAACGGCCGTCGGTTGGATTGTTGTAGTATGTTTTATCATGGGTATTCCGTCAGCAAGAAATTTGGATTTACTGAGCAACCAAGATCATGTATGGGGTATTGCACTAATGCTTTCTGGCATATTTGTGGCATTGGCGGCCATTAAATATGGCCTGCAAAAAATTATCTTGGATGTGAGTGCCGAAAGTGAAGATGATTGGTTATTCCCAAGATGGTGGAAGCCGATCATTAATTATGTGGTTCCCGTCATTGGGATTGTCATATTTTCATGGTGGATGTGGATTTCTGCTACGGTTTATGCCCCAGATGATTGGTATGATCCCACATCACTATATAGTGTGGCCACGTGTGTGGTTCAGTGGGGGATTGTCATTGGTGTATTCTATGGATCCAATCGGTGGATAAATCAACGATTAGAAAATCCATTAAATTAATAGTGTTGCGAGTTTATGCCATCGCTGATGGAATAAATTATTCATAGTGACGATTCTGCAGATTTTCTCTAACATATCAATTTGTAGGAGACAAGCGTGCTTGTCCCCTTTTTATTTTAATCTCTTCACAACCATTTTGGAACCATCTGGTCTAAGGGCTGTTTTTCCAAAGATAAGGGCTGACTCGTCACACTGTCCTTCAAGATCACGTTCAGACCACATTGATTCTCTCTTTAGAATTTCAGTTGGCGCACCTAATTTCCTGATGAATTATAATAATTTGTCGGGAGGTTAAATTGAAATTCTATCAAAAATCGAAAGTCCTTTCATGTACGGGTCTACTCATTATTACCCAATTGGGATTTGCACAGACCACCAAAAAGGCCGTCCATAAGTCCATTGAAAACCGGATAAAAGAATATGAAAAAATTGCCAAATCTATTTGGGAATGGGCAGAAGTAGGTTACCAAGAGGAGAAGAGTGCAAGCCTCCTCAAAAGAACCTTGGCTAAAGAAGGCTTCAATATCGAATCGAGTGTGGCGGAGATTCCCACTGCATTTGTAGCAGAATATGGTTCCGGTAAACCCATTATTGGGGTTTTAGCAGAATATGATGCACTACCTGGCATTTCACAGGCTGTAGCCACGAAACGGAAACCAATCATCGATGGTGGTGCCGGTCATGCATGTGGTCATCATTTATTCGGTACCGCTTCCACAGCAGCGGCTATCGCTGTAAAAGATTATTTAGAAAGTACCGGACAAGAAGGAACAGTGCGCCTCTATGGCACACCGGCAGAAGAAGGGGGTTCAGGTAAAGTATATATGGTTCGTGCAGGGCTCTTTGATGATGTGGATGTAGTGCTTCACTGGCATGCATCCGATCGGAATGCGGCCAATCCTTCAACATCCATGGCCAATCGTTCAGCCAAATTTCGTTTCCATGGATATTCTACCCATGCAGCCGGGGCTCCGGAAAAAGGGCGATCTTCATTGGATGCCGTGGAAGCCATGAACCATATGGTGAATCTCATGAGAGAGCATATTCCAGATGGATCTCGCATTCATTATGTAATTACTCGCGGTGGTAATGCACCCAATGTGGTCCCGGACTATGCAGAAGCATTTTATTACGTCCGTGATTTCAATGTAGATATTTTAGAAGATATTTGGGCCCGTGTTATCAAGGCCGCTGAAGGGGCCGCCCTTGGCACGGATACGCGTTTGGAATATGAGATCATCCATGGGAACCGCCCCGTATTAGCCAATGAAGTGACACAAAAAATCATGTATGATAATTTGGCCGCCATTGGTGGTGTAAAGTATAATCGGGAAGAAAAGGATTTTGCCAAGGGTATTTACGAAACACTGCGACAACCAGATCTAGAAATTTCATCGGCTGTAGATGTACAGCCATATAAATTTTCTAAAGGGAAAGGATCCACGGATGTAGGTGACGTGAGTTGGATGGTTCCAACGGCAGGTCTCCGTACGGCCACATGGATTCCCGGCACATCAGCACATACATGGCAGGCGGTAGCAGCCGGCGGTATGGGTATTGGTATGAAAGGAATGATGAATGCAGCCAAAACGATTGCCGGTACGGCTGTGGATTTATACAATAATCCTGAAGCAATAAGAAATGCCAAAAAAGAATTGTTAGAACGTCGAGGACCAAAATTTAATTATTATTCCTTATTAGGAGAAAGAGAACCACCTCTGGATTATCGAAAATAAAAAATGTGTCACTGATTCTTAACCTGTATTGGTACTGGTATGTGATTGTTATCCTTCTTGCATCCATTAAACCGATCATCACATTCTTCAAGCAGGTTTAATTTTGCTCTAAATTATAATATAGACTAATTATACTAAATATTATAAACCCGCCTGTTATTCTGAAAAAGGATTTGTTTTGCTGCTTTAATCGCTTCATCTTCAGTCAATATTTTTGCATCAACATATACGCCTAAAGCCTGTGAAAGAAATATACGCCCCCACTTAGCGGCCAGCCAGTAAAATTCTGGGAGATGATATGCATCGCTTCCAAATAAAATCTTTGTCAGTGGTACCACTTCCATCGCTTCAAGGTACATTCTAAGCATACCTTGATGTATGAGTGGTGTCGCAAGTGAGATTTCGAAATAGCAGTTTGTATAAAGGTGAGATATCCAAGCTGCTTTACCTATATTTGGATAGCCGGCATGGATTAGAATGATTTTTGGTGTTCTAATCAAACCATCTTTATCAAATCGAATCATTTCTTCCATGTCAAATGGATCTTGGTTTCTAAGAATCCCTCGGGGAGGTTCTCCATCACCAGCGTGGAACTGCATAGGCATGTCTCGTTCCATACACATCTCTAGTGCAAGGCTATGCAGGTAGCGAAGGGCATCTTCACGGATTGCCCAATTTTCATCCCGGTCACCTCCATGCATTGAAGGGAGACTACCATTCTTCATTGCATTAATAAAATTTCTCCATGACTTTTTTGCCACACTTCGATCATAGAGTGGCTTGAATAATCCTAATCTTGGGAGTAGGTACGATTTCATTCCGTAAGACTTCGCGCCTAAATTTCCCATACTGTCTAAACCATCTTTGATGTCTGTTACCATCTTCGCCTCTATTTCATCAAAACTTATATCTTTCGTCATCATGTCCTTAAGAATCGTATCCACTCGAAGAATGTGTCGCCCTTTCGTTGGCGCGATGGCTTTTTTGAATTTATTCAAGTTTGCTTCATTGAGCCCTTCACGGTAACCCATATCCAGCATGGCATTACCGATATTGGCATCCTTAAAGAGGGATCTCAAATATTTTGTATAATTCCGCCCCCGTTTATTGCGGGCATGAATGACCGCACCCAAGTTCGGTTCGCAATTCAGAAATTGAGCCAAAGATTTAACGAAATATTTCATGAAGACCGTTTCCTTGGCATGAAACAGCATCTCATTCCGCTTATCTGAAATTTTATACTGCTTATCCAGTCTGCGCCTGGTTTCCGCATCACCGGATTTCCATTGATCGTATACACCATTAGGGAAGTATAGAGATATGGCAAAAGCGGAGAGTGCAAATCGTTCCACAAATTCATCGGGAGTGGTTTGAGCATCTTTGAATGTCAAGGGATGGCAATGGCTGTCATCCACAGGCATGGATTGGATTTTCCGGTAAAGATCCTTGGTGGCCCCTTCCATATGGCTGGCTGAATCCATGACAGATGAGGAAGCTGTTAATTTACCTGCAAATGCATTCAGGAGGAGCCCACCACCACCCAAACCGGCTAAAGATATAAAATTTCTACGATCTACCATGAATTTTCCCTAAATAATTCGTCCCAAAGTTAATTATGATTCGTTCCTAAATTATAGCTATGAAACAGATTGTTTCACTTAACAAGTAGTAGGTTGCTATATGGACAAAAGAAGAAATGATTTCCAGCCAGAATTTCCCAATTTTTTTGAAAAACTTAGGGGTGGTCAAGAATGAAAAAACTGATTTTATTCTGGTGGATAACTTTGATCCATGCGCAAACATCGACAGAGGTGTACCTCTTTGACCTCATTTTGGTGAATGGTCAATATACCCTTTCCAATCCTGTTAATATTTCCAATAACACCGGTTATGACAATCAGCCTTCGTTTATGCAGAATGGACGGCAGGTTCTATTCGCGTCCACCCGCAATGGTCAGACCGATATTGTGAGCTACAATATCCGGACGAGCAAAAAGACATGGCTCACAAATACAGAAGGCGGAGAATATTCCCCCCTTCAAATCGGTAACAGTAATACATTTTCTGCTATCCGATTGGATCCCAATGGGTATCAGCGTCTTTATAAATATAGTATGTATTCGGGCAATTCAAAAGAATTGGTGGAGAACTTAAAGATCGGCTATCACGGCTGGATCGGTAGAGACCAGTTAGTTTCATTTGTATTGGGGGATCCTCCCACACTTCAGCACTCCAATGTAAAAACAGGAGATAGTACAATTTTAGATGAAACCATTGGCCGATCCATCCACAAATTTCCCAAATCGGGGGGAGTGGCCTACATCAGTAAAAAGCAAAAGCCATGGACGATCAATACGATTGATATTAATTCCGGTCGTGTTGAAACCATGATCCATACGTTGGATGAATCAGAAGATTTTGCCGTAACCTATTCAGGTGTCCTGATCATGGGTAAGGGTAATCTGTTATATAATTTTGACCCCTATAATCATACAGATTGGGTTCAAATCGCCGACCTTTCTGACTATGAATTGGATGACATCACGCGGTTGGCCATCAGTCCAAAGGCAAATAAGATCGCCATTATAGTGAACGAAAAATGAAGTGAATAACTAAAGGATAATGGGATCCCAAGCCGCTTCTAATCCTTATGGCATCGGGTACCTGTGTTTTGGATGGTATGGCTGCATGGTAGCTGATCTTCGACCATTCTGGTTGATCTGAAATCCCTTCGAGCAATTAATAACCCTCCGTTGTAAATTGAATGGCAAGGAGGAAAAATGAAAATCATAAAATCGCTCATTTCATGTTTATGTACTTTAATATTTATTTCATGTACAATCCAGAAAAAAGATCAAACTGCCTATGATCTTGTCTTAAAAAATGGCTCAATTATCGATGGTTTGGGGAATGAACCTTTTGAAGCTGACTTGGGGATTAAGGGAAGCAAAATTATTGCCATTAAAATGGATATTCCTTCTAAATCATCCAAAAAGGTATTGGATGTGTCCGGACGGGTTGTCTCTCCTGGATTTATCGATAACCATGCCCATATTCAGACCACCATTCATGAGCACCCTTTAGCTGAGAATTTTATACGCCAGGGAATTACATCCATACTGGCCACGCTCCACAGCGGAGACCAACCATGGCCTCTAGATGAGTATGCCTCCTCCTTGAAAGTGGCTCCTAACGTTGGCTTCTATGCGGGGCATACGTGGACTCGAAAACAGGTTCTTGGTATGGAAAATCGTGCCCCAGATGAGGATGAACTTGATGAAATGCGGTCCTATGTTTATCGGTCAATGAAGATGGGGGCCATTGGTTTTACAACTGGACTTTTATACGTACCCGCAAATTTTGCCAAGACAGAGGAAGTAATTGAACTGGCTAAGGTGGCATCCAAGCATGGAGGCATCTATGTATCCCATATGCGCAACGAAGCCACCGGATTGCTCAACTCAGTACGAGAGACCATCCGGATTAGTGAGGAAGCCAATATTCCAGCTCAGATCAATCACCACAAGGCTGCAGGAGTCTTACAATGGGGCTGGTCTAAAAAAAGTTTAGCGTTGATCGATTCGGCTCAGGCCGAAGGAATTGATATTGTCCATGATCTCTATCCCTACACCGCCTCTTCAACGGGATCATCTATCCTTTTTCCTCAATGGTCATTGGCGGGTGGGAGTGATGCGTTTAAAAAACGGGTGAATGATCCTGAGACCCGGAAAAAAATCGAAATGGAAATGATAGATATTTTTACCCGGGATCGCACTGGCGGTGACCTTAGGCGTATTCAATTTCGGGTGTTGCCGAGCGATGAGTCCTATAATGGGAAACGTCTGGCAGACTATGCCGCAGACCGTGGACTAGAGAACAACCTTGATAACGGGATACAATTAGCGATAGAACTTCAATTGAAAGGTGGCTTTTCTGCCATTTACCACGCCATGGATGAGGGAGATGTAATCCGAATCATGCAACATCCATTAGCAATGATTGAAACGGACGGTGACCCCGTGAGTTATGGTGTTGGCTATCCTCACCCTAGGAGTTACGGTGCCTTCCCACGAGTATTGGCACGCTACGTACGTGAACTGAAAATTATCTCTCTTGTGACGGCGATCCGGAAGATGACCTCCATGCCGGCAGATCGTATTGGTCATTTCAATCGAGGAAGGATACAAGTAGATGCCTTTGCAGATATTGTTGTGTTCGATCCAGAAACGGTTCAGGACAATGCAACGTATACCGATCCCCATCGCTATCCCACAGGGATAGATCACGTGATTGTGAATGGAAAACTTGTAATGTATGCTGGTGCATTGACTGGCGAACGGCCAGGGCAATGGCTTAAGGGCCCAGCAAAATCAAAATAGAAACGAAATAAAAATTCGAGGAGATTAATATGAAACGACTTTTCATTATAGTCAGTTTACTTTTCATTGGCTGTCAGCAAAAAGTGGAATACCTTCAAACGGAAGCACATGCAAAACGTGATCTACCATTTTCTGAAGCAGTCCGTGTAGGAAATATACTATATCTATCTGGGAAAGTTGGAAATATACCAGGTGAAATGAAAGTTGTTCCGGGAGGCATTGGTCCCGAAACACGCCAGACTATGGAAAACATCAAGGAAGTCCTGGAACGGTATGGTTCATCCATGGATGAGGTGGTGAAATGCCTCTGCATGTTGGAGGATATTAATGAATGGGCAGAGATGAGTGCTGAATATGTAAAATTTTTCCCTAATCATAAGCCTGCCAGGTCCGCTTTTGCGGGTACTGGATTGGCCATTGGTGCCAAAGTGGAGATTGAATGTATGGCAACAATCAATTAAGGAGACAAGAATGAAAGAAAACATAACGCGCCGTGAATGGCTAAATACTGGTGCAACGATTTTAAGCGGTTCCATATTGGGCTCTGTAGCTGGTGTGAGTCCCCTAAAAGCTGCAACAAAATCTTTACCCAATGCACCCATTCGTATGATGTTTAATGAGAACCCTTATGGCCCATCCCAGGTGGCCCGTAAAGCGATGCGAAAAGCTTTTGCTGAATCCAACCTTTATTCTATGCGAGGGGCCAAGGCGGAGTTTAAGGCACTTATGGCAAAACTCAATGGCGTAACACCGGATCATATTGCTGTAGGATTTGGCTCCGGTGAAATTTTAAAAAAGGCTGCCCTCATGAATGGGATCGATAAAGATGAATTGGTTTCCCCGGCGCTTACTTTCGAGACCATTAACCGCTATGCCAAGACTATGGGCTCCAATGTAAAACGGATTCCCATGACCGATCAGATTGGCATTGACCTGGATCGGATAGAAGATCAAGTGAGTTCCCGAACCAAAATGGTTTACCTATGCAATCCCAATAATCCGACCGGAGCCCTCATGCACACATCCCGACTGGAATCATTCTGCAAAACCGTCTCCAAAAAGTCCACTATATTTGTAGATGAGGCTTACCATGAATATGTGATGGATCCCAATTATCGATCCATGATCGATCTGGTAAAACTAGGCTATAATGTAATCGTAAGTAGGACTGCTTCTAAGGTCCATGGATTAGCGGGGCTCAGAGTCGGCTTTGCAATCACCACACCAGAAATTGCCAATCAGATGGAATCCTACCTCACCGATTCACTGAATATTGTTGGCCTTCGTGCGGCCATTGCTTCTTACCAGGATAAGAAGTTTCAAGCCTATAGCATCTCACAGAATAATCGGGCTCGTGATGTGGTGACAGGTTATCTGGATGCCAAAGGGGTCAAGTATCTGGATTCCCAGACGAATTTCATATTCATCAAGACCGGCATGGAAATAACAGACCTTCAGCCAGCCATGGAAAAACATGGTGTATTGGTAGGCAGACCATTCCCGCCCTATACAAAATGGTGCAGACTCAGCATGGCCAAGCCAGAAGAGATGGAACGATTCAATTACGGTTTTGATAAGGTGCTGGGGTGAAACAGTTAGTATTTACCCTTTTTATTGGTGTTTTAATTGGGCGATCCTCAGATAATTATAGTGATCTACAAACCCTGTTTCAAGATTGGCGTACCTTTGAAAATCCTCCTTTATTAAATGGAGCACCGGATTATACAAAAAGGCAATTCAAAAAACGGCAGCAACCTTTTAAGACATTACAAAAACGATTAGCAGATATTGACACTTTAGGATGGCCAGTATCGATGCAGGTGGATTGGCAGATTGTAGAAGCGGAAATGAATGGCTATGATTTTAACCGGCGTATTCTTAAATCATGGGAAAGGGACCCGGCATTTTACCAGACGGTTTGGATGTATCAAAGTGATGTTCCTGCCCATGAAGGTCCCACCAACCACGCCCTCCTTGAATACTGGCAATACCAGTTTCCTTTACGGGGTGAGTCTAGGGCAAAATTTTTAAAAGAACTGGAATTGATACCAGCATTTTTAGAACAGGCTCGAAAAAATCTTACTGGGAATGCCAGAGACCTGTGGGTAGCGGGCATCAATGATATTCGCAGTCAAGGGGAAGACCTAAAAACTATAGAACAGCAGATACAAAAAACCCAACATAGGCGCAAGGATGAAGCTCTTTTGTCTGCCCTATCCAAAGCTCAGATTGCCAATTCATCCTTTATTGATTGGTTGGAAAAGCAGGCTCCAAAAAAAACAGGCCCCTCGGGTATTGGTAAAGACAATTATTCTTGGTACCAGAAAAACGTCCATCGTGTACCTATCACCTGGAAAGAAGAAGTACAGTTGCTTCAGCGGGAACTAGACCGGGCCTGGTCATCCTTAAAATTGGAGGAAGAAAGAAATAAAAACCTACCTCCTTTAAAAGCAGCCGACACACCAGAAGAATTTGCTGAACTAACGGAAAAAGGTGTCCAGCGCATGATGCGGTTTTTGAAGGAAAATGATATAATGGTAATCAAAGATAATATGGAACCTGCTTTGAGAGAGCATATGGGGAAATATGTTCCTAAAGATCAACGCAATTTCTTTTCGATTGGTCTCCATATGGATCCCTTGCCGCTCTATTCACATTTTTACCATTGGTTTGATCTGGCAGAAGTTCGAGACAATCCAAATCCAAACCCAATCCGCCATGGGCCGTCCCTATATAATATGTATGATTCAAAAAGTGAAGGTATTGCCACGGCAGTGGAAGAAATGTTCATGCATGCGGGCCTGTATAAGGATAGCCCACGTTCCCGGGAGATCGTTTGGATCATGCTGGCTCAGCGGGCCGCCAGAGGATTGGGGTCTTTATACGCCCACGCCAATATGATGACTATGGCAGAAGCAGGTCAGGTGCATGTTAAATGGACGCCCCGAGGCTGGATGGAACGGGAGCCTCATCTGCTACAATTTGAACAGCATTTGTATTTGCGCCAGCCCGGATACGGAACCTGCTATGTGACCGGTAAATACCTTATTGAAAATCTTATGGCCCAATATGCTGAAAAACTGGAAACAGAGGGAAAAGAATTCCGGCTTAAGGAATTCCTGGATCAATTTAATCGAGCCGGGCATATCCCTGTGGAACTGGTCCGCCAAGAAATGATGGCGAATTGATTTGAGGTACCTAATATGAAAAAATTATCATTTATTTTTTGTACGTTATGGCTTAATGCTCAAGAAAGTTATCCTGTTGAATGGGATGTTGTGGCGAACATCCGAGAAGAAGGTTTTCAGCGTTCAGAAATTGCCAATACATTATCCTATATGACTGATGTTCTTGGCGCCCGCCTAACCAATTCAGAAGATATGCTCCGTGCTCAGGATTGGGCAGTTAAAGAAATGCAGCGTATTGGGCTCAACAATATTGAAATAGAACCCTTTATGGATTATGGTGTGAGCTGGGATAATACATTTTTCTCTCTCCATATGATTGAACCGGATTACCAGACCATGGTCGGTTATCCAATAGCCCATACTCCGGGTATTAATGGTAGACAAAAACTAGAAGTTGTAAGAACTGATATTAAGACAAAAGCTGACTTAGATAAATATCGCGGTCAATTGAGAGGAAAAGCTGTCCTAGCTTCACCCCAGGTTCCAATTGATCAGAATCGTTATCGAGATGGGGTTAAGCGTTACACGGAAGAACAATTAAAAGATATATCAGAAAAGCCTTTGCCAAAATCCCCCAGAGGGCCTCGAGGACCGGCCAATCCAGAATTGGTTGGTTCCGAAGAACGCAATGCATTCTTTAAAGCAGAAGGTGTTGCAGTAATACTTGAATCCCGAAGTGGCTGGATCGCTGCAGTGAGAGGGTTCGCTCGGCCCGGCGCAAAAAAGGATAAATGGGATCGAAAGGAAACATTGGATCATTTGCCCCTTGTGGCGGTAACACCGGAACATTATAACCGCATGGTTCGGATCGCAGAACGTAATATTCCCATAAAAATCGATATTGAGATTCAAACAAAAATTGGCAGAAAACGCCGTCAAGCCCGCAATGTTCTAGGGGAGATAGAAGGGGCAGATTTGAAAGATCAGGTTGTCATGCTGGGCGCTCATTTTGATACCTGGCATGCTAGCCCTAATGCATCGGATAATACATCAGGGGTAGCCGTTATGCTGGAGGCCATGCGCATCCTGAAAGCAGTGGGGGTAAAACCGCGGCGCACGATTCGAATTGCCCTTTGGTCCGGGGAGGAGCAGGGGATTCATGGTTCCCGAGAATATGTGAACAAACATTTTGGTAATCCCAATAATCCCAATGTGGGAAAGAAAGGTGGCTATGACCGATTCTCAGCCTATTTCAACCAGGATTATGGCCCGGGACAGTACCGAGGAATCTACCTTCAGGATAACGAACATGTACGCCAGGCCTTTACCTCATGGATTCGCCCATTTAAGGATTTAAAGATGACCACAATTGCGGCCCAAAGTGTCGGTAGTACGGACCATATTCCTTTTGATCGGGCCGGATTGCCTGCTTTCCAATTTTTGCAAGATCGTGTAGGTGGAACCGGAGGTCATACCAACCTTGATTTCTATGATACCATTCCTATAGAAGACATCCAGAAGAATGCAGTGATAGTGGCATCTTTTGTGTACCATACTGCCATGCTTGAAGAAAGGCTCCCGCGGAAGGAAAAATAGTAGTTGATCCGAGCCAAAAATATAGAAGTGTCATATGAAGAATATTTTAGTCCGCGAAGGCATTGAATTAAAAGAGGAAAGATAAAACGAAAAACAATTCCTTTCATGGCTACTATTTAGTGTTGTTATTTCTTATTTCCTGCGATGAACAAGGTGGCACCAAGGATGAGTATGGTAATGGATTAAATTTGTCTGCTCCCTATGTGAATGAGGCCGATATTGAATCCATCAACGAAGCATTTAGTCTTCATGATGAAGCGCCATGGGGATTTAGGCATGTAGGGATTGATTTTTTCCCCTCTAAATCTTTGAAACAGTTTAAAGCCTCTTGCGCAGGAAATGTTTCTAAAGTTGAATTGTGGCAAAATAAAGAAAAATGGCAAGTAAATATTTCAATTGACTGTGATGAAAAATTTAAATTGTTATACTCTTTTGAGCCCTTTACAAAAAATAAAGCAATAGGAGAGGAGCAATTGAGACAGATTAGTATAAAAACAGGGGAAACTATAAAAAAAGATGATATCATTGGCGCATTGGTGTTATCAAATGGAACTGGTCATGTTCATTTTTCACTAAAGGATAATAATGAATTTATTTGTCCGGAAAAATATTTTACGGAGGATGCATTTAATTCAATTATGCGAATTATTTATAAAACACACCCTGATTGGGAGATGTGTTATTAATGAAAATATTTCTTTTTATATAATTGTATAACAGCTTTGTTTAATATTATGATAATTAATGAATATAATTATAAGGAATAGCACTATGCCTAAACATCAACTTGTTCACACCAGTCATATCACGATCCACAAGGATAAAGGCCCTATACGCAGGGCTTACATTGAAGGATTTGAAGCACCCACTATTTTTGGTGTCCATACAAATATCAAGGATTTCTATGGTCTAGAACCCGAAGAGGAACATCCCGCTACCCTGGATTATATTATTGCGGGCGCCGGTGGTTGACTTACTGGAACCTTCGGGCGCGCACTGGAAGTGCGTGGAATACAATCAGCGCCGGATCGGCTTAAGGCAAATGTAGAAGGAGACATCCATAATATGGATGGCGTTATGAAAATCACCCAAATTCGTGTGTCCTATGAATTACATTACGAAGAAGGCCAATTAGACAAAGTTCAGCGAGCCTTTGATAGTCATAAGGAGAAATGCCCGGCCTACATGTCTCTGAAAGATGCAATGGACTTTCAGGTAACGCTAAGAAAGATGTAATCTTAAATTTAAAAATTGAATAATAGGAGGTTAATTATGTCAAAATTGATAAAGAATCTATGGGTTTTCCTTTTGGGATTATCGGTGCTTTTTGCAAGTGAAGAATGGACAAAAAATAAAAAAGCCATTGATAAATCTGTAGAGAAACACAGGAATGCTTTAATAAAAATCAGTGATGCCATTTGGCACAACGCCGAACTGGCTTTGGAAGAATATAAGTCCTCTAAAATTTTAGCGGATTATGCAGAAAAGAACGACTTCAGTGTAGAACGGGGCGTGGCAGGAATGCCCACTGCATTCATCGCTACCTATGGTTCCGGCCGTCCCCGTATAGGTATCCTCGGGGAATTCGATGCCAATGCGGGGATATCCCAAAAATTACAAACCAATAAAGAGGCTCTTGTAGAAGGGGCTCCAGGCCATGGCTGCGGTCATAATCTTTTTGGTACCGGTAGTTTGGGGGCTGCAATTGCTGTAAAAGAGTTGATCGAAAAAGGTCAGATCAAAGGGACCGTCGTCTTCTACGGAACTCCAGCAGAAGAGACTATTTTTGGAAAAGTATGGTTTGCCCGGGCCGGTCTATTCAACGATTTAGATGTGTGTATGGATTGGCATCCTGGGGATGATATGGAAGCAGCTACACAAAGCAGTAAAGCACTCATCGATTTTCGCGTCAATTTTTATGGGAAGACCGCACATGCTTCCGCTGATCCCTTCAATGGCTTCAGCGCTGTGGATGGGATGGAGCTTTTTACCACCGGCATCAATTATTACCGTGAACATATAAAGCCCACAGCCCGAATCCACTATCAAATTGAAAAAGCCGGGGATGTGGTGAACGTGGTCCCGGACAAAGCCCAGATCTGGGTTCGCGTGAGAGAAAACGATCGAGAAAGTTTGAATGTGGTTTACGAGCGGGTCAAGAAGATGGCTGCTGCTGGGGCCCTCATGGCAGAAGTGGAACATGAGGTCAATCTAATTTCCGGGATTTATGAAATATTGCCGAACCGTCGCGGTGCCCTAGCCATCCAGAATAATTTTGAAATGCTGGGCCCCATTAAATACACCAAGTCAGAGCAGGAATATGCGAAAGCGATCCAAAAGGTAACAGGGAAGCGGGAAGTGGGGATGGATGGTGCGATCCATCCTTTAAAAGATACTATGCCTGCCCAAGGCGGTTCGACGGATGTGGGTGATGTGAGCCAGATCGTTCCCGTTGTACGGCTCTCCACACCTGCAGCTCCGAAAGATGCGCCCTGGCATTCATGGGCAGTAGTAGCCTGTACGGGAATGTCTATTGGCCACAAAGGAATGCTTCATGCCACAAAAGCATTGGGAATGACCATGGTGGATCTTTTTGAAAATCCCCAACTAGTGAAAGAAGTAAAGGTTGAATTCAAAGAACGAAAAGGTTCCAGCAAGTATGAAGCCATGATTCCGTCGGGGCCACCACCGATACCACAGCAATAATGCTGAAAATATGGAGGTAAAATGAAACTTTATAGATCAATACTGACTGGTCTTATTATCAGTAGCACCCATCTCATAGCCGGTGGAGATAAACTCTTTTTTGGTCCATGCAGCGCATTTTCAACCGGTATAAAATTTGATTGCTACCGTGACTATGAAGAAGTGGTTCAATTTTTAAAAGATGCCCATGCCAAGTATCCTGATCATACCCAGCTGGAATCCATTGGAAAATCATTCCAAGGTAGAGATCTATGGGTATTAACGATTACAGATTTCAGCACTGGTACGCCGGAAGATAAGCCTGCCATGTGGGTGGATGGCGGTGTGGATTCAGATGAAGTAGTGGCCACAGAGGTGGCCTTGGGATTGATCCACCGGCTATTGACTTCCGATGATCCGGAGGTGAAGCACGTTGTAAAAACAAAGGCTTTCTATATCATGCCCAACATGATACCTGACGGATCGGAGTTTCAACACCACACATCTTTACGTCCACGGGATTCTACCCTGAAACCTTGGGATGACGACAAGGATGGCCAAAGTGATGAAGATCCCCCGGAGGATTTAGATGGTGACAATATGGCACTATCCATGCGGGTTGAAGACCCTTATGGTAATTTGGTAAAGGATGAAAAGGATGAACGGTTATTGAGGGCTCGAAAACCAGATGATCAAGGCCCATTCTACAAGCGGTACAGCGAAGGGATCGATAACGATGGAGATGAAAAGTATAATGAGGATTGGCCCGGCGGAATCGATCCAAACAGAAATTATCCTGGAAATTGGTCGTTGAACCAACGGGGATCCGGCCCATTCCCCGGTTCTGAATCGGAAGTGCGGACTGTGCTGGATTTTATCTATGCACATCCAAATATTGCTGCATCCCAGCATCTGCATTCTACAGGGGGTGTTATTTTGAGACCGCCCTCCGTCCCAGAATTGAAATTGCCGCCCTCTGATCTGAGAATCTATGTGAATCTTTCCGAAAGTGGATTAAAAATCACTGAATACGGTTTGGCCACATCAGTGTACCAATGGAATTGGCCACGGGGATCCCGGAATGCAGGCAAAGGTCAAATTCGAAGAACCAAGGATGGCAAAATCAAGGGTCTAGATCCCTTTGATGGGCTGGGGAATTATTATGGTCCCGATGAAGGGCATGATGCCTACGCCGCTTATGGAGGGTCATTAGATGGGATGTATAAATTATTCGGCATATTGGCATTTGCCAATGAGATCTACCAGTTTGGAGAAGATCTGAATAATGACGGCCGGGTATCTGCATCTGAACAATTGAAATACAATGATGATAAAATGGATGGCCAGGTTTTCAAGGAATGGGTGCCATTTGACCATCCAACTTTGGGCAAGGTTGAGATTGGTGGATGGAAAAAGTTCGGCCATAACAATCCATTGGCATCCGAATTGCCTCGGGAGGTGGAACGGAATGTGGACTTCATGCTCATGCAGGCCAAAGCAATGCCTCAATTGGCCATCACAGATGTGGAGCAGGATTATTTAGGAAAGAATGTATATCGTTTGACCGTGACCGTTGCCAATCAGGGGTTTCAGCCTACAGAACTGGCAATCCGGATCAAGAATGGGAACGCAGTGCCTGTTCGCGGAGATATTTCTGGTGGGAAAAGGATCATGATTTTGGATGAAAATCCTGAAAAAGATATGGGCCACCTTATGGGTAATAATGAAATAGAAGTCCAATGGTTGGTCCATGGAACCAAAGGGGAAAAGGTTAGCCTAAATGCATTTCATCCAAAGGGGGGCAGGGCAAGTAAAATGGTCAAGTTAGGGAAATAATAATATAACATTTATTGCCCGCTTGGTAAGCGGGCAATAACTCTTTATCTCTATTTTATTAATATCAATCCTCCTATTATTGAGAGTAATGGCTGTCTATGTGATCCCCAAAACTGGGACTTTTGATCTAATCGATTGACAGACTGGTACCGGAGACGGTTGGGAACATGGGTTGGTAATAGATGGTGTATGAAAGTACAAACCATTTTAAGACCGTTCATGTTTTCATGGATTTGCTTCGCTTCCCTTATTTTGGATAACGTATTTTCCAATATGAGATTCACTTTTGTACAAATCTTTTGGATCATCCTTATCGTTATCGCTCTGGTGAGCATCAAGCGGATTGTCTCTAAAAAAGGGTGGACCCTCAAAAATTTCATCCGCGTGGAGGAAGTAGACGATGATGCATAAAATGATCACCCTCTTTAGTTGCCTATTCGTGGCCTGCGTCTGGTGGGAGGATAAGACTGGCGGTTCTGATAAAGAATTGATTTTTAGCATCCTACCCCAATTGACCCAAAATAGCAGTGGATATTATATATTAACCGTCCCGTCAAAGTCGAGTGCTCTCTCCCATCGTGTTTATGCCTATATCGGTACCCGGGACTACCAAACTTTCGAATATGAAGATCTAACTCAAACCCCTGTCAATTGGCATGGGAATTTATATACGGTAGATGGGGATACAGCGGGGTACTACCGCAAACGCCGTTTTGTGGAAGACAATTGGACATACATCCGTGGTGACTCATTATCCGTTTATACAGGGGATACGACCCAATTTCAGCCTGTTATTACACCGATTACTGCGATATCAAATGACAGTGGGATGGTGACAACGGTCCTCAATATTTCGCCCCAAATGTTTCAAGACACGATGGTTTTAGAAGCTGCCACATTGGATCAATTTGATAATTGTCCTTTGGATTCCTGCTATGTGGGAATACCCATCCTGTTTCGCTAATATTCAATTTTCATTGACATCCTGACCGATTCAGGTCTATACTTTGGTGAGAAGTATTTATCTTAAACAAACTAGTTTGGCAACATATTACGTATATAATTCGGACCAATCGGGGGATTAGCCTTCGAGGGGTTTCTCTCGTTTTACGCTTCATAACAGAATAAGGAGGATTCAATGAATCTTAAACTCGTATTTCGCATCTTCGCTGGCTTCGGCGCTTTGTTTGGATTGATGGGATTAGCAATGCCAAAAGCCATGACAGAACAATATGGTATGGCCTTTAATGATGATATACATCTTGTAATCCAGTTTCTTAACATGGTGCAATTAATGATGGCCATCATCGTGTGGCAACTGCCTGATTGGCTGGGTGATAATTTGCCGAAAGCCGGATCCACCATGATGGTGATCTCACTCTTGCCGGTGGCCATGAATATCTACCATGTGGTTACTGGCGCATTGCCAGCATCCGGCGTTCAGATTGGCGAAAGTGTGATTTGGATCGTTTTCGCAGGACTGTTTTACACTTACAGCAAAAAATAACCAAGAGGAAAAGAAAATGAAAAAGTTATTAATGACAATTATGGTCATGAGTTTGACCATTCCAGCCATGTTATTTGCTGGAGACAAAGAGGAAATCATAGCGCAAATAATGGAGAATAATGCGTATTTAAATAAACATAAAAGACCCATGGCTGAATATTCCAAAAAAGGAGCCTTAGAATTTTGGTCTAGTGGTGGTTTATTGCATGAAATTGAATCTGCAGGAAGGTTGGGTACTTATGATGACATTAATATGGCAATTAAACATATTGAAGTCATTGTATTAGTCCCTGGTAAAGCGGCAGTCGCCATGTATTATTCCGAAGGTTCTATGAAGCCCAAAGGATCACCGCCAGTCAGCCATTATATGACGCGGGTTACACAAGCATTAGTGAAAGAGGGTGATAGTTGGAAAATACGTGCTTCTCATTGGTCACAGCTAAAAGG
>CAYVNB010000009.1:0-6680 GCA_964452665.1 uncultured bacterium
ACATCATTGGGTGCCGCTGCCGGTTCTGATGGAACATATCGAATTGATGTACCATCCGGTACTGTAGGCGGACAAACCGTAACATTAACTGCAAGTTATATTGGTCATGAAAACCAGTCGGCTGAAGTGGCTATTCCCACAAGCGGCAATGTAAATCAAAACTTTTCACTCACAATTGATGCAATTGGATTAAAAGCTGTCAGTGTAACGGCGCTTGGTTTTGAAACCAATCGGGATAAGCAAGGATCTACCAGTGTTTCTGTAACACCGGCGGATATGACACGCTCCGGTGAAGCAACATTGGCAAATTCTCTTGCTGGTAAAGCTTCTAGTGTGATTGTGAATTCTGTAAGTGGTGATGCAGGTGCAGGAACATCGATCAAAATTCGTGGATACAATACCATTTCTGGATCCAGTCAACCCTTAATTATTGTTGATGGAATGCCCATCAATAATTCTCAGAACTATTCTGGATCATCTCGTTTTGGCGGAACTTCACAGCAGTCTAGAATGAATGATATAAATGCCAATGATATTAAATCTGTTGAAGTGCTGAAAGGTGCATCAGCTGCTGCTCTCTGGGGCTCAAGGGCTGCCAATGGCGTTATTGTGATCAAGACAAAAGATGGTGCTGCAGGTAGAATGAAAATGTCTTACAAGCGGACCCATTCTTTTGATGAAATCCATGAAAAACTCCCCATGCAAACAACCTATGGTCAGGGTCGTAGTGGTAAATGGGGTACACAAGCAGAATCCTGGGGTGATAAGATTGCAGAGCGTTCTGGCGCAGCCGATGAAGTGAATAAGGATAAAGCATACTTCACTTCCCATGATGGAACTTTTACCCAATATACAATTACTGCGAAAAATTCAAAGGATACTTTTGTAGAATCAAATTTTAACCAAGCGTTTCAAACTGGAACCTATATCCAAGATGATTTTCAAGTTTCCGGTGGCGATCAGGTAAAAACTTACCTTTTCAGTTACGGTAGACTAAGACAAGATGGAATTATTCGAAATAACTATTATGATCGTGATAACGTGAGATTGAATACCAAGTTTAAATTATCCGATAAGGTTTCAATGTCATCTAAAGCAAGCTACACCTATGTGTCCAGGAATGGTACGCAGAGAGGGTCGAATGTATCGGGTCTTCTATTAGGTCTACTTAGAACAGCTCCTGACTTTGATAATACCCATTACAAAGGCTCCTATTGGAGTGGTGGCACTGAATACACAAATCGTCATCGTGCATACAGGAGATATTTAGGCGGTTCTAGTACGAATCCAATCTATAACAACCCTGGCTGGACTGTTAATGAACAGAAAGATTACTCGAGGGTTAACCGCTGGATTTTTAGTAATGAAATGACCATTAACCCCTATGAGGGTACAGAGGTAATTCTAAGAGGTGGCTTAGACCAATATACTGACAACCGTGAAGGTTTTTATCCTATAGGTACTGCTGGTTCTGCTAGAAATTCTGGGTCAATAAATATCAATAGACTTACCAATCGTGAAACCAATTATGATGTAATTGCTCGTCAGAACTTTGAATTAGGCAGTGACATGTCCTTAGTGGCTACCGGTGGTTGGAATCTATACGATCGAACCTACAGTAGAGGTACACTTGAGGTAGACGGTTTCTTAGTGAATACTGATAAACTCACATCCAATGTGAATACAGCGAATGAAGCATCTGAAATTGGAAACAGTCGATTATTTATCAGATCTTTAAGAGCATACGGTGTATTGTCATTAGATGCATTTGATCAAATTTTCATGAATCTTTCGCTAGCCAGAGAGACTCATTCTACCATCAGTGATGCATATAATTATCCTGCATTTGATGTTGCTTATCAAATGACAGATATGGCAAATGGCTTAACAGGTGGATTCATTAGCTTTGCAAAGTTAAGATTAGCATACGGTAAGGTAGGCGTTCGCCCATCTGCCCACGCATTTGAGACTTTGGCAGAAAGTGGATTTAGTTACTCGTCCTATAGTGACCCATTAAGTGTTGGTAACTGGGGTGGAGGATACAGGGTTGATAACAATAAAGGAAATGATCTGCTCAAGCCTGAAGTAAAAACTGAAACTGAGTTTGGTGTTGACTTAAGAATGATGGATGATAAGTTTTCTTTTAGCGTTACAAGCTATAACAATACTGTTGACGATATGTTGATCAGTAGAGCATTATCGCCCTCTTCAGGTTTCAGTTCCCAGTATAGTAATGCAGCCAAAATGACCAATAAAGGGCTAGAAATAGATGGTTCTTGGAATGTAATGAATAACAACAAAAGAGCTGTTAACCTCACCTTTAATTGGTCTAAGAATGAAAATATGGTTAAAGATCTGGCAGGAACGGATGTACTGTACCTGGGTTCAGGTTCAGTTAACTCCGTTGCTAGGGTAGGTTATCCTATCGGAGTATTATGGGGTACTGGTTCCAAAACAAAAGAAGATGGAAGCCTTGACCTTAACGCGAATGGATTTCCTCAAATTACACCTTCTTCCATAGTGCTTGGCGATCCGAACCCAGACTGGAGAGGAACGGTAGGACTCAATGCCAGAATGGGTGCATTAAGCCTGAATGTGTTATTTGAACATTCACAGGGCGGTGATTATTCACCACGTACCCAATGGGTGCTCAGAAGATTCGGAACTACCGCTGAAACAGACCTTGAAGTAACTCTAACGGAAGACCTTAAGAACTATGATGCTAAGGTGATTCCGTCCGGTACTACGTTAAGGGGCAAGGTTCATGATTTTGGAGGTGGAAAAGTGGTGTTGGATGAAACCTGGTTTCGCCACGGTATTGGCGGTGGTTTTGGAGATCAGCAGGTATATAATTTTGCAGTCAAGGATGCAACTTTTTCAAGATTCAGAGAAATCTCACTTGCATATGATCTAAGGTCCGATGCTTTAACAAATATGACCGGCCTGCAGTCACTCACATTCACAGGTACGGCCAGAAACCTATTCGCTTGGTATAAAGAGCTTGTTGGCGTTGACCCTGGCGTAAATGTCGGCGGAATCCAGACCGGTTCAGGTTTGGATTATTTTGCTAATCCATCCACCAAATCATTTTTGTTCTCCTTAACGGCAAACTTTTAAGGGGGGGGTAGTAAAATGAAAAACAGTAAAAAAGGTTTAACCATGAAAAAATTACTAGTTCCAATCACTGCTATCGGATTAATGATAACCGGTTGTGAGATCGATGAATCGTTAAATGATAATCCAAATGAAATAACACTTTCAGATGTAGATGCAAGACTGTTCTTAAATGGTGCTCAGCTTGCTAATACAGTTGTGCAAGTGTCTCATTTAAATCGTATATCGGGAATGTATTCAGGCCAGTTGGTTGGATTTACGTCTCTTTATTCAAATATCTACGGTTATTCACTATCCACATTTGAATCCAATGGTGAATGGTTTTCTGCATACTCCGGTGTGTTGACAAACACACGTTACATACGTAATGCAGTGCCTGATGATAAGCTTTTGATTGGTATGGCTAAAGTCCTTGAAGCAAATGCTATTGGAACTTTGGCCTTGATTATGGGTGATGTTCCTTATTCCCAGGCCGGTAACGACACAGAATACGAAGATCCTGTTTTTGATTCTCAAAAAGCTGTGCTGACTGCACTATCAACACTGTTGGATGGAGCAATAAGCGATCTATCAGCTGCAGTATCAAAGAAAGAATCTTTTGATGTCTACTTTAGTGGTGATAAAGATAAGTGGATTGCAGCCGCCTACACACTGAAAGCTCGCTATGCAATGGCGAGCAAGGATTACGCCGGAGCTTTAGCCGCAGCTAATAGTGGTATATCGTCTTCTGCCGGTGATATGTTGCATACCCCCCGCGGAGATGCTGCCATCAATTCTGGAGATAAAAATCTCTTCTACACCATTTTAGCAGGTTCCCGTACTGGTGACCTTGGAAATGCAGGTAGTTATTTATTAGATATTTTAGATGCTACGAATGCAAGTTATCGTGGAAATGCAAAAACCAATGAATCAGCTCGCCACGGTTATTTTGCAATAGATGAGAGTTCTGGTTCTGGAAATAAGGGTATTGCGTCGCAATTTGAACCTCAACCATTGGTAACTTACTCTGAAAATCAGCTTATAAAGGCAGAAGCATCTGCTAGAACTTCATTTGCTTCAGGTTTAGCTGCTCTGAATTCATTCCGTGCCTGGTTAGCTGGTGGTGGTCGTTTGAATGCCGATTTTGATGTGGCTGCTAACTACCAATATGACCCTTATGTTGAAGCTGATTTTGACGCTGGTGGTATGGAAAATGGAGACAGCGTGACTAAAGATAAAGCGTTGCTTCGTGAAATCGTGGAAGAACGGTATGTTTCAGGATTTGGTTCTTTTATGCCATTCGATGACCACAGAAGATTACGTGGTGCTGGTGAAACTGATTTAATTCCAGCTTTTCCATTGAATCCTGGTGGATCTCAACATGTAGAGCGCTTACCTTACGCACTATCTGAAATACTTTCTAACCAAAACGCACCAGATGATCCGGGTCTTTTTGCGAAGACAGAGGTCAATAAATAAAGAATAAAGCATTCGCGAATTCTTTAAGACGAAAAATAAAAATAAAAAGCCTCCTTTACTCGGAGGCTTTTTATTTTCTATAAACACAATTAGAGTAATTTTATGAAAAAACATGTCATTTTCTTTAGTTCCTTGATAGGAATATTTTCACAATCCATATCATCCGTAGCTTTAGATCAACTAACCTTCAGAAATATTGGTCCAGCCGTAGCAGGGGGTCGGATACATGATGTGGAGGTAGTGCCAAATGCACCGGAGGTAATATTTGTTGCATCAGCTTCCGGTGGTATCTGGAAATCGACCAGTAAGGGTACCATGTGGAAGCCAGTATTTGATAACGAAGTTGTATCTACATTTGGTGATTTGGCTATATCAAAAAAGAATCCGGATTTAATTTATGCCGGCACAGGAGAACAGCAAAATCGTCAGAGCACCTCTTGGGGAAATGGTGTATATAAATCAATGGACCAAGGTGAGTCTTGGTTGTCGATTGGATTGGAAAAGACATATCATATCGGTCGAGTAATAATCCATCCCGCCAATGATAATATTGTTTATGTTGCAGCCCTCGGAAACCTTTGGGCACCATCAAAGGAGCGGGGAGTTTATAAAACGACAAATGGTGGGAGATCTTGGAGTAAAGTGCTTTTTATTGATGAAAATACAGGTGTTGTGGATTTGGCTGTAGATAAAAATGATCCAAATATTTTATACGCTGCTGCCTACCAAAGAATGCGAAAAGTATGGGGTTTCAATGGCGGAGGCACAGGTAGTGGAATTTATAAAACCAATAATGGGGGGGCATCCTGGCAAAAGGTTGAAAGTGGACTACCGATTGGAGATAAGGGGCGTATTGGTCTAGCCACATCAAGAACGCGATCTAACATTGTTTATGCGACTGTCCAGCATGCGGACTCCAGTGGATTTTATCGGAGCGGGAATGGCGGTAGATCCTGGGTTAGGATGAATAGCTTAAACCCAAGACCAATGTATTATAGTCATATTTTTGTTGACCCTTCTGACGATGATATTGTGTATATGTTGGCCACAGAATTTTATCGTACAGAAGATCAAGGTAAAACGTTTTATCAAATGCCTACTCGCCCCACCTATGATGTGGGTGTCCATAGTGATCATCATTCCTTATGGATTGATCCAGAAAATTCTAACCATTTTTACTTAGCAGGGGACGCAGGCCTTCATGAAAGTTGGGACTACGGAAAAAGCTATAATCGCCTAAATAACATTCCTATTGGTCAGTTTTACGGTATGGGCATTGATATGGAGGTACCGTACAATATTTACGGGGGAATGCAGGATAATCATTCATGGATGGGTCCCAGTTCTACCCGTCACTGGTTGGGAATATTGGCCGATGATTGGAAACAAGTGGGCTTTGGTGATGGAATGTATCAACAACCGCATCCTCATTCATCCATCGTTTATAACGCATCGCAAAATGGGAATATGATTAGATTTGATCGAAATACAGGAAATATGCAAGGTTTAAGGCCATTTTCATCTGATCCACGGGAAAAATATCGTTTTGATTGGGTTACGCCCCTCATGGTATCAAAACACAGTTCAAAAAGAGTCTTTTTAGGTGGAAACCGTCTCTTTATAAGCAATGATGGGGGTGATTCATGGGAAAGAACAAAGGATTTGTCGAAGAATATTGATAGAGAGAACTTATCAATTATGGGCACTTCCGGCGCAGATACAAAATTATCTAAAAATGATGGAACATCAACCTATGGAGAGATTATTTCTATGGATGAGTCTCCTCTATGGCACAAGATCATTTGGGTCGGGACTGATGATGGAAATGTTCAAGTCTCAAAAGATGGCGGAAAAAATTGGACCGAAGTAAGTGGAAACATTTATGATCTACCCAGTGGTTCCTATGTAAGTCGCGTGGAAACTTCTAAAAAAGGGCGGGGAACTGCATACGTTACATTTGACCGGCACCGGGAAGGAGATTGGGCGCCCTACGTTTACCGTACTGATGATTATGGGCAAACTTGGAAAAACCTTTCCGATGGACTGCCTTCAGGATCCATTAATGTTATTTTAGAACATCCAGATAATCCTAATGTACTATTTATTGG
>CAYVNB010000009.1:6780-22949 GCA_964452665.1 uncultured bacterium
CCACCGCCATTTACTCAAAATGAACGAGAAAGAGAGGGGCTTACGAAACCGGATAAGTCAGAATTATTGCCCATACCGCCCCATAATTTAGATCCGCAGGGACCCCATGTCTCACCAGGAAACTATACGGTAACTATTACTATTGGCGGTAATTCACAAATGCAAAAAATAAAAGTCATGGGTGATCCAAAATTGAATTTACAAACTGGGGATTATCGTCAAAGAGAAAAATTTTTGCTCGAAGTTCATGCTCTGCATCGCCAGGTATTCAATACAAATAATGAATTAACTGAAAATGTCAAAAAGCTGGAAGAATCCTTTGATGAGAAAGATCCAAAGCTGGTTGATATGAAAGGTCGTCAGAAAAAAGCCAATTCTGTTCGGTCCGGGTTGATGCGATTGGCCAGAGAATTACAGGGTGGAGGTGTTAGGCAGGGATCATTCTTTCCGCCCACAGAAACTCATCAAGATCGTTTGGCACAATTCAAAGAAACCTGGGATTCAGTGAAAGAAAAATAAAGTTGAATCAACTTCCACTCCCAAAAAAACTTGTAATTATTCTCCTGTGGGGCATCATAAGCTATGCCTTCAGTAATTCCATTTTAGATGTAGAGATAACCCAAAAGGGATTATTTATTCTATTGGTTTGTGCAGGCCTGTGGATGACGGAGATTATTCCACTTCCAGTTACCGCATTATTGGTACCAGTTATGGCATATTTTTCAGGTGTTTTAGAACCAAAAGCAGCCATGGCGCCATTTTCCAGTACAATAATTTTTCTCTTCATGGGCGGATTTACCCTAGCTGCTCTATTGAATAAATATGGTATAGATCATTGGCTGGCTCACTATGTAATTAATTTAGGTAGAGGGAGACTTTGGGTATCTACAATTGGTTTCTTTGCTGTGGTGACCAGTTTATCTATGTGGATGAGTAATACTGCGACTACGGCAATGATGCTTCCTATTGCATTGGCGCTAGTAGATCGTCAGTTCCCAAGGATGCGCACTTTTATTGTGCTTGGTACTGCTTATGCAGCTAATGTAGGTGGATTGGCTACTATGACAGGTTCTCCGCCAAATGGAATTGCTGTTGCAGCTTTGGACCTTGATTGGTTTACATGGTTTAAAGTTGGATTCCCAACAACTCTAATTATGTTCCCCTTTGTAATTCTTGTCTTGCGCTTGGTGCTCAAGCCTGAATCTGATGCTAAATTGAATCGTTTGCAATCTTCGGAAGTAAAATTTGAATGGTCTTCAGGTGCTAAAGGCAGTGTAAGTATATTTTTATTTACTGTTATATGCTGGGTTTTTTCGAGTCAATTCAATCAATGGATCGGTGTGATACAATTTGATCGGATGATTGCTATATTTATCACAGCGTTGGCACCGGCTTTAGGATTGATATCTTGGAAGGAATTAGAAGACCGGATTCAATGGGGTATTTTATTATTGTTTGGAGGGGGACTTTGTCTATCAGCTATTTTAACCAATACTGGTACAACAAAATGGATAGTGACATCTATTCTTGATTCAATTACCGGTGCTCCAGAATGGTTAATCCTAATTATTTGTATTGGGTTTATGATATTTCTAACTGAATTGGCATCTAATACAGGTTCTGCTGCTATTTTGATTCCAGTAATGATGGCTTTGTCGCATCAATTTAATCCTGCCATGACATATGCACTGGTATTTGGTATTGGTATAGCTGCAACATGCGCTTTTATGCTTCCAGTAGCTACACCACCAAATGCTCAAGTATATGGAACAGGGTATATAAAACAGAAACAAATGCTTCGAGCTGGAATAATTTTGAATATTATTGGGATATTCGCGGTTTTTACTACAGTGAGCTTATTTGCTTAAATGAAATTATATTCAAAACTTTTATTTACAATAACTTTTACGATCTTTACGGCATTTATAGGATGTGAAGAAGAAGAAAAGAAGCCAGAAGAAATCAATCAAACTGATACGATAACTTTTAAACAAGATACCTTCCCTGCATTGGGTCATGATGCTCCTTATTATCCAGATTCGGTCTATTATGGGAGAGAGAATTATATTGAATATTGGGCTGGAAATCTACCGATTATTCTTTCAGCACCGCATGGTGGTCGCTTGACACCAGATGAGATTCCCGATCGTACTTATGGTACAATGGTGACCGATGACAATACCTACGAATTAACTAAAACACTCATGGATACTATGATGATTCGTTTTGGAGCGAGACCCCATGTAATACTATGCCGGTTAAAAAGAACAAAACTAGATGCAAATAGGGATAGTGTGGAAGCGGCTCAAGAGGATAAATATGCTTTAAGGGCCTGGCAAGAGTACCATCATTATATTGATGCCGCAAAAAAGAAGATTGAGATGGACTTTGGCTCTGGTTTATTTTTCGATATGCATGGCCACGGCAAGAACCCCGACGGTTTCTACGATTTAAGAAATTGGTTGGGTTACCTATTATCTGGTTCAGAGTTGGATTTGTCCGATTCGGTTTTAAATACCAATACATTTAAAAATAAATCCAGTATCCGCACATTGGTAGATTCATCGTCATTTTCATTTATTGAAGCTTTAAGGGGTCCAAATAGTTTTGGTACATTATTAGACAGTTTAGGATTTAAATGTGTGCCTAGTGTCAATGACCCTGGCCCAGAAGGAATGCGTTACTTTTCTGGGGGATATAATACGGCCCGACACGGATCAAGAAATGGGGGGATGATAAGTGCAATACAAGTGGAAGCTCCCAAGCCAGGTATTAGAGAGAATCAATCTACATGGTCTAAATTTTCAAGTTATTTTACTTCCGCTACTCAAATATTTTATAAAAGACACTTAAAGCGTAACTTGAATAACTAATCGTTTATTTTATCGAAGAATATTTTTGCAGCTTTTGGCGCCATACCAGTGTTTGAATGTCCCACCCCTGGTACTGTGTCCAATATCCAATTAAATTCGACTCCCAAAGAATCAGCCATAGCCTTTCCCTTGCTGAAAAAGTAATTTCCTCTTTCAAATCGATGTTCCCCTTGGCGCATAGCTTCAACGGTTTTTCTTAGAGAAGAATGATTTGGGTCGTTATCATTTTCCCCAAGTAAAATAACTAGGGGTAGTTGAAATTTTTCTTTCAATCTTTCCAATGTGAGTGGGCTACCTTTTAATCCATATGGAAAGGATTCATTGAAATCCGTGGTCGTGTACCATCCTGCATTGGCAGATATAATGATGGATGCATGTTTGGGATCCGTAAATAAGGTCAGTCGATGAACAAATTGGGACCCAGCTGAATGCCCGTAAAGCCCGTAGCTGTTTGTAGTAGAAACTTCTTCTTGTTTAAGAAATTGAAAGATTGATTCAATATATTGATATGCCCATTTCGTTGAATCCTGCCAAATGCCATTTACCTGCATACCGCCCAAGTTATATTGTTCTGATCCAGGATACATTGTTTCCGAAAAATCAGGACATACAGCAATAAATTGGTACCCCTTGGCATGTTCTACCCATGTAAAGCAATATTCTTTAGCATTTCTACTGGCTCCATGCAAAATAAAGATGATTGGTAAATTTTTCTTTACAGAATCTGGAAGATAAACATGAACTTCAATTGGTTTTTGTTTAAGAGGATCGTATTGATTATATCGGAAACTACTGACCCCATATGTGATTAATTTATTTTTCTCAATTTTTTGTTCTTTTTCTTCTGCTTTATCTTCGCATCCAACCCAAAATGAAAAATAGAAAAAAGACAAAATAGCACAATATTTAAAGTGTAAGATATTTTTCATCTTGTTAATTTACTGCTGGTTAGTGGGGCTTAACTTTTATACTAGTCAGGGTTAGAAATTAATACATCTCAAACGGATTAAATCACAAAATGGCAAATAATAAGAAAAAAATAGTCATTTTATGCCATGGTGCATTTAATTATATCAAAAATAAAACTGGGAACATGCTTCTACGATACCGACCAGATGAAGTGGTGGCAATCATTGATAATACTAAAGCAGGTATAACTTCAAATGATGAATTGGGTTTTGGTGGGAATACCCCAGTTGTAAAAAGTTTTAATGTATGTAAAGGCATGAATCCAGATACATTAGTTATAGGTAGTGCTTCACAAGGAGGTTTTATCAGCCCTGAACATCGCCATGAAGTGGTAGATGCCATAAACGATGGTTGTGATATTATTAGTGGAATGCATGAATTTTTAGGAAATGATGAAGAATTTAAAAAGTTAGCAAGTAGTAAAAATGTTACTCTTACCGATCTTAGGCGTCCACCGGATCGGCCTCATTTCCCCAAAGGTTCATGGCATCGGAGAAAAATCCCTGTTTTACTGATTGTTGGTACAGATTGTGATACTGGAAAAATGACCACAGCATGGGAAATATCAGAGCGAATGAAGTCTATTGGTAGAAAAGTAGAATTCATTGGGACAGGTCAGACAGGTATTTTACTTAGTGGTGCAGGGGTACCTATTGATGCTGTGAAAGCTGATTTTATGGCAGGAGAAATAGAACATGAAATAGACCAAGTTTCATCTGATACTGAGTTGGTTATTGTAGAGGGACAGGGGTCGCTCACCAATCAGTATTACGCTGGCGTGACTTTGGGTCTTTTGCATGGTGCTATGCCTGATTATATGATAATGACTCATGATCCTGGTAGGCCAGAAGATGTTACTGATTATCCTATGGCGTCTATGAAATCGGTTATGGATCTTCATATTGATTTGATGAAAAATTTCAAGGCTTCCAAATTCATAGGAATTAATCTATTAACCTTTATGTTGTCTGATTCAGAAGCTAGGGAAGCAATTAGTAATACTGAAAGTGAGTTTGGTATTGCAACAACTGATCTTATTCGATTTGGTAACTTAGGATTTATTGAAGCAATCGAAAGAGAATTAACATGATAAAAAGAACATTTTATTTTATTTTATTACTTTGGTTCGGCTGTACTAGAACTACTACCGATCAAATAAACGGGTACTCTGAGTCAAAACAAAAGGTAAAACAGTCTGAGAACGGTGTAGTTGTTACTGCTCATCCATTGGCAACAAAAGCTGGAGTAGAAATGCTAGCGCGAGGAGGAAATGCTGTAGATGCTGCTGTTGCTGCTGCTTTTAGTTTGGCAGTGGTTGAGCCCTCTATGAGCGGGATCGGCGGCCGAACACAAATACTTATATATTCACCTAAATCCGGATTGCATGGGATTGATGGTACTACGGCCGCCCCGAGTGATTATGACTATGAGAATGCACCCAAAAAACGATATGGATATCCCTCAATCGGAATTCCCGGTGTGGTCAGAGGTTTGTTTAAAGCGTTGAACGAACATGGATCCTTAGGTCGATCTGTTGTGATGGCACCTTCCATTAATTTGGCAGATAAAGGGCACGCTCTAATTCCTGGAGAGGCAAAAAGGATCGCGTACGTAGCAGAACAGCTAAATGAATTTGAAGGATCTCGTCAGCATTTCTTGAATTCCGATGGTTCTCCAATGTCTCCAGGGCATTGGTTTGTACAAAAAGATCTTGCAAAGGTATTACAGAGCATATCGGATGAGGGTCCTGATGTTTTTTATACCGGATGGATTGCTAAAAGATTAGTGGAAGATAATCAGAAGAATGGAGGTGTATTGAGCATGATGGCTCTGGCTGAGTATGAAGCAAAAGATTCCCATATTGTCACAGGATCATATCGAGGACACGATCTTGCAGCCCTATGGATACCATCATTTGGAGCTATTACTATAGAAGCATTACAAATATTGGAAATTCTTGCAGATGATTTATCTGATGATAGGGAATGGGGAGAAAATATATACCACGCAATCGAAGCAGCCTATTTAGATCGTCGAGAACAGCATTCATTAAAAGATGCGGAAAGACTGACCTCCAAAGAGTGGGCCGAACAACGTGCAAGTGAGGTTCATAATGAACAGGCTAATACCAACTGGCACTCCCTTCCAGAATCTTATATAACTCCAATGGGGCATACGTCCCATTTAACTGTAGTTGATAAGAATGGAATGATTGTCGCATTAACACAGACTGTAGGTACCACAATGGGGTCTAAAGTTACCACCCCGGGGTTAGGTTTTATATATGCCCAGACATTAGGTGGTTATTTAGGTGAAGTGAGAGCAGGTCAACGAGCTTCTTCCCATATTTCACCAATGATCATTTCAAAAAATGGTCAACCCTTTTTAGGTTTAGGGGCAGCTGGAGGGTCAAGAATACCATCTTCAATTGTGGCTGTGATCAGTCGAATAGTTGATCAAGGCTATTCCCTAGAGACTGCTATGGCATTACCGCGGGTCCAGCCCATTGAGAACGGATTGGATATTGAATTTACTGGTGCGCAGGGATTTACGATTGCTGATAGCACCTATTTTGCAGCTATGGGGCATAAAGTAACTATTCAGCGTGAACCAGGAAGATTTGGAAGGGTTCATGCTGTAATAAAAAGTGATAGCGGATGGATCGGAGTGGCTGACCCAGATCGGGAAGGGCATGCTGCATCGCCAAAATAATTATTGATAAAAAAGGAGGAGGGATGGTGAAACATCTTTTAGTTTTAAATTTTATATTATGTTCATTTTTGTTCGGCCAATTACGGTCACCAGAGGAGGTTTTTGGATTTAAAGTTGGTGACGATTATAAACTTGCAGACTATTCTCAAATGCTCACCTTTCATCGTCAATTGGCAGAAAATTCAGACCGGGTTATTATTGAAGAAATTGGTTTTTCTTCTGAAGGAAAGCCCATGCTCTTGCTGTTTATTTCTTCACCGGATAATCTCAGTAAATTAGAAGAATATCGGAAGATTAGCGCTGATTTGTCCCGTGCCAGGATTGATGAGTCAACTGCTCGAAAGTATGCGAAAAAGGGGAAAACAATCCTTTGGATAGATGGGGGAATGCATGCGACAGAGCGGGCACACGGTCAAATGACGGCTGAATTGGCCTATCGTATTGCCACAGAAGAGACAGATGAAATGCAAAAAATTCGTGAGAATGTGATCGTTCTTCTTCTACCTGTGATTAATCCTGATGGAATGGATATTGTAGTGGATTGGTATAGAAAACAATTGGGGACACCTTTTGAAACCACAGGACCGCCGGTTTTATACCAAAAATATGTGGGGCATGACAATAATAGAGATTGGTTCATGCATAATATGATTGAGACACAAAATGTTACTTACCAACTTTACAATAAGTGGTACCCTCAAATTGTCTATAACCATCATCAAACCGGACCTGCATGGGCACGCATTTTTCTGCCACCTTTCTCGGACCCAGTCAACCCGAATATACATCCCGGTGTGACCACAGGAGTCAACCTTGTAGGGACAGCTATGGCCAATCGATTTGCCATGAAGAAAATGGGTGGTGTTGTATCCGATTTTCAATATAGCATGTGGTGGAATGGTGGTATGAGAACGGCTCCCTATTACCACAATCAGATCGGTATTCTGACCGAAACGAGTCATTCAACGCCAACACCTAGATTTTATGATCCGAAAAAAATTCCAAAAACCATTGGAAGTCGTCGAAGCCGGATGGTGAATACAGGTACGGATATATTTTTACCTCTTCCATGGGAAGCAGGTGAATCCCATTTCAGGGATGCAGTAGATTATATGCTTACTGCAACAATGGGTGTTATGAAAATTGCAGCTGACCTTCGAGAGAAATGGCTCTTTGATATTTATCGTATGGGCAGGGATGCCATTGAAACAGGCGAAAAGGGTGGATCATTTGCCTATGTGGTACCTAATGACCAGTGGGATTCCTATGAAACAGGAAAATTTTTATCCGTACTTCGGAAAGGTGGACTTGAAGTATATAAGGCAAATAAATCCTTCAAAGCTGGAGGAAAAAGTTATAAAAAAGGTACCCATATCCTCTATACAGCACAGGCATTCCGCCCTCATCTTATGGATATGATGGAACCTCAAAAGTATCCCGAATTAAAGGATGCCAATGGAATGCCAAAAGTTCCCTATGATCTTGCTGGTTGGACACTGCCGATGCAAATGGGTATCCAAGTTGATAAAATCGATAAAGCATTTAAAGCCAGTATAAAGAAAGTTACAGCCTTAGAAATTGTCTTACCTTCAGGACTAGTATCCAGAGGAAAACGGGGACACATATTATCACAAAAGTCAAATGGTGCTATCATTGCTGTAAATAAATTGCTTAAAAATGGTGTGAACGTATTTCGTCAGCCTAATGGTGATTTTTTCATTCAAAATGGGGAGCATTCCGAATTGTTATCATTGGCAGCTGATTATCAAATAACGTTTAAAGGATCATCCATGTCCATACCAAAAGGCGCAACCAAACTTACTTTGCCAAAAGTGGGTATCTATAAATCCTGGCGAGCCAATATGGATGAAGGATGGACGCGCTGGATTCTTGAAAAATATCATTTTCCAGTAGATACCCTTCATAATGCAGATATTTTAAGTAATGATTTGAGTCAATACAGTGCGATAATTTTGCCTTCACAAAGTGGTGATGCTATTTTGAATGGATATTCAGAAAATACCTATCCGCCTGAATATGTTGGGGGACTCGGTCTCCAAGGCACATTAGCATTGAAAGAATATGTAGACAATGGTGGTCGAATCATTGCTCTGGATCAGGCGAGTGATTTTCTTATTAAGCAATTTGGATTGCCTGTAAAAAATGCTGTTGCGAGTACACCCTCGACCACATTCTTTATTCCTGGCTCCCTAGTGAGATTAGATGTAGAAACTGGTAAGCCCCTTACTTATGGAATGCAGGAAAAATCTGTAGCTTACTTTGTGAGAAGCAGAGCTTTTGATATCGTAAAGCTTCGTGATACTGGGGAAGGTGGAAAAGAAAATTTAAAAGAAAAACCACCAACACAACCTGTCAACGTATTGGCTAGATACCCCAAAGAGGACATACTCCTTAGTGGCTGGGCTTTAGGAGAAAAAAAGACAATTGGTGGTAAAATCGCAATGGCTGAAATTTCTTTAGGCAATGGCACTGTAGTATTGATAGGTTTTCGTGCACAATTTCGTGGTCAACCAAGGAATACATTCAAACTTCTTTTCAATGGACTATACTAAATGAAATTATCCTATTCACCATTTCGCTTAATCTCTAATCATCCTTTTGGCATTTCTCGGAGTACGAATGATTTTTTCGATGTCGTTTTTATCTATTTAGAAAAGGATGGAATCATCGGTCGCGGTGAAGCAGCTCCAGCAGATCGATATAATGAATTTACCGCTGACATACTAAAAATATTAGATAGTGGAATTGATTTTCCAGAAATATTAGATGATCCAATTGAACTTTTCAATATTATTGCTCCCCAATGTCAAGGCGTCAAGTCACTTGAAGTCGCTTTTTCAATGGCGATATTAGATTGGTGGTGCCAAAAGCAAGGTGTGCCATTATATGAATATTTAGGTGCTGACCCCAGTAAAGCACCAAAGACTTCTTATACGATTTCTATTGGCGACATGGATCTAATTCCTGAAAAGGTGAAAGAGGGTGCGCCCTACCATATTCTGAAGGTGAAATTGGGTATGGGTCTTGAAAAGGATAAGGCTATTATAAATGCCATTCGGCAGGAGACAGATCAACTTATACGAATCGATGCCAATGAAGGGTGGGACTTAGAAACAGGCATCGAAATGTCGAAATGGTTGGCGGATCGCAATGTGGAATTTGTAGAGCAGCCATTTAAATCCACAAATTTGAAGGATACGGCTGCATTAAGACAAAAGTCGCCCCTTCCCTTGATTGCCGATGAAAACAGCCTGTATTCGGGCAATATCCCTGAAATTGAAGGCATATTTGATGGGATTAATATTAAGCTTATGAAATGCGGCAGCTTGTTAGAAGGAATGAAGATGGTGAAGATGGCACGAGAGAGAGAAATGCAGATCATGCTAGGGTGTATGATAGAATCTTCTATTGCGATTACCGCAGCAGCCCATTTATCTCCTTTGGTAGACTATGCCGATTTGGATGGTAATCTTTTAATAAATAATGATCCTTATAGTGGCGTAACAATAGAAGATGGTCGATTAGTCCTGCCGCAGGACAATGGACTTGGTATTTCTTTGAATTCAGATGAACCAAATTTAATTTAATTGGTGGGCGCAAATCTTTTCATTTGATTATGAAAATACTTGGTATTGAGCATATAGGCATCGCCATAAACAATCTGGACACGGATGCGCCCTTTTGGAAGCATATTTTGAATATTCCACATCGGAGTACTGAGGTGGTTGAAGATCAAGGCGTCACCACAGATATCTATGATACAGGTCAGGGAAAAATTGAATTATTAGAAGCCACAGGCTCTGATACACCCATCGGTAAATATTTAAAAAATAAGGGGACTGGTGTTCATCATGTATGTTTTGAGGTAGATGATATATCTAAAGCAATAAAAGAGCTTAATGAATATAATATTCAAGTTTTAACAGATGAGTCGACTATTGGCGCGGAAGGGTATAAAGTAGTGTTTATCCATCCCAAAAGTGCTGGTGGTGTTCTCGTTGAATTGGCTGAGAAGCCCCAAATATTTTAGATTTTTTTGGCCGACTCTTGTATAAAACGCCAGGTCTTTTTTAAATGATCTAATTCTGTAGTAAGCTGACCAATGGAAAAGCGGATAATATACTGATTATTCAGTTTTGTGTGGGTCAAATGTGCTCGTCCACTTTGATTAATTAACTGTAGTAAGCTTTCTGTTTTTTTATCGCCATCCACATGACGGAAGCAGATTAATGTTAGAGGAACCGGAGCAACAATTTCAAACCGTTCATCAGATTCTATCCAGGATTTGAGTAATTGAGTAATATCCATGTGATTGCGAATGAAGGATTGAAGTCCAGTGATGCCATAATAATTAATCACGTGCCATAATTTTAGGGCACGAAATCGTCTGCCTAATGGAATTCCCCAATCCCTAAAATCAAAGACTGTACCGGCTTGGCTATCCTTATTTTTTAAATATTCAGGTAAAATAGATAGAGCTTCAGTGAGTTTCGTCCTGTTTTTCACATAAAATAGACTACAATCAAAACTGGTTAGCATCCATTTGTGGGGATTAAATGTGTAACTGTCAGCATATTCTAATCCATCTATAAGATAGCGATATTCAGGGCATAAAGCAACAGAGCCCGCCATAGCTGCATCCACATGGAGCCAGATATTATTCTTTTCACAAATTCTACCAATTGATGATAATGGATCGAATGCCGTACTGGAGGTTGTACCTGAGGTTGCACACACAAATACAGGCGTAAATCCATTTGATAAATCTTCTTTGATCAATTCATTCAAATGGTCTATATCCATGGCAAAATTTGAATCCACATTAACCAATCGAAGATTTTGTTTACCGATTCCAGAAATTCCCACTGCTTTTTCAATAGATGAATGAGATTGGGATGAGGTATAGACGGTCATTGATTGATCACATCCTTTTAAATTTGTAGCGCCCTTGGTTGCCTCTTCTCTTGCGGCAATTAATGCGACTAAGCTAGAGGATGAAGCTGTATCTTGGATAACACCTCCACCATGATGATTTGTTTTAAAATGAGATGGCAAATCCATCATATCTACAATCCAATCCAAGATATGAGACTCAACTTCTGTGCAGGAGGGACTTGTGGACCAATTCATCCCATTTATACCCAATCCAGTAGAGAGTAAGTCCCCTAAAATAGCGGGGCCACTGTTGGCGCATGGGAAGTAAGCATGAAAATTTGGCGACTGCCAGTGGGTAATTCCGGGCATAAAAAGTTTCATATCTTCCATGATGTCATCATAAGCACGACCTGTTTTAGGGGCTGCATTTGGAAGGGATGCGCGGATTTCTCCGGGTTGGACTTTTGGAAATACTGGATAATCTTCTATATGGTCATAATAATCGGCGATCCAGTCGATCACTGCATGGCCTTGTTTTCGGAAATCACCCGTTGTCATGTGGAGGTTTGAATGTTTTTTCATTTGTTCACCTTAAAGAATATGAATTTATTTCTATTCGAATTTAGATTTGACTATGGTAACTCTGAAAGATATTGCAGCGGCCCACGATCGGATTCGGCCATTTATCCATCGTACGCCAGTTTTGACGAATAAAAGTTTGGATAATCTGAGTGGCGCGTCACTCTATTTCAAGTGTGACAATTTCCAAAAAGCCGGTTCTTTCAAAATTCGGGGCGCTACAAATACGGTCGAGCAATTGTCACAGGATGAGTTGGATAGGGGGATAGCCACAACATCCTCTGGAAACCATGGTGCTGCCCTATCCATGGCCGTAAGTCGTCGCGGCGGTAAAACCAAAGTGGTAATGCCTCATAATACGCCAAAGATCAAGGTGGATAATGTAGAACGAAATGGTGGCGAAGTAGTTTGGTGTGATCCGGATCAGCCTTCCAGAGAGCGCGTACTCCATGAATTGGTGGCCGAAACAGGTGCCACGATTGTACATCCTTATAACGATGAACGGATTATCGCTGGTCAAGGAACTGCTACTAAAGAATTGTTGGAAGACCACCCAGATTTGGATATCATTATTTCTCCAGTGAGCGGTGGTGGTTTATTAAGTGGAACCTTATTGGCTGGCAAAGGGATAAATCCAAATATGCTAGTTTATGGTGCTGAGCCGAAAGAAGCGGATGACGCCTATCGATCTTTGCATAAAGGAGAAATTGTCGCAAATGAAACGATAAATACGATCTGTGATGGACTTAGGGCTCAGATCGGTACCATTACTTTTCCAATTATTCAAGAGCACGTAGATGATATCATTACGGTAACAGAGAAAGAAATCATCGATGCGATGAAAATGGTTTGGGAAAGAATGAAAATTATAGCGGAGCCATCATCTGTAATTACACTCGGTGCATTGCTGAACCATAAGGAATTGTTTCAAAATAAGAAAGTTGGAATGTTACTTTCCGGGGGTAATGTGGACTTAAATCAATTGCCATGGTAAAATAATTATGAAATACACTCTAAAATTTTTACTCACTTTTTCATTTACTCTTTCTGCGCAAACTCAGGTGGTAATGAAAGAGGTTATGAATATGAATGCACCTTATGTGGGGGAATTCACAACAACAACAACCAAATATGCTGCAAAAAATTTTTTTCGAGAGGAATCCTCTATTGAGATTGATCGTTTCCTGATACGGGTGGCCATGGGTGGAAATAAGGTCGTTGGAACTGTACTGAATGGAAAAGCAGAAACAAGGGTCGTTTATAATTTGGATGGTGAAGAATTTGCATCTGAATCTTTTGATACAATCCGTTCTAATGAAGGTAAGCCTAAACTAAATGCCATGAGTGGAATGATGAATATGGGGCGGCGTGGCTCCAGAAGTAGAGAAAATGAGCAAGAAGATGAAGGGGCTTCAAATACAGACCGTCAAAGTTCAAATAATGAATATTCTAGAACTATATCAGAGTCGTTGGAAAATATTTCTGGTTTCAATGCACGAAAAGTATCAACTAGTTTCAAAAGGGGAGATGAAGGTATGATGGTAATCGAGGAATGGTTCACAGAAGACACGACACTATTTCGATATTTAACTGATGTTGAGTCAGATCTAATAGATTCTTATGGTGGTGTAAAGAGTAATAATCCCCGTAGTTTTTCAGAATCCATGTTGGCGCAGAATGATAGAGAATTCGATACTGTACCTGGAAGGATGGTAAAATACACTATGGAGATGAAGGATGAAAATAATGGATTTAAAATGGCGTGGGAATTGAAATCGATCAAAAAAGTATCCTTTGAGCAATCAGATTTTGAAATATATAAAAAATATGAAAAGGTGGAAAAGTTGGATTGAAAAATTGGTGTAGCGTCTAGACATACATAGGCTCTACAGATTTATTCCATTCTTTTTATCCATTCCCGGACCAATTCAACTCCTTTCTTGTGGACTAATTTTCGGCCCAATTCTGGCATCATAACGCCAGGGTCGGTGGATTCCATACGATAGATCATGATGGATGCATCCGGCTTTCCCGGGACGAGGGTATGGAGGCGGTCACCTGAACCACGTCCAGCAGCCACAGGCGGTTTCAGAACACCTAGTCTCGTAGGATCTGTTTCTTCTATATTAAGAAATAATCCTGATGTTTCTCCAGGCGCTCCTTTCATGTGGCAGTGGGCACAGTTAATATCAATCCATGCACGTGCCCGTTCTTCAAAGGTACCATCATTTGGGTTTGTATAATCGGGTGTATGGGGTAGAGATGCAAATTTTGGCAATCCATTAATCATGTCTAATGCGGACCATTTTTTCAATTGATTCATTTTTCCGTCTGAATAATTATAATTATGATTCAACAGACGCACTTTAGGGCCGATCGGGATCATGCGATTTTCATTCATATGGCATCCTTTACATTGATTGAAATTGGGGACACTGTAATTGAAAGAGACATTGTCACCAGCATCATCTATAAATGAAACCTCCATTCGTTCCCCAGCAATTTCCAGTATTGCTTCGGTCTGAGCCTTATTCCAAACATAAGGATATCCAAACCAGCCTTCCTCCGTATGGATGAGAAGACGTGTTTCCATCAATTGAATATTTTCCAATGGTTTTCGCAAGTCCGCAGGATAATAGAATGTTTTGATCAAGGTTGTGCCTACGGGAAATCCAAATGAACCATCTGATCTATAGTTTAGTTTTTGGTTTTTCGGCAAAACGATGAAGCGAGACTTCAAGGCATAGTCGGAAAATAGTTGGGCAGAAACATCATAAGGCAAGACACCTTCAGAAGGAATATGTTCCGCCATATTACCAGTAAAAAACCCATAATCAGATAGTTTTGGTTTTGCGTATTTGAGAGGGTTCCCACCATATAATAATGAAAGGAAGAATAAGGCAGCCAAGGCCTTAAAAATTATATATTTCATTAATTAGGAATGGATGAAGCTAAGTGCATCGTTGGACAGGTAAATCTAGATTCATCTTCTGAAAAATTGGAAATAAATGGCGAATACCATTTTTCAAAATTGTTCTCTATATCCAAGTTTGTGAAGTCGGCGCGGCTATTGTTTTGAATACACAATCCGGATGCCACTTCTGGATCCTGCATCCCGTCATAGATAATATCGGGTGTATTGCGTCCATATTTTATGGCCAGTAATTGGCCGATTTCATAATCAAACGTGGGGAAACCGGATGGTCTTTCATAAAAATTGTTATAGATATGGATATCAGATGTATAGGGATTATAAAGACTGTCAGTCATTGCTTCTTCAGTGATGAAATAACTCACAATTCCTGTCCCAACACTTTTGTTATTTCGAATTATATTATCATATACATGGACATTATGTGCGGCAAGAACCATAACACCTGTTCCAGGAAGGACTTTACCCACAATGTTTCCTGGCGGGGCAAAATTATCCAGATTATTATTTTCTACAAGATTACGGAAAATATGAACATTCTCCCCTTTTTTCTGAACTAGGTCGGGTAGGTCAAAAACGAGAATTCCGCCTGTGTTTTTATAAGTATGGTTATCATAAACTTCTGCATTGATCGAATTTTCAATTTCTATACCTGCCACATTATGGTAGGCTTTTGAATTGCGGACCACAATGTTTTTTGATTGTCCTACATATATCCCCGCATCAGATGCGCCAATGGCAACAGAAAATTCAACCAATACATTGGTACACTGTACAGGGTATAGTCCATATGCGCCATTATTTGGATCAGGGCCACCTGTCCATTCAACTAAAACAGTGCGGAAAACAATATTATCCACATATTGGGCTTTGATGGCATCTCCTTTGGAATCTTTAACGGCAAAATCTTCAAGGGTAATATTTTTTGAATTGGTGATGCTGATGCCCTGAGCCCCTTCATCTTGATTGGCAAAAGTGAGGATGGAGCTATCCATTCCATAGCCCTTAATCACTAGGTTCTGTTTTCCCTCAATTGAGAGTGTCCCCTTAATAGAATGGGTGCCTTTTGGGATGAAAATTGTATCTCCTGGTTCGGCAAGAATGAATTGAGTTTGGATTTCTTTTTCAATATTCTGTGCGTAGAGAGTTGAAATGCAGAAGATTACTTTAAGTGTTATTTTTATTGGAGGATTCATTGAAGGAAAATA
>CAYVNB010000010.1:0-11430 GCA_964452665.1 uncultured bacterium
TTATGTTCACCAGGGCATGGCGGTGGCAGGTCTGGCAGTGAATTATCAAAATTGGAGAAACGTGGAGCTGGGGAAGGTTGTTTCAAGTTTTTGCGGTTTGAAAAAACGTTACGGGCTTTATTGTGATCGTGCTTATAAATTTCTTCTAAATCTAAAACTGGAGCAAAACAAACATCTGTACCTTCTAATAATTTACACCATTCTTTACGTGTTTTTTGCACAAAGATACCAGCAAAACGATCACGTAGAGATGACCATTCATTCTTATCTAAACGATTTTCGATCATTGATTCATCAATTTTGAGTAGACGCAAAAGTTTAGAATAAAACTTGGGTTCAATAGCTGCAATAGATATCCATTTCTCATCTGAACATTTATAGGTAGTATAGAATGGCGCTGCACCATCTAATAAATTGCCATCACGTTGATTATCCCATTTATCAATTTGTTGATATTGATAAATCAGACTCATTAATGAAACTACCCCATCACATATAGCTGCGTCGATAACACTTCCTTTACCATTTTGCGTTCTCTTAAAAAGAGCAGCTAATATTCCCATTACAAGATATAAACTCCCGCCGCCATAATCGCCTACAAGATTAAGCGGCGGTATAGGATTGTGACTCTTTGGACCGATAGACCATAATACACCAGAAAGAGAAATATAATTTAAATCATGACCGGCAGCTTTGGATAGAGGACCCGTTTGCCCCCAACCAGTCATCCTACCATATATCACTTTGGGATTTAGTGAAAGGGCTATATCGGGGCCCAGGCCTAACCTTTCCATAACGCCAGGTCGAAATCCTTCAACAATAACGTCTGTTTTTTCTATAAGCTTTTTTGCTCTATTTACATCGTTAATCGATTTTAGGTTCAAAACTATAGATTTTCTTCCACGGTTTATAAATTCCTTTCGATGAATCTCACTTAAACTAGTTTCTTTATCAATTCTTAGAACATCTGCGCCTAAATCTGCTAAAAGCATACAAGCAAATGGTCCGGGTCCAATACCAGCAAATTCTAATACTTTTATATCATCTAAGGGCTTCATTTTATTAAATATCCTCTTTATCATTTGTAATTAATCAGAATAATGATTTTTTATTTATATTCTTTAATCTCTCCATATCATAAATAAAAAACCCCACGAATGTAAGGCTCTTATTTTTTAGATAATAAAATAGAAAACACCACAAATTTGGGGTTTTCCTAATTAATTTTTTACATGAAATCTGAACTCCAAAAACGAATTTACCGAGCCCAGTGTATTGGGAATGTGGAACCGATTGAACATATGGTTCCTTACCCCAATCTTCGAGCATTGGTAGATGGCCAAAATGTAAAGTACGGCGAAAAGATGGTTTATGCGGACCTGGGCCTCACGTCAGATAAAGTGTATCGAATGGCCCAACAAACGGCCAATTGGCTATTGTCTGAAGGCGTTCAACCCAAAGATAGAATTATCATAGATCAATTGCCTTTCCCACAATGTGAAATAATCGCCTTCGGTATTTGGACTTTAGGTTCATCTCTCGTCCTCACTGGTGACGGAGATCTCAATGGCGCAAATCAATCAACGAGCCCAACTATGACCATAACAGGCGAAACAGATTATTTTGAAAAGATTAAATCCTTCCCTGAATATCATAATCCAAAATTCAAACCATTATTGGCGGACGAAGCTATGATATTTTGGGAAAGGGGAGAGGGCATCCGCCTCAGCCATTATAATCTTTTAGTGAATGCCAACGGTATTCAGCATGCAATTGATTTATATGAGGATCAAACTTACTACACATCTCTGCAGCCAAATTCCATGGTATGGGTGATTCTGCAAACCATACTCCCTCTCTACACCGGAGCACCACTTACTTCAAATAATCCAAATATGAAATTGGGTATTGGTGAAGGTGATTTTCAGATCCAATTCGTATGGGATAGACTTAAAGAAACATCGCCCCCATCTCTTTACGTCTGCAATCAGAATACGGCCTTCCTTGCCATAAATAAAATGCCCATCCACTTAACAGCCATGGATGACGATACACATCCTGTGGCGATCACCGGTCATTCAGTGATGATGGGCTATTTGGATGATGGCCACAATGAAAAAGTATTCATTGATGGCAAATTGAAAATCTAGGGTAGATTTTTTTCTATATAGTTCAGCATTTTTGTTTGCTGACTGAGCCATCCCAAGCGCGTTTCAATATTGACGTAGCGCACCCCATGTCGAATGGCCGCCCATGAAAGTGATCCATCATCCTTTTTCGGTAATGTTTCTTGAAGAACCACATTGAAGGGAGATTTGGCTAAGATGTTAAAATCATTCCGGTTAGTACAAATGAAAAAATCCCGCGGATTTTGGTCTTTCTTAATAGATATATTGTCACTTTTATGAATTTCTTTTTTCACGTTGTATCCTTTGAAATTGTTGTGGATGGCTACCAGCAATCCGCCATTTTTCGGTAGAATTTGGGATAAAAATTCAGGCCGATCACTATTGATTATTTCTAAGGTTTCTTTCTTTTTCGACCGGGACCATTTTCGGTTATATTTTTGAATATTGGCTTTTGCTCCGTCAGATGAAAAAATGCGGTTTGGGTCTATAATTCCACCAAAAAAATCTAGTTCTCTAACGATACCAGTTACGAGGAATGCTTTGCCTTTATTCGTTTTCATATGGCGCTCCAATGCCATCCTTGCGGTTTGTTCATCACCATGGAGCCAAATAAACCGCCGGCCAGATTCACCATTTTGCAGCACTTTAAATTCGATACCGGCCATGTGGATAATCTGGGGATCATCTTGTATACGAGAGAAAAAACTGAAAAAGAGTAAAAACTGAATCAAAGTAAAGTTAAAGCCTGATCATTATTGAACGATAGTCCAATGTCCATTACAAATATATATATTGATCTTATCTTCATCAGTTCTCCTTTCGATCCTTTCTCGATTCATTATGATGGAATTTAATGTATTTCACAATTGATCTTCTTTTAGTTAAGAAATTTTAATAATAATTTCTATAAATTTATAGGATTATGGACTAACAAATATATGACAACCATTTGATGCATATCACATCTAAGACTTAATCCGGAACAAATTGTTCTTTAGGTTGATTAAAGATAAAAAGGAGATTCATTATGAAAAAACGAATCAGTATTTTAGCCACATTACTCCTCTGGGTTGGATGTGCAAACCCACCGCAAGAATCCAATAAACTTACACTTGGTATGGTCCAATCCAATGTTGTGAAAGGTGCGAATCAATCAGAAATAACCAGAGTATTGGGTGCCCCCAATATTATCTCAAAAGATAGGCAGGGTCGAGAAACCTGGACTTATGACCGTATTTCTAGGGAATCTCAAGCCAAGTCCGCATCATTCTTTTCGATTTTTAATCCTATAAGTTGGTTCACCGGTGCGGGAACAGCCAGTCGATCCTCTTCCAGCACATCGTCAAAATCACTCACTGTTGTGATTACATTTGATGCCAACAAAAATGTACTTGAATACGCCCACCAAAGCTTAGCTTATTAGATGTTAAGACGTATTATTCGACCGCGGACGGCCCATGGTCGATTCCTATATTTTTCACTCATCAGTTACCTAATTGTTGGGATATCCGGCTGTGCAAATCCACCCAGAAGTGAAAAACCGCCCACATCAGTGGCCCGAGCTATGGAAACCCGTGCCTTTTCCGGAGACATGAAAACCGTATTGAAAGCATCCATCAATTCGCTTCAAGATATGGACTATACCATTGCTGTTTTGAATTCTGATATCGGCCTTATTACGGCCAACCGTACGACTGAACATCGGAAAGCCAGCCTCGCAAATGAAAAACCAGAAGGCGAATTAACCGATGGACAAAAGGCCTGTATTGCATTAGGAGCTATTGCTGTAATCGCCATCATTGCTGCAGCTATTTTTGGAGATGATGACGATGATGACAATGATAGAGGAAGACGTGGTAGATCTCGACCTTTATTTGGTGGGGGACGTGGCGGTGATGATGGCCCCGATGGCCCAAGGATTTATCGGTATAAAGTAACCATTAATCTAACAGAATTATCTGATGGTGAAACGAATGTGCGTGTAAGTGCCAGTGGCGAAGTGGAACAAGATGGAAAAATTTTATCGACAGGTGGGGTACATGAACTCGAATTCTTTCAGAAATTTTTTGCCGGCATGAATCAGGGATTATTTCTAGACCAGAACGTTCCCATAAACAATTAAAACATAGAGGCAGGTCCTTCCTAATAACCGCGAGTCAACATGCCTTGCCCCTACAATATTATTTTATACCCGTCAATACCAATGTGCCAGCCCAGCCTTCTTTTTCTCCTTCTCGCCAACATTGGATGTCTTTGAATCCGGCTTTATTGAATCCGTCAACCCATTCTGATTCAGATAGTCGTGTCATAATTGAGATGCCACATTCTTTAGGCCAACTTTTGCTTGCCTCATTTTCAGCATAATAATCTATGCCCATAATCAGTCGACCGCCGGAGCTGATCCAATTTTTTAAAACATGGACAATGAGCCCCACGGGACTTTCAACATAGTAAAACACTTCCATGGAATGAACAATGTCCACTTTTTTATTCGGAATCCAATTCACTAAATCCGCACATTCATATTGGTTTATAATATCAATTGATCGGGCCTTATCAATCATGGATTGTGAGCCATCCACGCCCAAGGCACTTATACATTGTGGATGTTCTGCTAACATGCGAACCACCCAGCCATTGCCGCATCCGGCATCCACAAACGTAAATGGATCGATTTGATCCTTTAAAGCAAAATCCAACATAGCTTGTACGGATTTGGCATGCCCCTTTGCCATGTCTTCATCCCGGCCATCATTGGCCCAATCAGAAAAAACATCAATTGGTAATTTCATAATATTTTATGTATAGAAGCGATTAATCGCTTCTATAATATATTATAATTCAGCTAAAATATCCTGGGCGTGTGTTTTGACATTCACTTTTTTATAGAGATTTTCAATAATACCGTTCTCATCAATCACATATGTATTTCGGAAAATACCTTCGTACTCCCTGCCCATAAATTTCTTTTTCCCCCATACACCGTAGGCTCTCAAGGTTTCCTTGCCCTCATCGCCCAACATTGGATATTCAAATCCTTGTTTATCACAGAATTTTCTCTGTTTCTTTTGCGAATCAGCGCTCATACCAACTACGACTGTATTTTTATCTTTAAATTTTTGGAGTTCATCCCGGAACCCTTGACCTTCAACTGTTCAGCCAGGTGTACTGGCTTTGGGAAAAAACCAAAGAACCACTTTTTTCCCAGCAAAATCACTAAGGGAAACATCATTCCCATCTTGATCAGGCAGGATAAATTCCGGTGCTTTATTTCCAATTTCTAACATTATTTCTCCTTTAATTATTTTAGAACCGTTTCGATAAATCAGAATATGTTTAAAAATTAACTTTGGACCATTTCATTTGGTCATCATTACTGGTTACCATGTCATAAACGGTTTGAATCCCTTTTTTCTGGCCACTCCATATCAATTTGTCTAAAGCTTCATCGATGGATACCCACTTGCAGTCAATATGCTCTTCAGACAAATTAACTTCATCAGAATCTACTTCAATACCGAAAACCGGTACAAGGTTGATCCGATCGCCATGGGTTTCATAAAACCGACTTACATGATCGGCCACGAACATATTTATAGGATTGAGGCCTGTTTCTTCCTTCAGCTCTCGAATGGCGGTTTCAGATGCCGTTTCACCCGATTCAATTTTACCCGCCACCCCCTGCCAAAGATGTTCGTACATCTTATTCAAATTCCGTTTCATCAATAAAAACCGGATTCCATCATTTGTATGACGATACACATAACAATCCACCACCCTTACTTTTATATCCGTCATTTTAACAAAACCATCTTTTGGGTGAGCATGGTTGAAGCTGATGTCAACCTTGCAAAATAAATCCCCGCCGGCATGGGTTGGCCTTTCTCATTAAGGCCGTTCCATATTATTTTATTTGAATGGGGAATCCCATTGATCAGGGTAGTAATCAACCGTCCATTCATATCTATTATTTGTAAAGACACAGTATGCTTTGCTTTTACACTGAATTCAATCGTAGTCGATGAATTAAATGGGTTTGGATAATTGGTGAGCAATTCAAATCGTTCCGGCAATTCATGTCCTATGGATGTTACGGGCGCATTAAAATCGTTACTATTCCGTGGCATTAATTTATATTTACCATACGAATAATGGAGAACGCCGGTGATACTCATAAAATGCGTTCCAAATTCCGGATGAATCCAATCCCCATCAAATAAGTAACCGTCGATCATTGCCGTGCCGCTCCAGTCCGAAACAAACCATTGGCCATCCGAATTGGCTGATTGGGAAACAGTCATATTGGTCAATTGGACCAACATGCCTTCATATTTTTCTACCCAAATACGGCATTCGCCTGAAATACTGGCGGCGGTAACAGGGGTTGGATCCACATGATGATTTGAAGATAAAATTTCGGCGGCATCCATATTTTTCATTTCGGTCATGCCATAGTATTCTGTCACATCTCCTTTCAATTTCACCTGATCCCCAATTGTAGGTGCAGTATAATCTTTATCTACATACACAAACATTCCTGCCCAGGCATCTTTGGTTGGATCCTGAAAGAAAAAGTTGGGATATGTTTGATCCGGATGGACAGCCGTTACAATGCCAGTCACTTCCACATTCTGTCCTTCAAATTCTGAGGGGTAGCAATCTTCCCCCGTCCCTTTATTTTTAGTAAATTGAATATTATAAGGCGTGTAGCCACCAACAATGGGTACTACCACATTCACAAAATCGGATGCCTCCTCTCCATCGTTATCGGATACAGTCAACTTGAATCTAAAGGTTGTGGTACGATTAACATCCGGCACCATAAAATTGGCCTTCTCCGATTCACTCAAATTAATGTTGACAACTGGCCCCGACGTCTGCACCCACGCAAAAGTAGAAATAGTTCCATTGGGGTCATAACTCTGACTTCCATTTAATGAAACCGTATCACCAATGGCTGCGCTTAGATCCCCCCCGGCATGGGCAATAGGACTGGTAGAAGATTTCGCGGTGTATACAATTTTGGTCACTACAGGATAATGGTCAGAACCATAGTATATGGCCTCAGCAATGCTATCGGGAACAGCACTATTGGCACCATCAATAATGGATTTGTTAAAATGATTTCCATCATTACCAATAATCTTGTATGATCCTTCTACATATCTCAGATCCGGATCTTTTTTAGTAAAATGATCTGAAAAAAATATGAAATCAAACCGATCGTCTAGCCCACCGGAGGCACCACCATCACTCAATTGGATTTCTCGTGTAGATTGGGTGAATTTTTCCACATGAGATCCCTCATTCCGATTCCAATTACCAATGGGGTCTTCGAGATCCACTGTCATACTATCGGTTAATAATTGATAGGCTGGTTCGCTAGGGTCGTACAAATTGAAATCCCCTGCCATGATATAATGAAAATTACTATCCTGATTAGCCACATAATCATAGAGGGTTTTAGCTTCTTCCCATCGTTGGGATTCCTCTCCCTGGCTTGCTTTTAAATGGGCGCTAAATATTGTAAATGGGGATACATTTGAATGGGCATTTTTAATCGAAAGTGTATATCCGGGGATGTCGCGCAATACGGTTGAAAGAGAAATATTGGATGCGAGGTTAAATGCTGAAATCCGATATATCATACCACTTTTCATATATTGATTGCTGGGAAGGGGGCCGGCGGCAAATGCGGTACTATCCTTATTAAACACATTATTCAATAATAAATCGATCCCGCTTTGATGTTCTATTTCTTGAAAAACCACCAGGTCTGGCTTCACATAATCCATTGTCTTTTTAATATAGGCTACCCGCGTCGACGTATTGCCGTCAAAACGTAATACATTGTAGCTCATGACTGTCAATGTATCCTGAGCATATCCATTCATAAGTAGACATAAAAATAAAATGCGCTTTATTTTTTTAATGATCTATCCCTGCGGATATGCATCCAACTTCAATGTTTCGATGGTTCTTTAAGATCGGTTTATCATATTGGCTCATTGCTAAATTTTCTTCAGGGTCCAATAAGTTTAACTCATTCAAAAATATCATGGATGCAGGATGAAGCGCACGCATATTCCCATCTAATACTTTAATGGCACAACCAAGAACAGATCCATCACTTTTTCGTATTCCAAATCCCCGAACTGCCTCTCCACCCACCTTACATACAGCACGGCCATTCATAGCAGAAATGAAATCTGTATCGAACCGTTCACGCCCAGCGACCATGTAAGGATTCTGAGTCATGGCATTGTAAATACGATCCAATTCAGGATAATTTCCGCTGGCTAATTTTTGATATAAACTGGCGATAATGGATAGAGTTAAAAAAGGCGTGGGTGCGCTGCATCCATCAATACCGGTAGATAATTGATCCAGACCTGTATACCTTTGTATTTGTTCAAAGATCGTTTTCTGTACTGGGTGATCATTTTTGATATAGTTCTTTGCATCAGCATTTAAATGCTTTGCCAATGCCAACATCCCTGCATGCTTTCCGCTGCAATTATTATATACTGGACCAATAAAGGTATCATTTTTTATCAAGTTATGGCTTGTTTCTACATCATATGGCTCATGTCTTCCACAGTATAGATCATCCTCATTAAACCTTAATTTATCCAACATTTGACGGACGGTTTTTGCATGGATTTCTTCCCCATTATGTGACGCACACATGATGGCCAATTCTTCTTCGGAAAACCCTGCTGAATCCACGGCACCATTTTGAACTGACGCGACTGCTTGGAAAGGTTTTAAAGAGGATCGAATACACGTTAAATAGTGAGGATCACCTGTTGCATAGACTACCGCTCCTTGTTCATCCACAGCCACACCATAGGCCACATGGATACTTTCAATAAGTTCTCCCCGCTTGATTTTTATTAATATTGGCATAACATATTCAATTCACAATCTGGGAAGCAAATTCAAATTGGAATCCTTCATCTATTAGGATGGGTATTTTCTCTTTTAGCACCTGTAATGTATTGGGCTTGGCATGGCCGATGCCTATAGCCATTCCCCGCTTTTTTGCCAACCTTACCAATGTGTTGAGCTGGGCCTTAATTTGATCTAAAGAAGAATCATTATCTAAAAAGACATGTCGTCGAGCAGTAGGGACGCCCAAATGGCGCATGGTTTTCTCTCCAACAGTATTTGAAACTGTACGACTATCTAAAAAATATTTTTCATGTTTTTTTAAGACGGATCCCACAACGCTCATTACCTTTCCATCAGTGGTGGCTTTTGATCCTTGATGATTATTCATGCCCACCGCTTCGGGCATTTCTTTTAATACTTCATTCATTCGCCATTCGATTTCTTCACTGGTCATCCCCGATCTCAACTTATATTCATCTTCTCCCGGCGTATTCAAGGTGGATTCCATAGGCATATGAATGATTACCTCTTGACCAGCCGCAATGGCTTTTTTTGCGAAATGACTGCTTTGGCTATGGCCCGGGATAATGGCACAAGTGATTGGTACGTTTAACCTCAGAAAGCCATCTGAAACTGAATCATTCCGATAACCAAAATCATCAATGACCAAAATAATTTTTCCAGCAATAACTTTAGGCTGTTTCGCTTTTTCTAAAATGGGTTCAACTTCTTCAATATCCGTTTCATGTATAGGTGCGGGCGATTGGGTAGCCATATCCAATTTTCGCAAAGTGGCCACATTACTGATGAGTAAAAAGAGGACGGCAACGGACAATCCAATAATAATCTTTTTTGATTGGTCAGTATTCATGGTAATCGAATTGAAATATCAATCATTTGAGGCATGCCCAAATTCTGGTCTCCCCACTGAATTCCGTAGGCCACGGTATAAATGCCAAACTGAACCCCCACACCACCGGAAATACTTTTCATCCCATCCATATGCATGAAAGTCCCACCAATAAACAGGTTATTATAATGCCCCTGTCCACCCACATAAAGGATAGGATTCTGTACCAGGTTATTGGATTCCACACCCAGAAATGCACTGTATGATGATTGTTCGAATATCATCGTACTTATGATGCGCTGTGGTAATTGGGGTTTCAATGCACTTAATGCATTCATTTTACCCATGTTCAGGGCTGATAATGTGAATTTTAAATTGTGTCTAAATGACCATCCCCAACCGAAATCCAATGCCATACCAGAGGCACTCTCCTGATAAATTTGCATATTCACAAATTGAATGCCAACCCCAAATTGGTGTGCACCTCTCTCCCAACCTATCATACTACGGAAAGATAGCCCGTAAGCTGCATAATAACCGAATGGTTGCGATGTTGGCTTATTGGGTCGAAGTTCAATATCATCCATCCCCACATATCGTATATCCAAACCGCCACTGGCCTGGCGGATTTGTCCTCGCCATTTTACATTGGTAGTCTGCGTACCTGCCAACCAATGACCATAGGTAAACCCTAATTCCGGTGCACGATTAACTTGATTTAAGGCTGCCGGATTTCGCCAAGGCGAGTGAAAAATAATTATGTCATAGGCAGAAGCTGGGATGGACAAAAACTGGGTGCCTGTTGCCAGAACCTGAGTAAACCAACCTGCAAATAGAAGTAATTTAAAATGAGAAAGCATAGGTAAATATATGGGCCGCACCTGCTGGATTTTCAAAAACAAATGCATAATCCAGGCGGCCGTCTTTATCTTTTAACAAAGACCAATCCAACCCTACGCCTACTGACATACGACCATTACCCAATCCACCCCGGATATAATAGTGATCTAAATAAGGGTATTCCCCTCCAATTCGAAGAGTGTATCCCAATAATTCATTCCCATTCATGACCACGCCTACATCACCGGTCAAATAAAGGTTTTTATAGGTATAATTAGAACCAAGACGATACAATGTGGGGAATTGTTCAACATACACTTTTCCCCGTTCAAATATTTTTTCTGTTTTCCACTGATAACGAGAGCTGAGATCCTGAACCATAAATGCTAGATTTGGACCATTCTCTGGATGAATGAATATACCGAAGTCCATTCCTAGGCCTTTACCAGCCAAATCCATGGTATTCATGGGCAGTTGATGGTTTAAAATTTTCAGATTCAGTCCCACAGAAAACCAGGGTAAAATTTTCTGCGCAAATGAGACAACAAACGCATCCTCCGAAGTGGAGAGATATTGCGTATGCTCTCCGGCAGAATTTCGACCGTCGATTTTATCTACACCGGCGCTAATCCAAGCCAAACCAACACTGGCGGAAGGAGGCAATGGAATGGATATATTTGCAGTCATAAATCGTCGATCTAATGGGAGAAAATGATG
>CAYVNB010000010.1:11530-21881 GCA_964452665.1 uncultured bacterium
TGGTCATATTCTAAACGAATAAAATAAGTACCATTATCCACCAATCGGTTATTCTTATCCTTCCCATTCCATTTTAAACTGCCTGTAGAGGATATGCGTCTATCAAATTGTTTTTGGAGCACGGGCTCCATGGCAAAATTGAAAATATCCATTTTGACCACAAAAGACGTTTTCACATTTGCATGGATGTGTACATAGCCATCGCCACCCAATTGATTATGTTCATAGGGTGAAAATGGGTTTGGGTAGGCATAAACTTTATCCGAATCATAATCAGTTCGGTATACTTTCCAATTGGATCCATGGGGATCCATGGCCTGGGCCAATCCATCCCATGAACCAATCCAAATGGTAGCCGAAGAACTGTAAAATGGGCGCTTATCATAGGAAACACCAATCACTTCATCGCTTAAAATTTCATCCATGGAATACATACCGGAAGAGCCGATAGACAGGGCCTGCTTCGCCGGTTTATACTTTGCCCAGGGTTTGGCCACATCCATGGGATTTTCTGTAACCGACTTCCAAAGCCCGGATTTACTGGCCACAAGCACAGTGGAATCTGATGCGGTTATATTATACACCCGCTCGCCACTGAGGGTAGTATGCCAAGTATCTCCGTCATCTATAGAAAAACTTACACCATTCTTTTCGCCGGCGCCTGCTGTGACGGTTGCCGCCCAGATGACACTTTGCCCCTGCGTCACCTGCCGGGCCAATCCTACAACAAAACCACCGGTCAACCCGTCATTCACTGGTGTATAATGCACCCAATTAACACAACCGTTGTCGCCGATCAATCCACGATTAATACCGTTGGCAGTGCCCACCCACACAGTATCGCCATGGGCAATTACTGAAAATGCTTTATGGTTATGATTTCCATATGTTTTGGGATCTTCCGATTTGGTGGATGCACCATCCCAAGGATCTCGCGGATTTAAATAATAATCTTTTAACACATAACCATTGGACGTATTCTCATAACTGGCAGATTCGCACGTATTTAATACCTGATCTCCATCCATGGGCAGTGGAACGCGCTCCCAGACTTTCTGTAAAATGTTGTAGCGGCGCAATCCGCCGGCCCAACTGGTTATCCAAATATAATTTCCGGAGATTGCCGCATCATAAGTGACATTGGCTTCTTTTACTGTGATGGGCAATGCTTCAAAAAACCGCTTTGCAAAGGGAGCGAGTCGATCCGCATCTGTATCGATAGGTTGATCAAAATAAGTATAATCAATTGAATTTCCGGTGGCATCGGTACTATAAACCAGGCCATTACCAATCGTAATATCTTCGCCACTTTTTGCGAAAGCGGCAAATAATGTTTTCTGATGAACGGCAAGGGCAACCACGCCCCCAGCCGGTACCATATTGGTTAATTGACCAGCAGTTGCATCGGCCTTTGTTGTGATGGTATATATGTTATTTTTATCCCGCAACACGGCCAGACCAGACCCTGTCCCTAACCAAACCAAGCTGTCCTCTTGAGGTACAATATCACTAATCATGTTGCTTTTTAGCCCTCTATAGGCAGATGGATCAAATTCCTCTGCATTCATTTTGAATGCACCGGGGATTAACCCTTGTGCCAAAAGAATATTGAATCCCATGATGAAAGTGAAGAATTTTCTCATTGGACTAAGAGCACTTTCTTCACCGTATCGCTATAGGCATTGGATAGGTCTTGGGCTTCAAACGTCCAATGGTAGGTGCCAGTTGTGGCATCTTCTGTCATAGATATGGTCCGTGTAAATGTGCCATCTCCTTTTTGAAGATCGCCAGATCCATCAGGCCCCGTACCATCATCATAAAGTAAGATGGGATTCCCACCAAACATCATAGAATCTAAACCTACATGGTAAGATCGGAATAAGACCCGTTTAATATCATCCAATCCATTGGGATCGGAGACCATTGCGGTCACGGAGAATTTGACGGTATTGGTTATATTGTCGTCGGGATTAGTAATGGGTCGATTCACTGTGTCCGGTACAAAAACTGTCCCTAGTTTCGGGCGGATATTTCCCAATAAAAATGTAGATGATTCGGTCAGTTTTCTACCACTGTAAATAGCCATAATACTCAAATAAACCGAATCCTTTGCAGAAGAAGGGATGACATTTTTTAGTACTGAACTGGTATTGACAATTTTTCGACTGTAAATCTTGTCTTTTGAAATCATATCACCAACAGTTCCATCATCTAAAAGACGGAGGGTATCTGCTGTATTGGACGCATCAATCCCCTGCCATAACACCATGACTGAATCAAGGGTGCCGCCTTGATAGCCCTTTTCTATTTGAGCGGATACATACAGTTTATTTGATGCTTGGAGAAAAACAAAATCCACCGATGAAATAGGATAAGGATCATCCGCCTGAGATGCTTTTTCACAACTAAATAACATCAGCATAAAAGCAGTGATAAATATTATGGGAATGTGTTTCTTCATTTCTTAGCGTATATATGGTTTACCATTAATGTGCCGACCTGCCAAAGACTATGTGGCGAACAATTGGCTACCACATCATTATGGGTATGATGATAATTGGTTTGGTCATTCGGATAGTCAAAATCAATAATATCCACTGCGGGTATACCGGCAATTTCGTATAGAGGAACGTGGTCATCAAAAATCATATATTTTGCCTGTTTTTTAAATGCGGGCAATTTCAATGATGCAGCTAAATCCCAAAGTTCTAGCACTAACGCTGTATTTTGCTGATAAGAATATCGTTCAATATAGAATTCTAAATTTTTATCTCCCACCATATCTAAATTAATGGCATAGGCTGGATATGAAATTGGTATATTTTTTGCAAAATATTGAGATCCTATACAATAAGACCAGGAGTCACCAGGAGTACCATAATCTTCTGCATCAAATAAAACTAGGCTGATGCCAATCGGTGGTGGTTCGGCATGAAGTATGCGTGCCAATTCCAAAATAACAGCCACCCCGCTTGCCCCATCGTTTGCACCCAATATGGGTTGATTTTTTCCCATAATACTGGCCCCTCGGTCTCCCCAGGGTCGAGTATCCCAATGGGCAGAAATCATGATCTGTTTTTTAGCAGTAGGGTTAAACTGAGCGATCACATTATGCATGTTTACTTTTGTACCTGTCCGAGGCATTGTGTCTTCAAAGGGTTGAGTAAAAACCGTATCTGCCAATGGTGAAAGCACGTCTAAAAAATAATCTAATGCTTTTTTATGTCCATCAGAACCAGGATTCCGTGGCCCCAGATCACATTGGGCCACCAAATGAGAAAATGCTTTATCACCATTAAATTCAGGTATCTGAGCCTGGCACCCATAAAATGTGAAAATACAGATACTTATAATATGGATGATTTTTTTCATTATCCTCGAATCGCCAAGTTTACGTCAAAGCCAAAGTCTCTATCGATCTTCTTCCCTGTATGTTTTGAATCACTTTCACGATATTCCCAAATCATACTCCCACTTACCGATTTTGAGAATGTGTATGTTAGACGAATCCCCGTCTTCCAACTGGATGTGAATGCCGTTTCAGCAAACTTGGTGGCTTCCTGTGCTTTCTGGAGTGTTCGATTGTTATTCATATCAAAATTAAAGGTGAAGTTAACCTGATTATTCACCTTATAATTATCGAAAAATGGAATCGGAATATTAAATCCGCCACGATGGGTATAATTGGCTGTGAGAAGGTAAGAATGATCGTTAAAGACCTTTTGTCCCCCATTGGCCGTGGTTTCTCTTGATAATGTTCTGTTATGACGCATGGTAATGGCTATTCCCTTTTTCAGAGATAGGGTGGCACCAATCAACGGTGCGAAATTCATATTAAAACGGGATGTTCGCTCGTTATCTTCATTACGGTTAATAAAATCATCAATCCCAAAAAATGGCATTTTCGGACCACCAAACTGATCAAACTGCCATGCCCGTGTTTCTTTTCCATTGGTGACGTGGTCTAAACTTAATGTACGGACAAATTTACTGATAAATTTATTTCGCTCCAAACCCGTGATGCGAACGGACCACCCTACAAAAGGAAATCCATCTTCAAGTTGACTCCCATAGGATAAGTAATCTCTAGACATGGTTCGCTGTTCTAACCCCGATCCCCTGAGATTGCTGGATACATTTTGGGCATAATTGAATGAAATGGTCAGTGCACGGGTTAAGTTTAATCCGGAACGAATGGAGAAGTCACGTTTATGGTCAAAGTTTCCTGTATTACTCCCCACCTGTTCTGAGTAATTTAGTCCGTGCTCTCTTTGGATACCCAACCGGTATTGCCATGGCACTGCACCAATGACGCCCATCCCAGTCTTATTCACATTCTCCGTATATGAAATGTTGATGGGGTTGATTTTTTTGGTAAAACCATGGACATTTTTTAAGAATTTGCTATCCCTTTTAGGCTTATCCTTTTTTTCTTTTTCTTCCTGGGCTTCGGCCGCACGGTTCACTGTTTCCCTTTCGGAAATTTCTTCTTCTTCTCCAAATGGTTTGCCTCTGGTTCTGCTTCGGGTTCGAGGTGGCGGACGAGTGACCGTCCGCTTTGGCGGTGCGGCCTGGCCTGTAGATGGCTTATAAACCAATTCAACCAATTTGGTTGGCGATAAACTGATCCCCGATGAAAAGCGGAGTTGATTGCCAATATTGGCCCCTTCAACATTTCTATCCCTAGCCTTATTCCATCTGTAATTGGCAGAATAGGTGAAAGTCGGTTTCAACCAATCCATGAGCACGGGTGAAAATGAAGAAGTGAAACTTTCCGTAATATCAGTCACCACACCCGCATCCATATTTTTTAGTGCATTGGCCATATACCCACGATAATCATTCATATTGCTTTTAATGGCGCGGCTGAATTTTGTATTCACCGATTCTGTTACTTTATAATCAAGTGTATAGAATTGATTCAATCCAAAATTATAATCATCGGGAGATTTATTGCCGCGACGTGGTGTTTTTTGAGTCAACCGTTCGCTAAAATTCATGGATGCATTAATGGAAGCAGGTGTGTAGTAAAGATGACTTTTTCCCAATTTTTCTCCAACCCACGGTATAACGGATAGCCACTTAAAAGGCATGACATAATTATTTCTGCCAAATGGAAAGATATATGTGACATTTCCCGAATAGGATTCATTCAGGATTTCTTTTTGAATTTCATTCGACATAGAGCGCTTATTCATTGAAAATCGTGTATTTATTCGATCAATGGTATACTTCAGTAATTTGTTATCCGATTTTGATGTTTTAGATGCAGCGATGGTAAAGGTTACCGCATTGGACTGAGTCAAAATCGAATCTGGGGCATTGGATGGATCCACAAGAATATCCTGGCCAGGAAAATACTTCGGCCGGCTAATCGTATTGGCCAAAGAGGCTGAAATCGGGATTTTTATTCCCCAATCTTTGGGCAAAAATTTGTCCGCATTAAATGATGAATTCACATTGAAACTTTCGTTGGATTTATTCGACCCCAATCTCCGCTGCAACATATGAAAGTCCGCATCCTGTCTCCGGTATGCAAAAGATGTATTCATAAAATCAGCTAATTTAACACGGCTCTGCATGCGCATGGAAATCCCTTTATCACGATTCACCCCGCTGAGCCTCAATTCATCTATCCAAACTTCACCGCTGATGGGAGTTTCGGCATTATTTCGAACCCCAACAATGAAGAATTGAATTCGATTCAGTGCCGGCTGGCCATTAATTCGGATTACTTTCTCAGTCTCTACGCCCATGTCATCGGTAAATCGATATTCCTTGAAATTTGTCGAATCTATGAAAATATCTGTCTCATTGAATTTTTTCACGGAACTGGAATCCCGGAGTTTGAGACCTGTGAGCCATTCCAAATCGAGTTCAATCGAATTTCTACCCAACCCCTCGTCCCATCCGTCATAAACCGGTTGGGTGACTTCATAAAAATTTTCTCCAAATCCAAATCGCATGAATAAATCCACTTTTGTATTCTCATGGGTAATCCATGGGCTTGATCCATAAACATACATTTTCATTTTTTTATAGGATAAATAACTCTGGGCCCGTTCACCGCTTAGGGAAATGAGTGATTTCATGGCAGCGCCACTGCCCCGTCCAGGCAGTTCAGTAAATTTTATGACCAGCGATTGTTCTTTCGATCGAATTTGATTGATTCTGTCATATTCACCCTGGACCCCTTCCGGTGGTTTATAGTTCGCATTATCATCTGTATTAATGACGGATATGGCAAATATAGAATCGGCGTTTTCTTTTGAATAAGTATCAGAAGAATCTGTCGCAATCCCCAATTCCTGCCATTCGTTCCCCACCAATTCTATCTTGGCCACTTGGATAAATGTTTTTTTATCCAAATCGCTCAAACCAATGCGCAGATGATGAATATTATTCCACTCTCGATCCTGTCCCAGGTTACTTTTTTCAAAATCAACGAGGGGAATCCGAAATAAACGCCATCCGGTGGGAGCACCATCTTTTCGGGTTTCACCGGCAAGGTAAGTAGTGTCCATTAATGAAAAAGATTTGGTGAAATAATCATTGGACCGATCTAAAAATCCAGTCCGATCTAAATCCTCTGTATCGGGGTAACGTCCTGCATCTAGTGCATTCTTTTCTGTCCCGTTAATTCGGGAATAGTCATTACTGCCTTCTGAATATTCCCAATTGTCGCCATTCGGGTCTTCTGGATCCACATCACTGAATGTATTGATCAATTTTGTTTCACCAGATCCCAGATATTCACTGTATAATGGGCCTTCCGGATCCAAACAGGCACCCCAACCATCTTCAAAACCATCCGTACATCCATCCAGACCCACATCTTCAGCGTCATCTAAAATACCATCACCAATTAATCCGCCGACAGGAATGTCTTCCGTATTCAAAATGCCGTTACCATCCCTATCTTCACTAATCTGCCCAAGATCAATAGTTATTTTTCCCCGTTCTCCATTGAGCCAAATTTCAAAAAACTTGTTTTGGGTTTGATCATAGTCTCCAGAATAGAACGGTGTAATAATACCGCCCCAAACTGAATCGTCGGGGACTGTTACCTGGTGGGCCCGCTTATCAAATTCAAGAATCATAATATCTGTAGTTTCATTCTGGGCTCGGAGAGAGGTGGAGAGATTAGGCCAAATATCTTTGGTCCGTATTTGAACAAATGGATTAAACCATTTCAGTCTACCCCTTTTTCGTTGATGAAGCGATTCACCGGTGGATATATCAACCGGGGCGGAGGCTTCCCGCCAGAAACGGCGCAAAATCGGGATGGATGTGGTACGTTTTGATCCCTCAAAATCATCAATAAAAGCCACACCGTTGGGGTCCCCAGTAGCCCGATTATTAATGGGGTTGGGGTTCGGTAAAATCTGTGCAAACTCACCTTCTACGGAAAAGGAAGATGCCTGGTCGGTTTCAAGGAAAGGCATTTTATCCAAGGCACGAGTGACCATGGGCATATCCTGTTGAAATCGGCCATTCAAACCCCAGATAAAGTTTCGCATGGGCTCATAACCCACTTCCACTTTTTCATTTACTACTGATTGATTGTAGTATAGGGCCGTACCGCCAATAAACGAATTTTTTCCAAAGTCCATTTGAGAGCGGATACCTAAAATTGTTTTTTTATCAAATGTGACTAACTGATGTTTATCATAAATCACCTTGATATCCGCATTGGAATCCACATCATCGGCCAAGACAATTGTACCGCTAAAATAATCCACCTGATAATCGATGCCCCGTTTCAGGGAGACGCCACCTTTATAGACCTGTTCACTACCTTCAACAATCATGAATCCAAGATTGATGGTTGCACTTTGGTTCGCATAATCTACTTCAATGGTAAACCGGCTGTCATTCGTGATTTGCGTTCGTTGGGTGCTAAAATACATTTTACCAGTCCCCAATGATCCTTGGAGTCCCGGCGCTTGATTGCCATCGGGTAAGGTATCTGCAGCAAAAGGATGATAGGTGGGAAAGAACAAAACACCATCACTCAAACTGACAATATTTGCATTGGCCAAATCAATTTTCTGGTCCGCTGCCCTAACACCGCTTTCATTCAAACTATCCAATCCAAATTGGGTGATGTATGGGTTCCCCAAAGGATCCAAATGGCTGGGGACGGGGAGACGATCATTTACGATTCTTAAATCAAACCCCTCACGATTGATATTGTTTGCCCCCAAATAATACACATTTTTGAACATGAGTAACCATACGGGATGGCTCGGTGTCAAATTTTTTGGCTTCAGCATTTTCATTTTCAAATGATCATTGCCCGTGGAGATGCCTTCACCTACAACCAAAAGTGTATCCCCGGTGGTTCGATCTGCAATTACATAGGTACAGCCTAACACTTCATCGCTAGCCTTTTGCCGCAGGCGGATATAACCCAAATCTTCGCTGAGTACATAATCCTGACCCTGCTCCAATCGTTTGAAGTTACCGGTCTGGTCATAGCTTTCATTGGTTTGGGCTAAATCGGCATAGGCCGTACCAGGGTTGGTCTCTGAATTGGTGGATTGATCCAATTGATATAATTCAAAATTGCGAACGACCACATTACCGATCTGATGAAGGCCTTCTTTTAAGGGATAAAATGACGGAATGACAATGGGACGGCCCTGGTTGGATGTGACCACCCCATTTCGAAACCATTCATGGATATGGAAATATTGATTTTTGATATAATTATAATCCTTAATCTGAAATGTTTGGGCCTCACTCTTCCCTTTATATTCCTGGGATTTCTTTTCTGTATTGACCACAGAGGCGATGGCCGTTACATTCATGGGGCCCAGTTTGGAAACGGTTTTGACACCGAATAATCCTTGGTGACTGGCGGATCCCATGAGAGATTGAGAGCCAGGGAGGGTCAGGGATACATTTCCTGCATCCACGGACTGAATAATATCGTCCTCCTCACCCTTATAATTGATCCGGATATTATTCTCCCAACTAAAATCCCGTTCTGAATCATGATCTACATTCACCGACACCCGTTCACCAATTTTCCCTTCCACACTGATGCGCTGGGTCTGGTCAAATTCTAAATGGGTATTTTGGGTTTCATTTACTTTGGATCGGATTAACTCCTGATCTTGAAATACCAGGTTTCCTTTCACCGTTACATTCCCGCGAGCTGTTAAGGATACACGGCCCAGTTTGGCCACATCCACACCAATCACCTCGATACCCCGTCCCCGGTTATCCTGCAGGATTTGAGATTGGGACCTTCTCAGGGTTATCGTATCATGGATGGCCTTATGCATGGCCATTTGCCGATTCACCTTTATCTGTCGGTTCACGTACCAATCCACGGGGGCAACGAAAGGAACATTGAGTGATTCACCAAAATATATGCCTGTGAATGTGATGGTGGACCAATCCTTTGCCACATCAATTTTTCTCATAATGACGAATGGCAATTGAATCAGATTCCGCGGCTGATAGGTCGTGGAATCATAGGGCATTGCCAATGAATAAAGAAACTGTTTGTCCGGATTATATAAGAATGGAGAGTCGGGGTGCCAATTTTCTGGGAGGTCTTGGATGGACGAACCCCCTTGGCCGTATGCAGGAAACAATACGGTCAACCATAAGCATATGCTGACATAACGGATTCGTTTTGACACGAAATCCACCTCCATTATTTAGGTTAACAAGGCCCTTTCGGGCGTAGTGATACCGACGAGCGGTTAGTTCAATCCGTTAACGTTGAGGCGATAGTCAGTTCCTTATGTTTGACTTGCATTATTTTTTATCCATTTTTCAAGAATGATTGAGAAATTACGTAAAGCTTTCCCACGATGTGAAACACTATTCTTTTCATCTTTTTCAAGGGATGCGAAGGTGTTTTTCAATGGAGGGTAATAAAAAATAGGATCATACCCGAAGCCCCCATCTCCTTCTTTATGGTCTAAAATAGTCCCTTCTACCATCCCTTCTGTCCATTCATTTTTATCGACTGTCACGAAGACAATCACCGTGCGAAAGCAGGCCCTGCGCTCCTCCATGGGAAAGCCATCCAACTTGGAAAGCATCTTATTGCAGTTATCCTCAAAGGTGGCATTCTCTCCCGCATATCGAGCGGAATAAACACCTGGGTCGCCATTCAGGGCGTCTACCTCTAAACCTGTATCATCGGCCAGAGCAGGCAATCCTGTTATTTGATGCACGGTCTCCGCTTTGATAAACGCATTTTCTTTTAAAGTGACACCCGTCTCTGGGATATCACCAATTTCGGGAAATGCATCTAATGTGAGGAGTTCAACAGGAAGGTGGGCCAAAATATCAGCCATCTCTTCCATTTTACCGCGATTATGTGTGG
>CAYVNB010000011.1:0-20415 GCA_964452665.1 uncultured bacterium
TTTTCTACGAATTCGTCTTAAGAAGTTTATTCCCCAATCTTGAGAACCCTCATTTGAGTTAAATCTTAAACTTGTTAATGGAAAAGCCAATTCAATTTCCCATCCATGATCCTGAATTGATGTTTTTCTATTTACAATTCCTTCCCAAGCACGATTAATGTTGGAACCATCATTATTGATATACATATCCTTAATGGCTCCCGCTGGATTAAATAAGAAAGCATAACCGCTTTTATCATCATTAAAGGTATCTAACATAATCGCAAAACAATCATTATCTTGAGATTCAAAATCCTGTTCCAAACTTTGGATTATTATCCCACTAGGATCTGAATCATACATTATAGCCGATACATATAAATTTTCCTGATCATACATGACTCTGACCACTGTTCGTTCAGTTCCCCTCATCCCTGGTAAGGGCTGTGATTGATAAAACTCCGTCGCAGAATCAGCTGACTGCCAAACAGGCTCATTCACATAGCCGTCAATCTCAATTTTATCTGAAGAAAATACAGCTTTCATGGTTGGGCGCGGGAACGCCGCAATGTTGATAGCATCATCACCCGCCCTAAGGAAGGATGAAATGCACAGAATTGATATAAACATATGCCGAGGATTCATAGTATTTCGCTCACAAAAAAGCGCGAGAATATATATCAAGAATTTTGAATTATATGGATATAATATGAATTCATTTGGGGACAACCAATACGGGACGGGCAAATCGATTCACAATGCCCTCATCCACTAAATCAAAGAAATTTTCCTTAAAATTTACATGGATAAAAATTATATGACCCCCAATAAGCAAAATTCATCGCCTCCTTAATGACCACAGATTCATCACCACGGCCACAAAGTCCAACCATATTTTGTATGCTATTTATTTTTTTGCGAATTTGATACTGCAACCCAATGCTTTGGTTTCAGTAATCTTTATGGTTTCACCCTGCCCTACCGCCGTAATTGCATCCATGAGGTAAGCTTCTTTTACTTTAGATGGTTTGCGCGCATTGTCATCAATGGCGCCGCGATAAACTAGTTTTCCTGATCCATTAAAAAGGTATATGTGTGGCGTTTTAGTCGCACCAAATGCTGTAGCCAGTTCAGCGCCTTTATCCAGGGTGTAGAGAAAATTATGGTCGTATTTTTTCGCGAAATCCCGCATATCATTGAGACTTTCACCTCGATCGCGGATTTTGGCATTGGGATTGATCGTGATAAATCCAATTCCATTCTTTTCGCTGGCTTCAGCCATGGCATTGTAACGATCCTGCCAGGCCACTACCCATGGACAGGTATTGCAGGAAAAATTTACCAAAAGGCCATTTTTTAATTTCACGTCATTCAGACTAACCACCTTACCACTAATATCGGTCATTTTTACATTACCCAATGGAATAGACGACCCCAGTGATAGTTCACCCGCAAGAGCAAATGAAAAAAGTGATCCCAGAATTATTAATGTTGATGTTAAGCGTTTCATATCATTCTCCTATGAATTTTACATGCAATATTACGCTAAAAATTATTATTTAACCAAAAGACCTCACAGGTATTTCCTAATCCAAATAATGCAAAACCGCTTTTGAAATTTGAATATCCTGAACCGCGACGCCGGTCAGATCGGCTACGGTGATCTCTTCATCTGTGGTCCTCCCAATTTGATCACCAGTAATTATCTCACCCAATTCAATAACCTTATCCATTGCAAACCCATTTTTCATGGCTTGATGGATTTCGCCCCTTTCCTCACATTGAGAACAGCTATCGGCCACCACCAAATCAGCTAGAGATAAAATCGATGAATCCAACTCCTGTTTTGTTTTTGTATCTGATCCCATAGCAGTAATGTGCGTCCCGGGTTTTACACGATGAATCATCGGCGATTCACTTGCAGTACAGGTCACAATCAATTGACATCGATCAATTAATCTATCCATATCTTGTGTAGTCTTAATATTGTAATCACTGTTGGCCATATCGGATTGATATTTCAATAAGGCAGATTCACTTCGGCCCCATACCAAAACATTGTTATAATTAATAATGCCATCCAAATAATCCAATTGCATTCTGGCCTGAACACCTGTCCCTACAATACCAATCGTTTCCACATGTTTCGGTGCCAAATATTTTGCACAGATGGCACCGGCTACGGCAGTTCGCACATCGGTTAGATATCCTTCATCTTGAAGAATGGCCAAGTGTTCACCTGTTTTTTGATTAAAAATAAGCATCATGCCATTCCCATTGGGGAGGCCATGATCAGTATTTCTCGGAAATCCAGATGCAATTTTGATTACATAAATATCATCATTTTTTATATAGCCATACTTGATGTGCACATCTCCCGGCGGCGAATCGAAATGCATCTCACCCACAGGTGGTACCACCACATCCCCCTTGGAATAAGCAGCAAAACCCTTTTCGATCTCCCTCATCAAATCAACCTGGGGAAGAACGGACTTTATCTCATCCAGAGAATAGATTTCCACTAAAGGACACTTTTTAGGACTTCAGGGCTAATATTGCCACCGCACATGACAATAACCACCGTTTGACCTCTTAATTGGTCTTTTTTTTTCAGAAAGCCGGCGATGGCAGTCCCTGCGGCCCCTTCAATCAATTGATGGTGCTTTTCTACACCAATTCGGATCCCTTCCGCAATTTCATCTTCAGAGACGAGGATAAAATCATCAATAATCTCTTGACATAATTCAAATGTAATGGAGCCCAATTCTACACCGCCGGCAGTACCATCAGATAGTGTATCTTCTGAAGGGAGATCCAACTGCTTACCTGCTTTTATGGATTCATACATGACACATGAATTGGCCGGGGAAACACCATTCATTTGGGTATTTCTATTCATCCCTTTCAAATATCCTCCTACACCGGTGATTAATCCACCACCACCTACAGAGATAAAAACGGCATCTGCTTCCGGTAAATCCTTATGAATCTCATATCCCATGGTGCCTTGTCCACACACAATATGGGGATCATTATAGGGTGAGATGTAAGTGGCGCCGGTTTCTCTAGAAATTTCCTGGGCCCGCTCCTCTGCGCGAATACAATCATCACCGAAATATTCCACCTCTCCACCAAAATTGATGATATTTTTCACTTTATTTTTATGGACAATTTCTGGTACAACAATTTTGCCTTTTAGTCCCAATAATGACATGGCCAAAGAACAGGCTGCTCCGTGATTACCTGTAGAAGCAGTGACCACACCATTGGATTTTTCTTGATCCGAGAGTGATGTCATTTTACTCACTGCACCTCGGAATTTGAATGAGCCTGTTTTCTGGATATTGTCCAGTTTCAGATATACATCTCCGTCAACGAGTCGGCTCAAATACGGTGAATGTTCTAAAGGGGTATGACGGATGTATGGTCGTGATCTCTCATAGGCAGCGTATACATCCCGTTTAAAATCGATCATAGGGCTTTTATAATGGGTGTAATTCGATCAAGTGCTGCTTCCAAGTCTTTTCGCTTGGCGCCGTATCCAAAACGAAGATAATGGTCCATGCCATACCAATCCCCTGCCACCAACATGACGCTGGCTTCATCCCTCACCTTTTCTACCAGCTTTGAAGAATTAATATCCCAACTATAGCCGGTAAAGGCCATAGCGCCGGCCTGAGGGGGAATGAATGAAAACTTACCTTCAAACAAATTAATCCATTCTTGAAATAATCCTAAGTTTTTCGTTAACGCTGCCCGGATTTTATTTAAGGTTTCCATCCTTCTGTCGGGATGAAGCACGTGGGCTGCAATTAAATCAGATAACCGTCCAATAGCAATTGATGTATAATCGTGCATCGCCCAACAATCTTGGATATATTGTGAGTTGGAAACAGACCATCCTATTCGCAAGCCTGGCAGCCCGTAGGCTTTCGATAATCCACAATTGACAATCACCTTCTCATAGCCCGTTTCCCAAATGGATGTGCATTCTTTCCCATTCAATTCTGCCCCGCGATATACTTCATCGGATAGAATCCATGCTCCTACAGATTCAGCAATTTTCCCAATGGCCATAACGGTTTCTCGGGACATCACAGATCCAGTGGGATTATTGGGATTACAAATACAGATCATTTTTGTTTTATCTGTGACGAGAGACCTCAATTCATCTAAATCGGGCTGCCAGTTTAAAGATTCATGGAGTTTGAATGTTTTCACATCTACACCCAATCCTCGGGCAAACCCGTAAATCTGAAGATAGTTCGGCACCAAATAGACCATTTCATCGTCCTTAGATAAAAGGGTCATAATCGCCACCATATTGGCTTCGGCAGACCCATTAAATGCTTGGACATTTTCAGGTGTCGCACCAGAATAAATTGATGCAATAGATTTTCTTAATTCGGGCGATCCTTCAGTGAATCCATATGTTAATTCTGTATTTTCAATAATATCGATGAATTCAGGAGAGAAAAGTGATTGTAAACTCTCGGGATGAACGCCACTCTCAGACAGATTGTAATCAACCTTATTCTCCCAAATGGATTGATTTCGTTCCAGTTGAAATTGTTCAAATTTCATTTGCTGATGGCCTTGATTATTGCCGCTTCAAAAAAGGCACGATCCTGCTCCATTTCCCACGTATCAGTTACATTTCCATTTTTATCATAGACGATAGTAAACGGGAGAGCGCCGGACCAATCATCACTTATGGCGCGGATAAAGTTGTTGTCATTTCCCTCCTCTTTCATGAAGGTTAATCCTTTAAATTCTTTGGATTCAAGAAATGTTAATGCTTTATCCCGATAATCCCACCAATCTGTGGTGACAAAATAGACTTTAAGCCCTTTATCTGCGTAAGCCTCGCCTAAATCCATGACCATTGGGAACTCTTTGAGACATGGCGAACAGGTGGTGGCCCAGAAATTAACCATGACCGCTTCTTTGCCTTTATGCTTGGCAAACTGTTTATGGAGCGCTCTTGCATCCACTGTTTTCATTTTAATATCAGATTGCTCACATCCGGCCAAGAGGAGGACTGCAATGAAGAATATTTTTTTCATTATATTAATTCTAGAGACACGATTAATCGCGTCTCTACATGGTTTAATTTCCAACGATGAAAACTGCATTTCCGAATAATAGTTTTCCATTGTACCAGAATGCTCTAAATAGTGGATTATCAGCTATATATACAACATGACCTCTACCTATTTCTTCAACGCCAAATACCATGGATTCCCTGAAATTCTCCTGGGCTTTATATCCCACAAATCCACTTACAATGGCTGAGGAATCCTGAATCGTACCTACGTTCCATCCACGAGGTAAATAAGCATATCGGCGGTTCCGCAGTTTCAGTGAAAAATAGGTATCATCATATCCGAATCCCAAAGGATGGGAGCTATCCATGTTCACCTTCACAATGGCACCAGGCAGACTATTGCTTACCCTATCACGGCGACGATTCTTATATGATTTCAATCGCTCAGCCAATTTTCGTTCTTTATTCTTTTTATCCGATGCCTTCTTTTCATCTTTGGTTGCGAATTGTTTTAATCCATACCCATTTTGATCGACAAAACGATCCAGTGCAGAATCCATGAGGATCAAACGGCCGCCGGATCTCACCCAATGGCGTAATTCATTTAATGCTTCTTTATTTAGATACCCATGACTGCCGCCGGGTAAAATGAGTACGTCAAAATCATGTTTCGGTATTTGGTTAAAATAATCGCTATTCACTACCGTCACCGGGAATTCAATCTGTCGCTCAAAAAAATGCCATACCTCCCCATATCCGTAGCTCCGCACACCGTCTCCCGATAACAAACCTATTTTGGGCCGTTTCACCACGCGCATAGATGATGAGCCAAAGTCCTTCCCTTTCGAAACAAAACCAGTTTTGGCCGCCTCCAATCGTCTCCCATTGGCCATGGCCCCGGCATTGACTATATCATCAAATTTCCGTCCCATGGACTCATTGCCTTTTCGTGTAATCACCAACGTACCTGGATCATAATCTTTTCCATTTAAAGAAAATGGTTCTTCAGACACCCGTGTTACAATATCATGCTTAAATAAATAAGCAAGAAATTTGAGATCTTGAATTCCTTTCCATGGAAGGATATATGCATAAGGGCTGCTCATAATGGGTGAGACTTTTGATGAAAACTCCTGCGGGGAAGTGGACTTAATATCCCCTTTGACGGCATAGGCTTCGATACCGTACACATAAGGCAAGGACCAAGCAGTAATGTCGTACGTAATGGTATCTCTCAATGCGGTCTGGGGTTCAAACAACACTTGGACCAAAACCGATTTAGGCTGCTTTGCTGAAACAAGCATGTCGCCTTTTGTCACCTTAATTTGCGCCGTTTTCCCGAGGGAATAACTAAAGCCTTTAACCGACTTATTTCCACTAGCGATTTGATGGGATATACCATTTTGATCCAGCCAGGATTTTAAAGCATTAACCTTATCGTCTAAATTGGTTCTGGGGATTACATACGTATTATATTCACCAACAGGGTTTTTCATTCCCGATGAAAAGAAATTGGCAAACTCAGACACCATTCGATCCACATTTTTTGAAGCGACTTCTACAGTAGATAAACCGGTGGTGTGGTGATGGGTCAGGCGATCATTCAAAGTAAGGGTGTCCCCATCTTCTGTTTCAATGGCCAACCCGCCGCGGCTATGACCCGCCTGTTCGTATGTCATCCCAATGGCGCCGTTATAAGTGGGATAAGTATCACCATAACTGGGATAAAGAAGGTCGAATATCTCTTTGGTGAAATAGAGCCAATTGTTATTATCAAAATATTTGGCATGATTCTTCCCAATCATGGTCTGAAGTTCCCGCTGCCAGTCCGTGATATATTCGTGAAATGGTTCTGCAGCTGGTGCAAAATAGTAAGGGTTATTAACTCCTTGTTCGTGGAAATCTACATGAACATGGGGCATCCATTGGTTATAAAGGGCAATCCGTGATGCTGATTCAGTTTGCGTTTGCCAGGCCCAGTCTCTGTTTAAATCAAAATAATAATGATTGGTCCGTCCGCCTGGCCAAGGCTCCATATGCTCTCTGGATACTGGATCTGCGTCAGGCCAACGGTTTGCGGTCATTCGAAACCAATGGGCATAACGATCACGACCATCAGGGTTAATGCATGGGTCTAAAATGACAATGGTATTTTCCAGCCATTTTTGGGTATCTCGATTTTGCCGATCGGCCAGTGCGTGGAGAGTCTTCATGGCTGCTTCCGTGGAATTGGCTTCATTCCCATGGACATTATAACTCAGCCAGACGATGCCCACTTTTTTCTCAACCGCCTCCCCCTTCATAAGTCCAGTTCGCTTCAAATTATCTTTACGAATATCTTCGAGCATGGCCATATTACTATCACTGGAAATCACCGCCACTAACAAGGGGCGCTGTTCATAAGTTTTGCCGTAGGGAATGATCTTCACATTAGATGCGTTTTCTGCCACATGTTCATAATAAGACACCACACGGTGATGGTAGGTAAAATGATCACCTAAATTATATCCTAAGAATTCAGCAGGTGTTTTCAGGTCTCCACCAATCAAAACTGAAAGAGACATTAAAACTTTGATATGTACTTTACGCATGGCCACTCCTTCTCAAAAATGGGAGTATAAATTAGGTTATTCAGCTACTGGTAGAAAATAAAATTAAAGGCTTTTTAAAAGATTCTTTTTCAGTATGGCTGATGCGGTAAGTAATCCTGATAAAAGTGCACTGGTCAAGCCCACTGTTGTCACATCCTGTCCTGTGAGATAGAGGTTTTTAATCTCTGACTGGGGACGGAGCCATTTCTGTTTAAATCGTTCGACGGTATGGTCCAGACCATACATTTCCCCTGCAGGGTATTGGGCCATATCTCTGACCGAAAGAGGAGTGGATAATTCATAATAATCCATAGCCTCCTTTGCTTGAGGCACATGGGTATACACTACATCTAGTAGTTTGTTCGATACGGATTCCTTTCGATTTTCATAGGATTTACCACGATTCTTCCATGGTTTTTTCTCCCATGTTCTATATTCATCCCAATGGGCCAGTGTAATCGCCTCCATGGTTGCAGAACCAGGATGATTCTTTTCCCACACAGGATCTTTCGCCGAAGGGAAAGAGACATAAACAACAGGGAATTTCCCGTTGGGATCATTCATATATTCAGCCACATTTTGGTCATGATCGTACCCTGGATAAATCCATAGGTTGGTCGTGTTTAACCCTAATTCTTTTGCAGATTTATTTAACCCCATGTACAAACATACATAACTTGTGGTTGGTTGTACCTTTCTCACTTTAGACTGGAATTGACTGGTTTGGCCTGTATTTCTCAGAAAAGTATTGACCGTATTGATCAGCCCGGCACTGCTGACTACTTTTTTCGCAAATATTTCATCCCCATTATCCATTCGGACCCCAAGGGCATTATTCCCTTTTACAATGATTTCATTCACTGCCCCATTCACTGCGATTCTTCCGCCTAGGGTTTCAATTACATCAGTGGCGTATTCTGCAATCATTCGTGCCCCACCCACTGGATAATTGCCACCATCCAGGTAATGGCGCGCCACCATGGCATGCATGGCAAAACTGCTTCTCTCTGGGGGCAAACCATAATCACCCCATTGCCCCGTCAATACACCGATTAATTTTTCATTCTGGGTTAATTGTTTTAGTACTTCTTTGGTTGTTTTTGATCCATTCTTGAAAAATTGTTTTGTCATGGCTCCAGACAGAAATGGTCCCAGCCAATTGGGCAGCAATTTACTGACAAAAAAATTTCGGCCACTTTTCACTTGAGAGTGGAGGAGGGCCACATAGGCTCTGATGGCTTGTTCTTCGTCGGGAAACTGGCCAGATAATGATTCAATAAATTTTTCCTTAGGTGCGATGAAATCATAGGTTTCATTGGGGAAAATAATTCGATCATAATTATCATCCATTTTCGCCCATTGAAGTTTTCCATCCGTCACGCGATCGAATAATCGTCTTGCGTAGGATTTTTGATTATGCACTTCCCCTATATAATGAATCCCCACATCCCATTCATAGTTCTTTCTTTTAAAGGTGTGGGTAAAACCGCCGGCTTTAAAATGTTTTTCTAAGACTAGGACCTTTTGGCCATGTTGGGCTAAAAGAGCCGCTGTAGTAAGGCCGCTCATCCCTGAACCGATGATGATTACATCAAATTTTTCTTTCTGAATATCGTCCGTATAGCGGGTCCACTTTTTCATTTCAATGGCTAGTCCCCTAATTGGGGAAACTTAAATCGATCTAATTGGGATGGTGTATGGGCTTTTACCATAATTTTTTCTATTTTGGCAATAATATCCGGGCGAGACTGGGCAATATCGTACTGTTCCTGAATATCACGTTCAAGATCATAGAGTTCAATGGTCATATTTCCTTCAAAAATATTCTTCCTAATCCCTTTCCAATTGCCCATTCTAACGGCCTGTTGGCCGTTATATGCTGGAAACTCCCAATATAGGTAGGGATGGGTATCTGATTGTTCTTTCCCCTTTAATGTAGGTAATAAACTAATACCGTCAATATCTAAAGGTACGGTGGCACCAGCCACCTCGGCAAATGTGGGCATCATATCCTGGAAAGCGGATAGGAGGTTTGATTTGGACCCCGGTTTAATATTCCCTGGCCAAACAGCGATCATCGGTACACGAATGCCCCCTTCGTGCACAAATCCTTTGGCCCAACCATACTCTGCTTTGAACGGTTTGGCACTATCAAAAAAAGGTGTATCAGCTCCTCCAGTGTATGTTGGACCATTATCGGATGTGAAAATAATCAATGTATTCTCATATTGACCGATTTGTTTCAATTTCTGTATCAAGTCCCCCACCTGTTCATCCAAATAGGATATCATCGCCGCATAGGTGGCTTTGGGATACTGATTCGGGAAATAGGATTTGCCAGTATAGGGTGTCTCTGGCCCTAATTTGGTGCGGTAGTAATTCACCCATTTTTCTGGTGCCTGAAGGGGTACATGTGGAATAGGGGAAGCATAATAGAGGAAAAAAGGTCCACCTTTGTTCTCCTCAAGAAATTGCAATGCTTCTTCATGCATGAGTTCCGGGGCATAATCATTCAGTGCAAAATCAGAATAACTCTTCGAATCGTCCGGATCCGCCCCTTCCGCTAAATTGGCATGAGGTGACACATTCTTATTGTTGAGCAGGTGTCGTGTTTCATTGCGCCATAAATGCATGGGATAAAGCGTATGGGCCTGGCGCTGACAATTATAACCATAGAAGAAATCGAAACCTTGGTTGTTAGGTACCCCTTCTGTTGTTGGTGCACCCAAACCCCACTTCCCCACCATCCCAGTAGTATACCCAACAGATTTCAATACCTCTGATATGGTAATTGTACTATCGGGAATGGGGCGCTGACCTTCTAAATAGGGATTATCAAACATGGCCTGGTAATTCCAAGTATCGCCCCTCTCCTTCCATTCATCATTTCCACGAATCGGTGTATGGCCGGTATGTTGGCCAGTCATGAAGACTGATCGAGAAGGAGCGCAAACCGGTGACCCAGAATAATGATCCATAAATATTATCCCATTCTTTGCCAAAGCATCAATATTGGGTGTTTCAATGATGCTCTGTCCGTAAACACCGAGTTCCCCGTAGCCTAGATCATCGGCAAGAATATAGATAATGTTTGGCTGCTTATTTTTCGGTCCAAAACATGAAATTACTAATAATGCAAATAAAGTTATTTTGATATTTATTAATATTGATTTAAAGTGATACATTATTAAATAAATTTATCAAATATTTCTATGGATCTTTGGCTGTTTTTACACTTTATCATCCACAAGGGCTGTTTCAAAGTGATTTCCCAAGCAAAGAGTTTTTGATACAATGGCTCCACTTTTTCAGGATGTTTAGGGGTATCGCCCCATAGAGGGCAGTAAAAAGTGGGATTGTTTTTCACAAGTTAAGATAAAGAAACAATACCAAAGTGGAAACCGAGGTATTTTCAAAGAAAATTTATTTTCTATATTTACCAAGAATTGGCATACCAGGATAAACATTGGGAACATTCTCTCCCTTATCTACTACCAACACTCCATTCACAAATACATACTCCACTCCTTGTGAGTATTTGAGACCTTTGAAATCTGCCCGATCAATAATGGTTCTTGGGTTAAAAATAGTAATGTCTGCATCAGCGCCAACTTGTATTCGCCCTTTATTCCGCATAGCAGGTGCAGTGCCTTCTAATCGTTTGGCCGGCATGATGGTCATTTTCTTCAAAGCTGTCATTAGATCCATGACTCGTTCTTTTCGGACATATTTCCCCAAAACACGTGAATAGGTTCCAGCTGATCTTGGATGTGCACCTGGTGCAAAAGGCATCCCATCAGAAGCGATCATAGTTACAGGGTCACTAACACCTTTTCTTATCCATTCTGGCTTCATCATGTGGATGATGATGGTACCACCGGTTTCACGGTATTTATAGAAGGTCACGTTATTGAGTCTTTCTCCAGTCGCTTCCCATTGAAGATCTTCATAGGTAATATTTAAAGTTTCCTTCCATCCTTCATCAAATAGAACGGATTCCAAAGAAGTTGAAGCGGCCGTATAAGGATAAACTTCAGTCGTGATATCTAATCCATTTTTTTGAGCATCGGATACCATGGATAATGTAGTTTCAATTTCTCCCAAAGACATACTGTTGGCATGGACCAAATGTACCGATGCGCCGGATGTGGTGGCGTCTGCCATGGCTTCTTGAAGGCCAGGCAGACCAAATCCTCGGGTATGGGTATAGACTGGCACATCATTTTTTGCAGCAAATTGATATACCCTAAAGATTTCTCCAGCCGTTGCACCTGGATAATATCCCACAGGCACACCGATACCTAATGCTCCTACATTTAAATAATCGGTCATTATCCGTTGTGTCCGACTCTCCTCTTTTAATGATTGAGATTGATAATTTGCAGCAGCGAATTCCTTTTCAAATCCAGCAATGCCTTCCAAGCTCAAGCCTTCTTTTTCAACATAATTTCGTAATTTCCGGGCAATAGCCTGATTTTCATCCATGCCCATTGCGCGAAGAAATCCATGAGGAACTGTTCCACCATAATTCACGATGGAATTCCCACGTTTCACCTCGATCCATTCCTTAATAAATCCTACACCACCTTCCATCTCTAACGCCGTGGTAACACCATCTCTAGCTTGATATTGATGGGCTTCATTTGTCTGTCCGTGGGCGTGGAGATCGATAAATCCCGGAGAGACAACCAGCCCTTTGGCTTGGATCACCCGCTTACCTTTTAAAGGCTTCGAACTAATATCCATAATACGATTGCCAGTAATCCCAACATTACGAACTACATCTAAAGCAGTTTCCGGGTCTATAACACGACCACCTTCAATGACAATATCGTAGTTTTGGCCTAGTAAACATCCAAATAGGATCGTTATGTTTACAATGAATAGTTTCATAATTAACCTCCTAAAACTTCCTCAAAATAATTTAACCAATTCTCTCCAAGTATTTTTTCTATAGCCCTTTCGCTATATCCCCTACGAAAAAGGCCGTGGGCCACATTCCTAAAACGTTGTGGCTCATCTAATTCTGGGATCCAAGGCGGCCATTTCACATTATATGATGGTTTGAAAAATTTCAATCGCGGTTCATACCATGTTTCTTTTGTTGCCCAGGCCTCAATGCCATGAATCTGATAATCCGTGCATAATCCTACATGATCCAGACCAACGATCTTTACTGCATGATCAATATGATCTAAATAAGTTTCTATGGTGGTCTCTCCACCAGGATCGGGACCAACAAAATAGCCCAATGCGGCAATGCCTACCATACCATCTTTCAATCCCATTGCTCTCAATTGTTTATCGGTCTTTGCCCGTGGATGGCCTGGATATAATGCTTCACACATTGTATGAGTAAAACAGGCTGGTCGCTTTGAAAATTTGATACCATCATAAGATGTTTGTTTACCACAGTGGGATAGATCCACGATGATCCCCAAATCATTCATTCTTTCCACTACCTTCAAACCAAAATCTGATAAACCTGCATTGGTCCGTTCTGTACATCCATCTCCCAGAAGATTCCGTGAATTATATGTAAGTTGAATACATCTCGTTCCAAGTTCATGAAGTATGTCTAATCGTTCCACCTTATCATCGATCATGGTGGCATTTTGATGACCATACATAACTGCCAGCTTACTTTCTTTTTTAGCTTGCTTGAAATGGAGCGCTTTGGTGGCTTTAATAAATACATCTGGATGTGTATCAATTCGGTCATTCCATTCAGCAATACTTTTTAGAGCACTGTCCCAAGTTGTATTGGCCAAACTGGTTTGAATTCCTGTATATCCGGATAATTTTACTGCATCCAATTCTTCTTTATTCCACTCATGCCCTAAGGAAAGTGCATCAATTATAATTGATCGGTCATAAAGACGATCAATATCCGATTTTGTCCTTATCTGAAATGGAGTCATACCCAAAGCCATGCCGGTGGCTCCAACTGCAGTTGTCTTTATAAAATCTCTGCGTTTAATCCTGATATTATTCATTTCTAAATTTAGTTACCTTAATCTTGTATTTAATTTATTCCATTGATAAAAATAATTAATATGGAAATTGGAATAACCCATTGAATAATATATTTCCAGTAATTGCCAATATTTATATTCTCAGCACCTAATTCTAAATGGGCTTTTAACTTTTTAAACCCAATAACATAAGCCCCAAATATTGCAATAAATAAACCACTGAGTGGTAACATAATTTTATTGGTAACAAAATCTAATAAATCAAAAACAGTCATTCCAAAAACTATAAGCGGCGAATCAGAAAAAGAGTATACAACCGGAATTGAGCCAAATGCGATAAAGGCTGAAACAAAAAATAATGCATTAAAAAAAGATAATTTATACTTATCCTGAAAACTATTTGTTAAAACCTGCAGATTGGATAGAAGGGACGTAAATCCAGCTAAAAATAGAAGTAAAAAGAACATCACACCCAGAAATTCACCATAGTACAAGCGACTAAAGATAGAGGTCATAGTGATAAAAATCAAATTAGGGCCAGATTCAGGAGATAAACCAAAACTGAATATCGCAGGAAAAATTAATAGTCCTGCGAGAACTGCAATAAAGGTATCCATAAAAACGATCCAACCGGTGCTAGTGATTAGGTTTTCCCTATTATTAGTATAACTTCCAAAAGTAAATGCTATGGCCATACCAACACCAATAGAAAAAAACAATTGACCGAGAGCACTTAATATTACTTCTAGGTTAATCTTTGAAAAATCAGGCAATAAATACCATTTATACCCTAATCCTGCTCCTTGAAGTGTTGAAGCCCAAATCGCAAGGCCAAGTAATAACAAAATAAAAGTAAATATCATGTATTTAGAATACCGTTCAAGGCCTGATTGTAAACCCTGCCTTATAATTAAAAATGCAATTGTCATTATACCAAAAATAAAAATAACTATTTTTTTAGAATTGGCTGCAATTAATATAAAATGACGCTCTAAGTCTTCAGTCCCTAGCCCTGAAATATTCCCCGTTAGATTATCAATAAAATAAACAGCAACCCATGCCAAGATCATAACATAATAACACATAATAATTTGGGCAGTGAGAACTCCTAACCAGCCTAATCCATTCCAAATCGGTTGTTTACTTATTTTACCAAAACCGACCAGGGTTGTGGACGAGGACATTCTTCCTAATCCAATCTCGATGATCATCATTGGAAGACCCACAATAAAAAGTAAAATTAAGTATACCAATAAAAATGCTCCTCCTCCACCTTCACCAACTATATATGGAAACCGCCATATATTACCTAAACCTATAGAAAATGCAGCTGTAGTAATTATAAAGGATAATCGGCTTGACCATTGATTCGACATAGAAATAGTAATTAATTATTATTCAGGATTCCAATGGCCAAATACGTAGCGCAATCCACGGGAAAAAGCACCAGATCCAACTGACGTGTGAGTTTCATCTGGCATATTATGGCAGTGAATTTTTAGATTTTTATAACCACGCAATTTCAACTTATCAACAAACACTGGGGTAATCTCTGCCATTTTTGGCCAACCATATTTATCATATCCTTTAGCAATGTTTTTATACATTTCAGCCATTGGACCGCCCATATTAAGAACCTGCTGGATTGTTTTTTTTAATTCTTCACTTGTTTCAAGGCCACCAGCCGTGACAAACACTTTTGCATTAATATCATTATTATTTTTTGCAAACCGAGACTCCCATTTCCAAACCTCTTCTTGATTCCACCAGATGGAAGGACTAATGATCACATAGCGCTGAAAAGTCTCTGGCTGATTAAGCAATACCCAGCTAGGAAAAAGACCTCCCAATGAAATCCCAGCAATGGTTGCGTCATTTGGATCCACGGAATAGTTAGATTCAATTAATGGTTTTAATTCCTCTTGAAGAAATTTTAAAAAGTCTGAGCCGCCACCACCCTCTACCGTTCCTGTTGGATCCAGTGATACTTTAGTCATAGCCTCTAATTCTCCACCGGGTGTCGGTGTGTAATCTCTCCAACGTTTTGCCATAGTTTCCATAAAACCGTTATCTACTGTATAGCCGATACCGATTATATATGCCGGTGGCACTTCCCCTCCTAATGCCATCATCCGCTGTGAATCCATTACCATTCCAAATAAACCATTTCCATCCAACACGTAAATTACCGGGTACTTCTTATCGGGTTCCAATGGAAATGGTTTTGCAACAAATATTCGAAAAGTTTCATCTACAGATTTGGATTTCAAATCAAAATATTCTGCCTCATGAAGACCCGTCATTGTTATTGTTGCTATATCTTTCTGTCCAATAACAATCGTGCATGCAAAAATTATAATTAGATTTTTCATTTTAATAATATCCTTCTTTCTTTATTCATAGAATATGATCATTTCTCGTATCTCGGTGCAATTTTATCCATCGGCGACATCCATGAGAATGAAACCATTGTTCTTTCACCGGACCTTCATGGTTATCATGCATAAAAGCTCGATCAAGATCTCTCTCATCAATATCAGTGATAGAATCGGGTACATTTAAAACTTCTCCATAGATAAATTCCTCAAGGGATCTCTTTCCACAGTTTGGGCAGGTGATTTGAATACTCATAATTTATTATTATTTTTCAATGGGTACCTGCGGAACCACGATCCGCCATAGTACGGTCTTTGGCAAAACGATTAAGTGAAAATGGGGCAATCAATTCTGGTGTTTTTTCTGTGGCAATCAGTTCTGCCATTTGTTCGCCTCCTACTGGAATGGCCTTAAATCCCCATGTACCCCAACCTGTGGTGATATAAAATCCTTCAATGCCAGTTTTGCCCATAATGGGTGAATAATCAGGACTCATATCACATACGCCTGTCCACTGGCGCATAATTCTCAAATCACGAATAAATGGAAGTAAAGCCATGGCACGACGGGAAGTTGACTGAATAAAACGATGCCCAGATTTGTATGAATAGCTTGGTTGTCGGTCAATCTCAGCGCCCATTAAAATTTCGCCCTTTGCTGTTTGTGAAACATAGGTAAGTAAATCGGTAGAGGCTACAATAGGACCTAATTTTTGCTCATAGCAATTGGTTACGAATGCTTGTAAGGGGTGTGTTCGAATAGGTAATCGTAATTTTGCCATAGCTGCAAGTGTAGTTACATGCCCACCAACAGCAGAAACAACACAACCTGTTGCGATTTTTCCTTGATTTGTTTCAACTCCTACTATACGATCCCCTTCTATTGTTAGACCATTCACTGTTGTATTTTGATGAATATGAACTCCCCGCATTATTGCTCCTTCAGCGTAAGTCCAGACTACTTTATCATGTCGCGCCGATGAACCTGCCGGATGATAAGAAGCTCCCCTGATTGGCCACACACCATCTCCAGAAATATCGAGTTGTGGACATATTTTTTTTATCTCATCTGGTTTCACAAATACAGTCTCAGCGCCAAAAGCCGTATTAACATCAGCACGAGCTCTTTCTGCCCTTATACCTGCTTCACTATGGGCAATCCAAAGTAACCCTTTTTGCTTATGTGTTATGCTCCGATTTGTCTCATTTTCCAGACCAGCATATAATTCAACACTACGCTGATAAAATCGTACGGCTTCTGGAATCCCATAGTTGGCACGTATAATAGTTGTATTTCGGCCAGAATTTCCTGAACCAATATATTTTTTTTCAAGTACAGCTACATTTGTAATTCCATGTCTTGTGGCAAGATAATATGCGGTCGCAAGCCCGTGACCACCGCCACCAATTATAATAACATCATAACTTGGTTTAGGATCATGCCATTTAAATTGAATTGTTCTTTCAATATTTTCATTCATGACAAGCGCTCCTCGAGATCAATAGCATATGGCCCTGGAGTTAAAATAAGCACACGATCTTCTTCGAACCATAATTTTACAGGTATCTCGGCAATAGCACCTTGTGCAAAGGCTGGTCTATTAATTGGTAATTTCCAAGAACAGGTCCGTTCCAATAATTTCATAGCTTCGTTACTTGCAACCCAAGTACCTACAAATTCACTATCAGGTACAACCAATGCATGTGGATCATTAATATCATTAAGATCTACTTTTCCTAATACTAAGACTTCATCTTTAGCCAAGGGCAATACTATATCATTCTTTTGCCAATCCGCTGATTCGATAGCCTTAGGGGTTGCCACAACCCGCGTTGCTGAAATTCGTTTAAAATCTGGCACGAGTTCCCTCCGGGTCATAAAATGGAGTTTTTACGCGATTAGCAGGACGACCATCAATAGTTAATTTACTTGGTAGTTCCCCATTAATTAGATTGAGCCATCCCAACATAACCGATTTATTTAAATGAAGCGAGAAACCACTAGAGGTAACGTATCCTGCATAATTATTTCCATCCCAGATCACTGTACCTTCATTAGGTGCAGGCCCATCCATTTCAAAGCCAACAAGCTGGCGATTAATTTTTACTTTATTGGTACGTAAAACCGCCTGTTTCCCTATAAAGTCAGCTTTATCCAGTTTAACTGCCCACTCGTGATTAATGCGTCGAGGAGTGGAATCAAAATCTGTATCTTGGCCCACAACTATGTGACCCTTTTCAAGGCGCAAAATCATGAGTGCTTCAAGTCCGTGCGGTTTAATTCCCAGATCTTTTCCATACTCAAAAAGACGATTCCATAATTCAGCTGAATCCGCAGCTGAATGGTGCAACTCAAATGATTTTTCTCCGGTAAAACTTAATCGATAAACCCGGCATTCTATATCTGCTACAACCGCATTAGTATGGTGTAAAAACTTAGGAGGATTATGGAGGCCTGCCCGATTAAGCAATTCCATTGATAGTGGCCCTGTAACATTAATTGCCCCTAGAGACATAGTTTGATTTAGGATGCGAACATCTAAATTCATGGATTCGGCCCAATCTCTAACCCATAATTCTGAAAAAGTAGCACCACCACTTGTGAAAGATAAAGTAAAGCGACTTTCTCCATCTCGACAAATCATTCCATCATCTAATACATAACCACGCTCATCCAGCAATAAGGCATAGCGTGAACGTCCTATTTTGATGGTGGAAACCTTAGTGGGATACAAATACTCCAAAAGTTTTAGGGCATCTGGTCCAGAAATCAGCATTTTACCTAGTGTGCTTACATCACAAAGTGAAACTGTTTCCCTTACCGCTCTATATTCTTCTATCACATCTCCATAATTCCAAGGACGCCACCAACCTCCTAAACGTTCCATCTGTGCACCCAATCGGCGGTGCACCCCGTCCAATGCTGTACGCGGTGTTGACCAGTAATATGATCCCGCGGCCATTTCCCCTACACTTGGCTGCCTAGTAACTGGTCGTGCTGTGAAAGGTGCCTGCAGTTTTTTTCCTTTATCGGCTAAAAAGCTACGGATATAAGGTAGACAAACACTGCCTTGACAAGTACCAGTCCCGGCCAGTGTTCCACGTTTAAGTAATTCTAATTCTTCAAATCCAAGATTCCGAACGGAATCCATATCCTCAACAGTTACATTTGCACAATGACATACAATTCCAGATTTTGGGCAAGGTGGTATATCTGGTTTTATCCCTGCATCTCCTACAATCTGTACTGGCAAGTCATTCCCCATTCGAGCCAAAACATCGCGAGGATATAATCCAATTCCTATACTAACTGTATCACATTCAAATCGTTTTTTTTCTCCATTTGAATCAATGGCAATAATTGCTTCAACTTTATCTTTTCCTTCAATTTCAATTAGTTCACCTTCTAACTCTTTTGAAAGAATTCCCTTAGGAGGCGCACCAACTGAAATTACACGGCCAAGATCAACACCAGCTTCATTTAATTGAGTCGCAGCTCTAGATGTTACAATTCCCTTTAAGTCATTTCCTGGTACGACAGGATGTAATTCAGCAGCACCAGTAGCAACAATTATTTCATCACTTGGATGGACATGTAGCATGCCCTTAGATGTCCTTACAACAACGAGAGGCCCGGGATAAATACCTACTACTTCTTTCCCTTCAGTTGCTTCCAGCATTATAACTTCTTGCCCTTTTTTTTCTAGTTTTTGCGCAACGGACTTCCCTGTTTTGCCGGCACCAATAACAACAGTATCACAGTGGATATTTCGTGCAAAAACATTTTTATATTGATTTTCATCATTTGGTACCGGTGGTGGTTGATCGGTGGGATGACTATCAATAACCATCCCTTTACGGGCAGTAATTTGACAGGTACGAACATAGGGTATACCATCTACCGTAGCAATACAGTGTGGACAATCTCCAGAAAGACAAATGCATCCCCCGCCATTGGGATGGATACCATTCCGCTGGAGAGCAATAAGTGCACTATCTCCTTTTTTAAATTCAATAGACTTTCCATTATAAATAAAGTGAGACATTTTAAACTATTTTAATTTAAACTCCGATTCCTACTGCGCGACTGTTTCTTCTTGGGTCACCACACGCATACCTGACACCTTTTTTATCAATGTAAACACCTGAGATACCAAACGCTAGACCCGCGGTTCCAACAGCGCTTGATTTTAAAAATTCTCTACGTTTATTTTTTTTTAACGGCATTATTTATTATCCATATTCTTAATAAACCATTGGATGTGATCTTCAAGTATATTTAGCGGCATTGCACCTTCTTTGAGCACTGCATCATGAAAATCTCGAATATCAAACTTGTCACCAAGTTGATCTTTCATATTATTTCGCATTAATATCAACCTATCCATACCTAAAGCGTATGCTAATGCCTGACCTGGCATATCAACAGAATAACGTAAGGTTTCAGT